>DATNIY010000024.1:0-36708 GCA_035604195.1 Allostellaceae bacterium
CCGGATGGCTCGACAGCCGCCACACCTTCTCTTTCGCCGAATATTACGATCCGGCGCAGATGGGATTCCGCGCATTGCGAGTCATCAACGAGGATCGCGTCATCCCCGGCGCGGGGTTCCCGTCCCATGGTCACCGGGACATGGATATCCTCACCTACGTGCTCGCCGGCACTCTCGAGCACAAGGACAGCCTCGGCAACGGCACCGTGATCCGACCCGGCGAAGTGCAGCGCATGAGCGCGGGTACCGGCATCGTCCACAGCGAGTTCAATCCGTCGAAGACCGAGCCGGTGCACTTCCTGCAGATTTGGATCATCCCCGACCAGCTCGGATTGCCGCCGAGCTACCAGCAGAAGGCGTTTCCGATCGAGGGGCGGCGTGGACGCCTGCGGCTCGTTGCCGCTCCCGATGGACAAGATGGAGCAGTCACGATTCACCAGAACGCGCGCCTCTTCGTCGCCACGCTCGGTTCCGGCGAGCGCATCGCCCACGAGGCTGGGCCGAGGCGCGGCCTATGGCTGCAAGTTGCTCGCGGCATCGTGGCCCTGAACGACACGGAGATGCGGGAGGGGGACGGAGCGGCGATCGAGGGCGAGGGGTCTATCGCCGTCGCGGCCGAAACCGATGCCGAGATCCTGTTGTTCGATTTGGGATAGGTGCGTTTGCCATGCCCGCGCCGGCGCAGCACGATTTGAGCAGAGGCGGATCCGGCGCCGAGTATGTGGCGATGCAGGCTGGGGTCTCGTCCTGAACGCCCGCAAGACCCTTCGATTAGCGATGGTGAGCGCGAACCGCGGCGATAGCTTTTGTTGCATTTGCGGACACGGTGCGGACACGAGCGATTTTCGAGGAATTTGGCTGTTGATCTACCTCTTGTTTTAGTTGGTGAGCCCGGCGGGATTCGAACCCGCGGCCCCTTGATTAAAAGTCAAGTGCTCTACCAGCTGAGCTACGGGCTCGCGACGACGCCGGACCATAGGGCGCGCTTCCCGCTCCGGTCAAATGCCGTGCAATCGTCGCGCGAGAACGGCCGGTCTAGAGCGCCCGCCGCGGCCGCAGCGCGCGCTCTTCGATGCGCACGCGCCAGGCCAGCAGCGCCAAATTCGCCGCGGCGAAGACGAGCGCGACGCGCCAGGCGCCGAAGGCGAGCGGCAGCACCGCGATCTCCGCGACGACGATGGCATAATTGGGATGCCGCAGGAAGCGGTAGGGCCCGCGCCGCACCAAGGGCGCGCGCGGCAAGCTCAGAATGCGCGTCGTCCAAAAGCCGCCGAGGCTGGCGATCGTCCACAGCCGCAAGCCCTCGAGCGCCACGAACAAAATCAGCAACAATGGATCGGGACGGGTCGCCGCCGGCACCAGCAAAAGGAGCGCCGCGAGCCACGCCGCGTGCAGTCCGACGAGGAGCGGATAATGCCCGCTGCCCCATTCGATGGCGCCTTGCCGGCGCAGCGCGCGCGTGTTGCGCGCGGCATAGATCAGCTCCGCCAGCCGCTCCGCCGCCACCGCCCCGACCACGATCGCGACCGCGCTCACGGCGCTTCTAGGAGCTGGAAGCCGGCGGTGAAGCCGGGGCCGAGCGCGGTCATGAGCAGGCGCCCCCGGACGAAGCGGCCGAGCCGGCGCTCGAGCACGAAGAGCACCGTCGCCGCCGACATGTTGCCGAAATCGCGCAGCACCGCGCGCTCGTCGGCGAGCGTTTCCGCGGCGAGGCCGAACGCCTCTTCGAGCGCCGGCAGCACCTTGGCGCCGCCGGGATGGCAGACGAACTCCTGGATGTCCGGGAGCGTCAGGCCTTCGCGCGCGAGAAATTCCATGGCCGCGTCGCGCATCCGGTCGCGCACGATGGTCGGGATGTCGCGCGAGAACAGCGCCTTGAGCCCGTCCTCGGCGACCTCCCAGCCCATCACCGCGAGCGAGCCCGGCCAGGTGTGCTCGCCCGAGCCGGTGAGCGCCGCGCCCGTCCCGTCGCAGGCGAGGATCGCCGCCGCCGCGCCGTCGCCGAAGAGCGCGGTCGCGACCAGATTGCTCTTCGAGGTGTCGCGCTTGCGGAAGGTCAGGGCGCAAAGCTCGACCACGAGCAGGAGGACGCGGCTGTCCGGCGCGGCGCGGGCAAGCATCGCGGCGCGCGACAGCCCGATCACGCCGCCGGCGCAGCCCAGGCCGAAGATCGGCAGCCGACGCGTTCTGGGATCGAAGCCCAGCCGGTCCATCAGCAGCGCATCGAGGCTCGGCGTCGCGATGCCCGTGGTCGAAACCGCGACGATCGCACCGATGTCGCGCGGTTGGAGCCGCGCCTGCGCCAGAGCGTTGCGGGTCGCGCGCTCGAGCAATTCCAAGGCGTGATCGAGATAGAGCGCGTTGCGCTCGACCCAACCATGCGGCCGGTCGTACCAGTCGATCGGCACGCAGGAGTAGCGGCGCTCGATCCCGGCATTGGCGAAGACCGGCATCATGCGGTCGAGATCGACCGATGCCGTCTCGGCGAAGAGATGCCGCGGGCGCGCTGCCACCTCGGCTTGGCCGAGAGCGTAGGGCGGCACCGCCGTGGCGAGGGCGATAAGGCGGGGGTTCGATGTCGTCACTGGCGGTTGGCTCCCGGCGCCATTAAAGTGGGGGTTTGGAGACCCGCAACGGTAGGGCGACGGCCCTTCATTCCCGGATCAAATGTTCGCATATTCCGATCACATGTTCGAGCGCTCGGGCGGTTGGCCCGGCAGTTCTCGCCGGCACGACGGCGGTTGAGTGATGGAAGGCCTCGCAGCACCGCCCGCGCTCGAGCCGCGCCGCCGTCGTAGCCATTTGATGGAGCGGCTCAGAGCCTATTTCATCGCCGGCATCCTCGTGACCGGGCCGATCGCGCTCACGCTCTATCTCGTCTGGCTCTTCATCGCCTTCTTCGACGGGCTGGTCGCGAAGATTCTGCCCGGGCGCTACAACCCCGAGACCTATCTGCCGTTCAATGTGCCGGGCCTCGGCCTCGTTAGCGCAGTCGTGGTGCTGACCTTGATCGGCGCGGCGACCGCCGGCTATCTCGGCCGCGTCTTCCTGCGCTTGAGCGACCGCATCATGGCGCGCATGCCGGTGGTGCGCGGCGTCTATAGCGCGGTCAAGCAGATCTTCGAGACCGTGCTGGCGAAGCAGAGCAACACCTTCCGCGAAGTCGTGCTCGTCGAGTGGCCGCGCGCGGGCATGTGGACGGTGGCCTTCGTGACCGCGCGTCTGGAGGGCGAGATTCGCGAGAATGCCGGCCCCGATGCGGTCGCGATCTATGTGCCGACCACGCCCAACCCGACCTCGGGCTATCTCATGTTCGTGCCGCGCCGCGAATTGATAACGCTGGCGATGAGCGTGGAGGAGGGCATCAAGCTGGTGATCTCCGGCGGCATCGTCACGCCGCCCGACCGCCGCCCGCGCCCGGCGACGCCGCCGCAGATCGCCGCGACGGGCGAGGACTAGGCCCGGGGCGATCACCCCGAGCGCATGGTGCGCACGGCCTGGTCGCGCTCGAAGAGATAGAGCAGCGTGCGGAGCGCGCGGCCGCGCGGGCTCTCGAGCTCGGGATCGCGGGTCAGCACCAGCCGCGCATCCTCGCGCGCGATCTGCAGCAGCTCGGCATGCGCCGCCAGATCGGCGAGCCGCAGCGCCGGCAGGCCGCTCTGCCGCGTGCCCAGCACTTCGCCGGCGCCGCGCAGGCGCAGATCCTCCTCGGCGATGCGGAACCCGTCCTCGGTCTGCCGCAGGATGGTGAGCCGCGCCTTGGCGGTCTCACCGAGCGGCGGCGTATAGAGCAGCAGGCAGGCCGAGGGCTTGTCGCCGCGCCCGATGCGGCCTCTAAGCTGATGCAGCTGGGCGAGGCCGAAGCGCTCGGCATGTTCGATCACCATCACGGTGGCGTCGGGCACGTCGACGCCGACTTCGACCACGGTGGTAGCGACCAGCAGATCGATGGCGCCCGCGGCGAAGCCCGCCATCACGCGGTCGCGCTCGGCGCCCTTCATGCGGCCATGGACCAGACCCACGCGCGCGCCGAAGAGTGATTTGAGCTGAGCAAAGCGTTCGGTCGCGGCGGCGAGATCGCTCTCCTCGGATTCCTCGACCAGCGGACAGATCCAATAGATCTTGGCGCCGGCGCCGAGCGCGCGCCGCACGGCTTCCACCACCTCGTCGAAACGTTCGGCGGGGATCGTGCGCGTCGTCACCGGCCGGCGCCCCGCCGGCTTCTCGTCGAGGCGCGAGGCGTCGAGATCGCCATAGGCCGTGAGCATGAGCGTGCGCGGAATGGGCGTCGCCGTCATCACGAGGATGTCGACGTCTCGCCCCTTGGCGGCGAGCTCGACCCGCTGCTCGACGCCGAAGCGATGCTGCTCGTCGATGATGGCGAGCGCCAGATCCTTGAAGGCGACGCCTTCCTCGAGCAGCGCATGCGTCCCGACGATGATGCCGGTGTCGCCGGCGGCGAGACGCGCGAGAATCTCGCCCCGTGCCCGGCCCTTCTCGCGCCCGGTAAGGAGCGCGATCTCGACCTCGGCGGCGGCGCCGAGCTTGCTCAACGTCGCGTAATGCTGGCGGGCCAAAAGCTCGGTCGGCGCCATCAGCGCGGCCTGGGTGCCGGCTTCGACCGCATCGAGCATGGCCAACAGCGCCACGACCGTCTTGCCGCTGCCGACATCGCCTTGGAGAAGACGCAGCATGCGGCTCGGCGCCGCCATGTCGGCCACGATTTCGGCAAGCGCACGCTGCTGCGCGCCGGTGAGGTCGAAGGGCAGCGCCGCAACCACCTTGCGCCGCAGCTTGCCCGCCGAAGCCAGTGCGCGGCCGGGCAGGCGCTTCTGATGCGCGCGCACGACGGCGATGGCGAGTTGGTTCGCCAACAGCTCGTCGAAGGCCAGTCGCTGCCGCGTCGGCGCTTCCGGCAGCAGATCGGCGGCGTTTTCCGGCGCATGCGCGGCGATGAGCGCCGTGCGCCAGGAGGACCAGCCTTGCCGCGCGAGGAAGGCCGGATCGAGCCATTCCGGCAGCTCCGGCGCGCGGGCGAGCGCGGCATCGACCGCCTTCTGCAGGATGCGCAGGCTCAAGCCGGCGGTCAGACGATAGACCGGCTCGATCGGCCGCATGCGGTCGAGTTCCTCGGGCGCGACGATGTGGTCGGGGTGGGTGATCTGAACCTGGTTGTTGAAATGCTCGATGCGCCCGCTCACCACGCGCAGCGCTCCCACCGGCAGGAGCCGTTCGAGGTAATCGCCCTTGACGTGAAAGAACACCAGATGAAGAAACCCGGTCTCGTCGCGGCAGCGCACGCGATAGGGCTGACGCGGGTTCGCCGGCCGCAGATGGGCCTCGACCGTCACGGTCAGGGTCGCGATCGCGCCGACGGGCGCCGCCATCACCTTGGGTGTGAAGCGGCGGTCGATGATGTCGACCGGGAGATGCCAGAGCAGATCGACGACCTTGGCGCCGGCCAAGCGTTCGACCAGCTTGCTGTAGCGTGGTCCGATTCCGCGCAGCCCAGTAATCGGGACGAAGAGCGGATTGAGGATCTCGGGGCGCAAGCGGCGCTTACAACCGCAACAGCCGCGTGGCGTTGCCGTGCAGGATCTTCGCCTTGTCCTCCTCGCACAAGGGCATGGTGTCGATCCATTTCGTGCCGGGCGGATTGGGCATGAAGGGATAATCGACCGAGAACATGATGCGGTCGACGCCCATTTCCATGACGCAGCACAAGAGCGCCGGGTTGGAGAAGAAGCCGCTGGTGGTGATCCAGAAGTTCTCGCAGAAATAGTCGCGGAAGGAGCGCGGCGCCTTGGCGTTGTCGATGCGCGAGAGCGCCTGGTTGATGCGCCAGAGGTAGAAGGGCAGGCCCTCGCCGAGATGGCCCAGAATGATCTTGACGCGGGGATAGGCGTCGAAAACGCCGCTGAGCACCAGCCGGATGCCGACCGTTGCGGTCTCGATGGTGAAGCCCCAGGCGGCGCGCAGCAGCATCGGATATTGCTTGGCATAGTCCTTGAGATAGGCGTCGACGACCTCCTCTTTGGGCAGGGCCGGGTGCATGTAGAGCGGCACGTCCAATTCCTGCGCGCGCTCGAAGATCGGCCAGAAGCGCTTGTCGTCGATGAAGCGGCCGTCGGTCGGGCCATGGATCATCGCGCCCTTGAAGCCGAGCTTGGTGACGGTGCGCTCGAGCTCGTCGGCGGCGGCTTTGGGATCGGCGGTCGGCAGCGCGGCGAAACCGGCGAAGCGGTTGGGGTGGGCACGCACCGCCTCATTGAGCCGATCATTAGCGCGGCGCGCCAGGCGCACGCCGCTCTCGGCGTCGAGCCGCTGCGTCGAGGGGGCGCCATGCGAGATCACCTGAAAATCGATGCCGGCGTCGTCCATGTCCTTGACCCGGAGCGCGCCCAGATCATGCAGCCGCTCATTGATGCCGGGTCCCTTGACTTGATCGGCTGCGGTGTAGGTGGCGCCGATTTCGGCGTCCCAGTAATGCTCCTCCAGGGCGATGATTCGGTGCTTGGTCGCCATGATGTCCTCCGGGGCGAAACAGGGTGCGAGCGATCGGCCCTTCTATCAAGGGAATGCCGGCCTGTCATCCGGGCTTGCTCGCGCCGGCCGCGCGGGACAGAGTACGGCCATGGGCGAGGCGATCGAGACGCGCCGCAAGCGGCTCTTCTTCCGCAGTTGGCATCGCGGCATGCGCGAGGCCGATCTCTTGTTGGGCTCCTTCGCCGAGCGGCACTTGGCCGAGCTGACGCCGGCCCAGCTCGACCGCTACGAGGCCTTGCTCGGCGAGAGCGACGCCGACCTGCTCGACTGGCTCTCCGGCCGCCGCGTCGCGCCGCCCGAGCATGATGGCGATTTGCTGCGCCTGATCAAGTCTACCGGCTTCCGTCCGCGTCCCGCCTGAGCCCCGCGGCGCGTCGCGGCCGCCGGCGCTATCATCCGGTCGAGCGTGGCGAGGCTTGATCCCGCGCGCCGGGGGGGACACATTGGCCCCACGCCCCATGCCTTCACCGCCCCCTTGACGAGAATCGACAGCTTCTTCGCATCGGCAGCGACCGCCGGCCGACTGGTCATCTCCGGCGCGCCGGAGGGGCATGACGCCTTCGTGCTTGGTGGCCTTGCCGCGCGCGGCATCGTGCCGGCGCTGCTCCACATCTGCCGCGACGACGGGCGCATGGCGCGGCTCGGCGCGGCGCTGCGATTCTTCCATCCCGGGATCGAAATCCTGACCTTGCCGGCCTGGGATTGCCTGCCCTATGACCGCGTCTCGCCCAATGCCGACATCGTCAGCCGGCGCATCGACACGCTGACCCGTCTGGCCGCGGGCGAAGCGGCCGCGCCGCCGCGCATCGTGCTCACCACCGTCAACGCCGCGCTGCAGCGCGTGCCGCCGCGCCGGCTCTTCGAGGGCCGGGTTTTGCAATTGGGCGTGGGCGGCACGCTGCCGCTCGACCGGCTCCTCGGGTTTCTCGGGCGCAACGGCTACAGCCGTACCGACACCGTGCGCGAGGCCGGCGAATTCGCGGTGCGCGGTGGCATCGTCGATCTCTTCCCCTCCGGCGCGGCCGATCCGGTGCGCCTCGATTTCTTCGGCGACACCATTGAAGGCATGCGGGTCTTCGATCCCCTGACCCAGCGCAGCACCGGCACGCGCTCGAGCCTCACCCTGCGTCCGGTGAGCGAGGTACTGCTCGACGACGCCGCGATCCATCGCTTCCGCAGCCGCTACCGCGAGCAGTTCGGCACCGTCGGCAGCGACGATCCGCTCTACGAGGCCATGAGCGCCGGCCGGCGCTATATCGGCATGGAGCATTGGCTGCCGCTGTTCTACGAGACGCTCGAGACGGTCTTCGACTACCTGCCGAATGCGGCGGTGACGCTCGATCCGCAGGCCGAGGAGGTCCGGGCCGACCGGGTCGCCGCGATCGCCGATTTCTACGCGGCGCGGCAAGGCGTCGGCCGGCTCGCGCCGGGCGGTGGGCCGGTCTATCGCCCGGTCGAGCCGGCGCAGCTCTTCCTCGACGACGCCGAATGGAGCGCCGCGCTGTCGCGCCGCCGCCTCGGGCAGCTCACGCCTTTCGCCGCGCCCGAAGGGACCGCGCCCGCCGCCGATGCCGGCGCGCGTCCGGGGCGCGACTTCGCCGAGGCGCGCGCCAATCCGAAGGTCAATCTCTTCGACGCCGTGCGCGACTACATCCGCGGCGAGCAGCAGGCGCAGCATCGCATCCTCGTCGCCGCCTACAGCCGCGGCTCGGCCGAGCGGCTCGGAGCGCTGCTCAGAGATCACGGCGTCGGCGAGACCGCCGTCCTCGAAGGCTGGGAGGAAATCGCCGCCGTCCCGCTCGGCACTGTCGGCCTCACGATCCTGCCGATCGAGCATGGCTACGGCTTCGCCGAGACCAGTATCGTCACCGAGCAGGACATTCTCGGCGACCGCCTGGCGCGGCCGCCGCGCCGGCGCGCCAATTACCAGGATTTCGTCGCCGAGGTCGCGGCGCTCAGCCCGGGCGATCTGGTGGTGCATGCCGATCACGGCATCGGCCGCTATGACGGGCTCGTCACTCTCGAAGTGGCGGGCGCGCCGCATGATTGCCTGCGCGTCATCTATGCCGGCGACGACAAGCTGTTCGTGCCGGTCGAGAACATCGAAGTGCTGTCGCGCTACGGTTCGGAGACTCTCGATGTGCCGCTCGACCGCCTGGGCGGCGTCGCCTGGCAGTCGCGCAAGGCGCGGGTCAAGCAGCGGATCAAGGACATCGCCGGCGATCTCATTGGCATCGCGGCGCAACGGCTGCTGCGCCAGGGCGAGATACTGCCGGCGCCGGAAGGGCTTTACGAGGAATTCGCCGCGCGCTTTCCCTATCCCGAGACCGAGGACCAGCAGCGCGCAATTCAGGATACGCTGGCGGATCTGGCCTCGGGCCGGCCGATGGACCGGCTCATCTGCGGCGATGTCGGCTTCGGCAAGACCGAGGTGGCGCTGCGCGCCGCCTTCATAACCGCCATGGCCGGAACCCAGGTCGCGGTGGTGGTGCCGACGACGCTCTTGGCGCGCCAGCATTTCCGCACCTTCGCCGAGCGCTTCGCCGGCCTGCCGCTGCGCATCGAGCAGCTATCGCGTCTGGTGCCGGCGAAGCGGGCGGCCGAGATCAAGAAGGAGCTTGCCGAAGGCCGCATCGACATCGTCATCGGGACGCATGCGCTCCTCGCCAAGAACGTCGCCTTCCGCCATTTGGGCCTGCTCGTCGTCGATGAGGAGCAGCATTTCGGCGTGGCGCAGAAGGAGCGATTGAAACAGCTCAAGGCCAATGTCCATGTGCTGACGCTGACGGCGACGCCGATCCCGCGCACCTTGCAGCTGGCCCTGTCGGGGGTGCGCGACATGAGCGTCATCGCCACGCCGCCGATCGACCGGCTGGCGGTGCGGACCTTCGTGCTGCCCTATGATTCCGTGGTCGTGCGCGAGGCGATCCTGCGCGAGAGCCACCGCGGCGGGCAGTGCTTCTACGTCGTGCCGCGCATCAGCGATCTCGACGAGGTCCGACGCGACTTGCAGAAATTGGTGCCGGAGATCAAGCTCGGCATGGCGCATGGCCGCATGGGCGCGGTCGAGCTCGAGCGGGTGATGGGCGCTTTCGATGCCGGCGCCTATGACATGTTGCTCTCGACCAACATCATCGAATCCGGGCTGGACATCCCGAGCTGCAACACGCTCATCATCCATCGCGCCGACATGTTCGGCCTGGCGCAGCTCTATCAGCTGCGCGGCCGGATCGGGCGCGGCAAGGTCAGGGCCTATGCCTATCTGACCTTGCCCGGCGGCAAGATGCTGACGCCGACGGCGCAGCGCCGGCTCGAAGTGATGCAGACGCTCGATCAGCTCGGCGCCGGCTTCACCCTGGCGAGCCATGATCTCGACATCCGCGGCGCCGGCAATCTCTTGGGCGCCGAGCAATCCGGACATATCCGCGAGGTCGGGGTCGAGCTCTATCAGCACCTGCTCGAGGAGGCGATCGCCAACGCCCGCAGCGGCGAGGGCACGTTGGGCGAGGCGCCGGAGGAATGGACGCCGCAGATCACCATCGGCACTCCCGTGCTCATTCCCGAGAGCTATGTTGCCGATCTCCACGTCCGGCTCGGCCTCTACCGCCGCATCGCCGCGCTCGTCGATCGGCGCGAGATCGACGCTTTTGCCGCCGAGCTGATCGACCGCTTCGGCGCGCTGCCGCGCGAGGTCGAAAATCTCCTGCACATCATCGCCATCAAGCGGCTGTGCCGCGACGCCGGCGTCGCCAAGGTCGAGGCCGGGCCCAAGGGCGCGGTGATCGCCTTCCACGACAACCGCTTCGCCAACCCCGCGGGCCTCGTGCGCTTGCTCGAAGAGCAGGGCGCGGCGGCGCGGCTCAGGCCCGACCAGAGGCTGGTGCTGATGCGCCATTGGGAGCGCAGCGAAGACCGCCTGAACGGCGTCACGGCGCTGCTGCGGCGGCTTGTGGAAATCGCGGCGGCGGCGCCTTCCGAGCCGCAGGCGCCGATGCCGGCACGAGCGCGGTAGGGTGCGCGCATCGAGGCAAAGCGCCCTTCGACTACGCGCTGCGCGCTCCGCTCAGGATGAGGCGATAGCCAACATTGTATCACGATTGTGCCGTGCTCCGCCTTTCCTCACCCTGAGCGAAGCGAAGCGAAGTCGAAGGGCGCACGGCCCGGCGGCAGCAGGGGATTGAAGTGGGCGCCTATGTCTACATCCTTCGTTGCGCCGATGGCAGCTACTACGTGGGGAGCACCAGAGCGTCGCTGGAAGCTCGAATGGCGCAGCATAATTCCGGCAAGCCGGGTGGTTATACGGCGCGGCGGCGTCCCGTCGAGCTCGTATTCCACCAGGAATTCGAGCGCATCGGCGATGCCATTGCGAGCGAGAGACAATTAAAAGGTTGGACAAGAGCAAAAAAGGAAGCGCTGATCCGAGGCGATTACGTCGCTCTCAACGCTCTCGCCCGGGGACGATCATAACAATGCACTGACAATGCAATTGCTCGCGCGGTCACTGCGCCGCCGCGGCGCCGCCGTTCTGGACGAGGTCGAAGACGGGGAAGAAGAATTCGGGCTCCTGGGCGCCGGAGATGGCGTATTGGCCGGCGAAGATGAAGCAAGGCACGGCGTTGATGCCGATGCGGCGCGCGTTGCGGTCCTCGGCAAGCACTTCGCCGAGGGCGCTGTCGCCGGCGAGAAATGCCGCGATCTCTGCCCACTCGAGCCCGGCCTCGCCGGCGATCTCGGCGAGGGTCGTGCGGTCGCCGACGTCACGGCCCTCGAGGAAATAGGCGCGGAACAGCGCTTCGACGACGGCATCGGCGCGGCCCTCGGCCTCGGCGTGGCGGATCAGGCGATGCGCGTTGCGCGTGTTGGGGGTGCGGCGGATGCGGTCGAAGGCGAAGGCGATGTCGACCGAGACGCCGGCCTGCGTCACCGCCTGGTAGATGCGGCCGGCGTGCTGCGCCCCGCCGAATTTGGCGGCGAGATAGTCCTGCCGCGGCATGCCCTCGAGCGGCATGTCCGGATTGAGCTGAAACGGCCGCCAGGCGAGTTCGGGCGTGATCTCCGGCCGACGCGCCAGCGCCTTCTCCAGCCGACGCTTGCCGATGAAGCACCAGGGGCAGATGACGTCGAGAACGATGTCGATGCGCAAGCGCGCCTCCGCGGTCGATGCTGCGCCAGCATAACATGCCGCCGGGCTTGACGCTTCCCTGCCGAACGCATGAGGATGGCGCGGCCTTTCCTAAAGTAGCGGACCATGCCGAGCTTCGATCTCACCGGCCGCGTGGCGCTGGTCACGGGCGCATCGAGCGGCCTCGGCCGCCACTTTGCGCAAACCCTCGCCGGCGCCGGGGCGGCGGTGGCGCTGCTGGCGCGCCGGGCGGAGCGGCTCGAGGAAGCGGCGCGCGCGCTTCCCGACCAGGGGGCGCGCGCGGTCGCCATTCCCTGCGATGTCACCGACGGCGCAAGCGTGCGCGCGGCGGTCGCAGCCGCGGAGCACGCGCTCGGCCCCTTGGACATTCTCGTCAATAATGCCGGCATCGCGATCTCGAAGCCGCTCTTCGAGCACAGCGAGGCCGAGTGGGACCGTGTCGTCGATACCAATCTCAAAGGGGCGTGGCTCATGGCGCGCGAGGTGGCGGCGCGCTGGGTCGGGGCGCGGCGAGCCGGCCGCATCATCAACATCGCCTCGCTCCTGGGCCTGCGCACCATTCGCAACGTGCCGAGCTACGCCGCATCCAAGGCCGGGCTCATTCATCTCACTCATATGCTGGCGGTCGAGCTGGCGGAGCAGGGGATCACCGTCAACGCGCTGGCGCCGGGCTATATCGAGACCGATCTCAATCGCGCCTTCCTGCGCAGCCCGGCGGGCCGCGCGCTGGTGGCGCGCATTCCCTTGGGGCGGAGCGGCGAGATGGCGGATCTCGACGGCGCGCTGCTGTTGCTGGCCTCCGACGCCGGCAGCTACATCACCGGCGCCGTGCTGCCGGTCGATGGCGGCCACGCGGTGAGCCCGGTTTAGGCATGTTCTTGGCGCCAAGCGCGCTGGCGCGTCTCATCGCCAGCGAATTGCGTGCAGACAGGGCAGAGGTGGTCGAGGCGCGGCGGTTGCCGGGCGGGGCGGTGCGCGAGCATTGGCTGGTGGTCGCCGAAATCTGCGGCGGCGCCTGTGCCGGGCGGCACAGGCTTGTGCTGCGCAGCGACGGGCAAACACCGCTCGGTTTCGGTCTCGATCTGGTGCAGGAGTTCGCGCTGCTGCGGACCGTCCACGGCGCGGGAATTCCCGCGCCTGAGCCGCTGCTTTGTTGTGGCGATGCGGCAATCATCGGCAAGCCGTTCCATCTCACGCGCTGGGTCGCGGGCGAAGCCGATGCGGAACGCATCGTCGCAGCCGGGCCGAACGACGCCTTGGCCGCGCAATTGGGGCGGGCGTTGGCGGCGGTTCATGCGATCCGGCCGCCGCGCCTGGACTTGTCCTTCCTCGGCGCGCCGCCCGTCGATCCCGCAATGGCGCTGCTCGCCGAGTATCGCCGCCGTCTCGACGCGATCGGCGAGAAGCGGCCGGTGGCGGAATGGGGGCTGCGCTGGCTCGCGCGCAACCTGCCGGCGCCCGCCGCTCCGGTTATCTGCCACGGCGATTTCCGCACCGGCAATTATCTCGTCGCGGACGGCGCGCTCGCCGCCATTCTGGACTGGGAATTCGCGGGTTGGGGCGATCCCGATTCGGATCTCGGCTGGTTCTGCTCGCGCTGCTGGCGCTTCTCCGAGTTGGAGCGCGAGGCCGGCGGCATCGCGTCGCGAACGGCGCTCTATGGCGGCTATGAGACGGAAGCGGGCCGGCGGCTCGACCCGCGGCGGCTGCGCTTCTGGGAAGTCATGGCGGCGCTCAAATGGCTGGTTGTCGCGCTCTTGCAACGCGACCGGTTCCTGAAGCAGGGCGAGCGCTCGCTCGATCTCGCACTGACGGGAAGGCGGGCGGCCGAATGCGAGTTCGAACTCTTGCGCTTGACCGCCGGTGAGCCGGAGACGCGGGAATGATCGACGATCCGCCGAGCGCCGCCGAATTGCTGGCGCTCGTCCGCGCGGCTTGGGAGCGGGATTTCGCCTCCCTGCCGGCCGAGCAGCGGCAGCAGCAAGCGGCGCTGATCGTGCGCTGCCTCGCCATCGGCGAACGCACGCTGCGCAGCGCGGGCTCCGCCGCTGTGATCGAGCACGGCCTGGCCCAACATTTCGGCATGACCGCGCCGGAGCAGCGGCTCGAGCGCCTCGCCGCCGCGATCCGCGCCGGCGCCTATGACCGCCCCGGACCGGCGCGCGAGGGCATTCTCCGCCTGCTTTGGGCGATCACCCTGCGCAAGCTCGCGCTGAGCAATCCGGCCTTCACTGTGGGCATAGGCGAGGGGCGCGGCTAGACCTCAGCGCGCCCAGAACGGCGCGCTGCGGCGCAAGGCGCGCGCAATCTTGGGGAAGCGCTCGCGGCTGGCCAGGATGTCGCGCGCCAGCCAGCCATTCGCCAGCGCCTGCGCGCGGCCCGACAGGGGCAAATTTCCCAGCAGAGTTCGGGCGGTTTGCGCGTCGTTGAGGTGCCCGAGCGCGCTTTGCACGCGGATCACCCGGCGCAGATAGGGCTGAACGGCCCCTTCATCGAATAAAGTAGAAAACATTTCAATCGGATATCTCAATCTCTTCGTTTTAATTCTCACGCTATGGAAGGCCGCCTGGTCGGTGAGGTCGAGGTGCTTCAACCATTTTCTCAAGCGGCGATGATGTTTTTCTATAAGTTCGCTCGAGAAGTCCCTGAGGTTGCTTGACCAAATCTCTTCATGATCCGGCAGGGGCTGACGCAGGAAGGCGGCCGTCTCGAGTGCGGCGGCGATGGCGGCGGCCTCGCCCTCGAGCGCGAATTGCGGCAGCGCGCTCCGGCGTGCCTGGCCGGCACTGTCGGCGATCTCGCTGGTGATGCTTTCGTCGGGGAGGGCGGCGCGCAAGGGCGGCAGCGTCTCGGTCAGCAGCACGTCCCATTCCCGGACCCGGCCGTAGCGCTGCGCGAAGCCGGCGAGGTAGCGGCTCAAGCCGCGCCGATCCTCCTCCGGCAGGGCGGAGCGGAAAATGGCAAGAAGCGAACGCAGGCGCCGGACGCCGATGCGGAAGCGGTGGATGATCTCGGGGCCAGAGGGTTCGGCCCGTGCGGTGCTAAAGCGCAGGCTGCGCAGGGCACTCGCCAGGACAAGCTGCAATCCCTCCCCGACGGCGATGTCGGGGGGCAGGGCGAGCACCTTGTCCTGAGTGGCGTCGCCGTCGCGCGGGCTGCGCTGCGCGGCCACAGCCATTCTTGCCTCCCCTGGCGGAGCGCCTATTCTTAGCGGGCGGCACCGCCATCGCGCAAGGCCTCGTCGCAAGGGCCGTCTCCCGCCCGAATTCGACAAATCGTCGCTACAGGCCGAGGGTCATGAAACCGGACATTATCGTCGCCAACCCGTTTCACCCCGACCACATGGCGGCGCTGGCCGAGGCCTTCACGCCCCATCTGATGTCGGAGGCGAGGGATCAAACGGCGTTCCTCGCCGCGCTCGCCGACAAGGCGCGAGGCATCTGCACGTCCGTCGCGCCGATCACGGCGCAGATGATCGCGGCGCTGCCGCGGCTCGAAATCATTGCGGCGATGACGGTCGGCGTCGACCATATCGACCTCGCCGCGGCACGCGCCCGAAGTATCGCCGTCACCAACGCGCCGGATGTGCTGACCGACGACGTGGCGGATTTGGGCATGGTGCTGCTGCTCTGCGTCGCCCGGCGCATCGTCGCGGCGGATCGCTACCTGCGCGAGGGCCATTGGCGCGAAGCGCAATTTCCGCTCGCCAACAAGGTCGGCGGCGCGACGCTGGGGATTCTGGGCCTGGGCCGCATCGGGCTTGCCGTCGCGCGCCGCGCCGAGGCTTTCGGCATGCGCATCGTCTATCACGCACGGGGGCGGCGGCTCGATGTGTCCTATCCCTTTTATGACAATCTCGTCGCCATGGCGCGGGCGGTCGATTACCTGATGGTGAACTGCCCGGGCGGCGCCGCGACGCGGCATCTGGTCAATGCCGAGGTGATCGACGCGCTCGGCAAGGACGGCGCGCTCATCAACATCGCGCGCGGCTCGGTCGTGGACGAGCCGGCTCTGGTCAAGGCGCTGCTCGAGGGCAGGCTCGGCGGCGCCGGGCTCGACGTCTTCGCCGAGGAACCCAAGGTGCCCGAGGCGCTCTTCGCGCTCGACAACGTGGTGCTGACGCCGCATGTGGCGAGTGGAACGCGTGCGACGCGGCTGGCGATGGGCCGGCTCATGGTCGACAATCTCCTGGCGCATTTCTCCGGACGGCAGCTGCTCAGCCGCTGCGCCTGACCCGCGGCGCGCCGATGCCGCCGAAATCGCATTAGTCTGTCACGTCCGGCCGTTGTTGCAGCCGCCGCGTCGGGCGTCCCGTGGCGCCGGCGAAGCCGGCGGCGCGGAGCGCGGCAAGGATGGTGGCGAAATGCCGCGCCGCGCGGGCGCTCGCGCCCTCGAGCCAGTTCTGGTCGAGAAACGATGCCAAACCCGGCTGGCCCAGCGCGCGCTCCCAGAGGATGCCGAGGAGCGAGGCCATCGCTTCCTCGCGCTCGCGGGCGAGACCGAAGAGGAGCGCGGCATGGTCCGCCGCGCGCCGGTTGCCGGTCTCCGGGCCGGGGCCCAGTCCGAAGTCGATGGCGCGCCGCCGTCGCGGCGAGGCCAACTGGAAATGTGCGACCTCGTGCAGCAGGACATAGGCTTCGGTGGCGGTGCGCGCCGCCCTGCCGTCCCAGCCGACGCTCGCCCCTGGCGATCCCGGGCGAAGCCCCATGCCGAAGCAATGCGCGAGCCGCAATGCGGCGGCATGGTGGCGGGCAGCGGCAGCGCCGCGGGCGCGCCTTGCGTCGCGCGGCCGCGCGATGCGGCGGAAGACACGGCGCGCCTCTTCATTGTCAAGCGCAGCGGCGAAGCCCGCGAGCGCCCGACGCAACTGGCCGGGCGCGATCGGCGTCAGAATCATTTCTGGGGGATGTAGAGCGCCTCGACGACGACACGGCAGTGGCCGCGCTCCTCGATGCCGAGCTGCTCCGCGGCGCGCTGCGTCAGATCGATGATGCGGGGGCTGTGACGCGGCAGGCGGTCGTTGATGCGCACCGTGACCGTCTTGCCATTGGCGAGGTTGCGGACCGAGACCTCGGTGTTCATCGGCAGGGTGGGATGGGCCGCGGTGAGCCCCTCGGGATCGAACGATTCGCCGTTGGCGGTGGCCTTGCCCTTGTGCCAATCGCCATACCAGCTCGCCTGGCCGATCTGGCGCGGGGGTTGCGCCGCGGTTTTGGCCGCTTGCAGGTGGCGTGGATGATGAACGGCGGCTGTCGCCGGGCCCGGCTGGAGCAAGCCAGCCAATGCCACGGCTAATGCGAGAGGAAGCCCCCACCCTTCCTGCATAGCCTCAGGTTAGGCGCTCGGCGGCGCAGTGGCAAAACAAATAATTTACCATAATAATGGCGTTCTTTTGGTTTTCAGCTGTGACAAGTTCTTCGCCTCGCCAATCGCGCGCGGGCCCGCCGCCGATCGAATCCATTCGGTTATGCGCGAGCGCTTTTCCAAGATAACATAATAACTTGTAATGTAACCTTAATTTCGTAAATGAGGCCCATCGGGCGCCACCCGATGCCGGGGCGCATGCGCAGCGACTCGCTGTCGCGAGCGCGCGGTCAAACTCGATGCGACAATTCGCTTGTGGATTGCCTGACGCCTGCTCTTAGCAGATGCGGTATGCCGCGGCCGACGATGCGGCGCGCTGGTCCCTGCGCGAAGAGCGATGGAGATATGCGGCGCGGCGCCTTGTGGCGATGCCGGCTCTCGATAACATTCGGCAAAGCGTTGCCGTTTATAGTTCCCTGGTGTTGCGATTTGGGGATCGATGCGGCAAAGTATCGGCCCCCAAATCGGGTCGGCGCAGCAATGCGTTCGGCGCGATGGACGGGAACGGCTCGCGCTGCGGGAGAGCCAAGATGCAGACGAGGTCGGGCGCTGGTTCGGCGGTCCTCGCCGAGCGCCTACAGGGCTTCGCGCTGCGTTGCCGGCGGCTCGCGGAGATGACGGCGGTGCCTGAGATCACGCGGGAACTGCTGAGCATCGCGCGCGTATTGGAGGATGAAGCCGAACTTTCGGAACCGGCCTGATCGTCCGAGCGCGGCCGAATAGGGTGTTGCAGGAGAAGGCGCGTTGAAGCCCACCGATACCGCTGTACCCGAATACTTCCACAAAGTCGTCGATTGCCAGTGGGCCTGTCCGGCGCACACGCCGGTTCCGGAATACATCCGGTTGATTGCGGCCGGGCGCTTCACCGACGCTTACATGATCAATTGGCATTCCAACGTCTTCCCCGGGATTCTCGGGCGCACCTGCGATCGCCCGTGCGAGCCCGCCTGCCGCCGCAGCCGGGTCGAGAAGGAGCCGGTGGCGATCTGCCGCCTGAAGCGCGTCGCCGCCGACCACAAGGACGACATTCGCGGGCGCCTGCCGGGCATCCCCATTGCCAAGAACGGCAAGCGCATTGCGCTGGTCGGCGCCGGTCCGGCATCGCTCGCCGTGGCGCGCGACCTCGCGCCTTTGGGCTATCAGCTGGTGATGTTCGACGGCGATCGACTGCCGGGCGGCATGATCCGCAGCCAGATCCCGCGCTTCCGTCTGCCCGAATCGGTGATCGACGAAGAGGTCGGCTACATCACGGATATGGGCATCGAGCTGCGGATGGGGCAGCGGATCGACAGTTTGAAGGCGCTCCTGGCCGAGGGCTATGACGCGGTCTTCGTCGGCTCCGGCGCGCCGCGCGGCCGCGAATTGGACATCCCCGGCCGCAAGGCGGCGGCGGCCAACATCCATATCGGCATCGATTGGCTGTCCAACGTCTCCTTCGGCCATATCGACCGCATCGGCAAGCGCGTCATCGTCTTGGGCGGCGGCAACACGGCGATGGATTGCTGCCGGACCTCGCGGCGGCTGGGCGGCGAGGACGTCAAGGTCATCGTCCGCAGCGGCTTCGAGGAAATGAAGGCGTCCCCCTGGGAGAAGGAGGACGCGATGCACGAGGACATTCCGATCCTCAACTACCTCGTGCCCAAGGAGTTCACGCACCGGGGCGGCAAGCTCACCGGCGTTCTGTTCGAGAAGGTCGCGGCGAAATACGACGAGAAGGGCCGGCGCAGCCTGGTGCCGACCGGCGAGCCCGACCAGCGTATCGCCTGCGATGACGTGCTCGTGGCGGTCGGGCAGGAGAACGCCTTTCCCTGGATCGAGCGCGACATCGGCCTCGATTTCGATCGCTGGAACATGCCGAAGGTCGATCCCAAGACGATGCAATCGACCCTCCCCAACGTCTTCTTCGGCGGCGACGCAGCGTTCGGGCCCAAGAACATCATTTGGGCGGTGGCGCACGGGCACGACGCGGCGATCTCGATCGATCTGCTCTGCCGCGGCGAGAGCGTGTCGAACCGTCCGCCGCCCGATGTGGCGCTCATCAGCCAGAAGATGGGCATCCACGAGTGGAGCTACGACAACGACATCTCCAACGATCTGCGCTACCGCGTGCCGCTGCGCGACAAGGCGGTCGCGCTCAAGGACGTGAAGGTCGAGGTCGAGCTCGGCTATGATCTGAAGCTCGCCTATCTCGAGGCCGAGCGTTGCCTCAATTGCGACGCGCAGACCGTCTTCACCACCAGCCTCTGCATCGAGTGCGATGCTTGCGTCGACATCTGCCCGATGGACTGCATCACCTTCACCGTGAACGGCGAGGAGGAGGAGCTGCGCACGCGGCTCAACGCGCCGGCGAAGAACCGCTCGCAGGATCTCTACGTTTCGTCCACGCTCAAGACCGGCCGCATCATGGCCAAGGACGAGGACGTCTGCCTCCACTGCGGGCTCTGTGCCGAGCGCTGCCCGACCGGGGCGTGGGATATGCAGAAATTCCTGCTCGATATGAGATTGGCCGGGGCATGTCCAAGCCGATAGCCAGCGTCAACGATTTCGTCGTCAAGTTCGCCAACGTCAACGGCTCGGGCTCGGCGAGCGCGAATTTGGTCTTCGCCCGGTCGATCCTGCGCATGGGCGTCCCGGTCAGCACGCGCAACATCTTCCCCTCGAACATCCAGGGGCTGCCGACCTGGTATGAGGTGCGGATCTCCGAAGCGGGCCACCTCGGGCGCCGCGGCGGCGTCGATCTGATGGTGGCGATGAATCCGCAGACCTGGGCGCAGGATTTGGCTTCGATCGATCCCGGCGGCTATCTGTTCTACGATTCGACCAAGCCGATGCCGCCCTCGACATTCCGCGACGACATCAACGTCATCGGCATGCCCTTGACCGAGATCTGCAACCGGGCCTACACCGACGCGCGGCAGCGCCAGCTCTTCAAGAACATCATCTATGTCGGCGCGCTCGCGGCGCTCCTCGACATCGACGTGGCCGAGATCGAGAAGCTCCTCGGCGAGCAGTTCAAGGGCAAGGACAAGCTCATCGCGCCCAATCGCGACGCGCTGCATTTGGGCCGCGATTACGCGCGCGAGCATCTCGAGCCGATTGGCCTCAAGCTGCGCCGCGCCGATGCGGTCGGCGACCGCATCTTCATCGACGGCAACAGCGCCGCGGCCTTGGGCTGCGTCTATGGCGGCGCCACCGTGGCGGCCTGGTATCCGATCACGCCCTCGACCTCGATGGCCGAGGCGTTCGAGCGCTATTGCCGGCGCTATCGCGTCGATCCCGAGACCAAGAAGGCGCGCTACGCCATCGTCCAGGCCGAGGACGAGCTCGCCTCCATCGGCGTCGTCATCGGCGCCGCCTGGAACGGCGCGCGCGCCTTCACCTGCACCTCGGGGCCGGGCATTTCGCTGATGCAGGAGTTCCTGGGCTTGGCATATTTCGCGGAGATCCCGGCGGTGGTGTTCGACGTGCAGCGCGCCGGGCCCTCGACCGGCATGCCGACGCGGACGCAGCAGGCCGACATCCTCGCCTGCGCCTATGCCTCGCACGGCGACACCAAGCACGTGCTGCTGTTCCCCGAAGACCCGCACGAATGCTTCGAGATGGGCGCCGCCGCGCTCGATCTCGCCGATCGGCTGCAGACGCCGGTCTTCGTCATGCTCGACCTCGACATCGGCATGAACGAATGGCTTTGCCGGCCATTCGCGTGGGACGACAAGCGCCGCCTCGACCGCGGCAAGGTGATGACGTTCGACGATCTCGAATCCGGCAAGGAATTCGGTCGCTACCTCGATGTCGACGGTGACGGAATTCCCTACCGCACCTATCCCGGGACGCATCCGACGCGCGGCGCGTTCTTCACGCGCGGCACGAGCCGCACCCCCTACGCCCGCTATACCGAGGAGGGCGCGGCCTATGTCGACAACATGGAGCGCCTGCTGCGCAAGCTCGAGACCGCGAAGAAACTTGCGCCGGCGCCGGTGCTGAAAAGCGCTAAGCAAGCGACCAAGCATGGCGTCATCTATTACGGCTCGACCACGCCGTCGATGCACGAGGCGCTCGCCGCCTTGGAAGAGGATGGCATCTACCTCGATGCGCTCCGAGTGCGGAGCTTCCCGTTCCAGGACGCGATCGTCGACTTCATCCGCCGCCACGCCCAAATCTTCGTCGTCGAGCAGAACCGCGACGCGCAGCTCCGCTGCCTCCTCGTCAACGATTGCGCCATCGATCCGGCGAAGCTCACGCCGGTGCTGAATTACGACGGCACGCCCATCACCGCGCGCTTCATCACCCGCGAGATCTCGTCCTTGCTGGGCGCGCGCAAGCCCGCGCCCCTGAGAGAAGTCGTCCGATGACCTATATTACCAAGCCAAGGCTCCACCATCCCTCGCTGCCGACCAACAAGCTCGGCTATACGCGCCGCGACTACGAGGGGACGATCTCGACGCTCTGCGCCGGCTGCGGCCATGATTCGATCAGCGCCGCGATCGTGCAGGCCTGCTTCGACCTCGAACTGCCGCCGCATCGCATCGCCAAGCTTTCGGGCATCGGCTGCTCGTCGAAGACGCCGACATATTTCCTCGGCAGCTCGCACGGCTTCAATAGCGTGCATGGCCGCATGCCCTCCGTCCTGACCGGCGCCAACCTCGCCAACAAGGACCTGATCTATTTGGGGGTCTCCGGCGACGGCGACAGCGCCTCGATCGGCCTGGGCCAGTTCGCGCACAGCATCCGGCGCGGCGTCAATATGGTCTATATCGTCGAGAACAACGGCGTCTACGGCCTGACCAAGGGCCAGTTCTCCGCCACCTCCGACCGGGGCTCGAAGAGCAAGCGCGGCGCCGTCAATTACGACGAGCCCATAGACCTCATCGACATGGCGCTACTGCTGGGCGCGAGCTTCGTCGCGCGCAGCTTTTCCGGCGACAAGGCCCAGCTCGTGCCGCTGATCGAGGCGGCGATCACGCATCACGGCGCCGCCTTCATCGACTGCATCAGCCCCTGCGTCGCCTTCAACAACCACGAGGGCTCGACCAAGAGCTTCGACTTCGTGCGCGAGCACAACGAGGCGGTGAACCGGCTCGACGTCATCATGGGCCGCGCCGAGATCACCGCCGATTATGCGCCCGGCACGGTCGAGACGGTGACGCAGCATGACGGATCGGTCCTCCGCCTGCGCAAGCTCGCGGCCGACTACGATCCGACCGACCGGGTCGCCGCCATGACCTATCTGCAGGAGCGCCACGCGGCCGGCGAGATCATCACCGGCCTGCTTTATGTCGATCCGGACTCGCGCGATCTCCACGACCACCTGGATACCGTGGCACAGCCGCTGAACGCGCTTGGCGAGGCCGCGCTGTGTCCGGGCGCGGCCGCGCTCGACAAGCTCAACGCGTCGCTGCGCTAGCCCGGATACTGGCTGGATCGACTCATTGCGTCCTTCGAGACGCCGGCTTTGCCGGCTCCTCAGGACGAGGACTTTTCTTCGTGCCATCAAAGATCTTCCTCATGCTGAGGAGGTCGCGAAGCGGCCGTCTCGAAGCACGCACGACATCCATGCAGTGCTGACCTTATCTGGCCTGCCGGCGCTCAGGCCGGCCGCAGCACCACATCGAAGCCGGAGACCAATAGGCTCTCTTCCGGCCGGTCGCGAAAGGGCGCGGCGAGGCTGCGGCGCGCGGTCGGCAGATCGGGCCAGCGCTCGACCCCGACGATTTCGACGGCAAAGCCTGCGGCGCGAAAGCGCTCGAGCATCTCCTCGTAGCCGAGGCGGTTGGTATAGAAGCCCGAGCGCGCCATCCACTCGCTCTCCCACAACTGCTCGGAAAAGCGCAGATTGTTGAGCGCGCCGGCGAGATGGTCGCGCAGATCGATCCGGTGCGAGGCGATGCCATCGGGTCTGAGCACGCGCCGCGTCTCCCGCAGCAGCGCATCGAACTCGCGCTTGCGAATGTGCTCGAGCACCGCCTGCGACCAGAGGAAGTCGATGCTCGCCGCCGGCACGGTGCGCAGCGAGGCGAGGCCGTCGGTCAGATAGCGCGCGCCGCAATAGGCCAAGAGCGCGTCGAGCGAAGCCAAACCCGCTTCCGGCGGCGCCGGCAGATTCTGCGCCTGGAGATGGCGGGCAAGCCTGCGATAGCCGGCCATGTCGCGCGCCGCAAAGGCGCCGGTGTCGATGAGCCAGCACGCGCTTGCGCCATGGGCCTTCGCCAGCACGGCGGAGAACAGGCTGTCCCCCGGCCCCAATTCGAGACAGGTGAAGCCCGGCTTGCCCGCGAGATGGGTTCGCCGGAAATGGCGCAGGAAGACGGCCTCGCCATAGGCGGGGTCGTCCATGTGGCCGTGCTCGAAGAGGCCGATGCGCTTCCACAGGCCGTAGCCGACCGGCAGCCGCGACAGCACCAGCTTCGCCGCGATCTTGGCCGGCCACGGGATCGCCTGGCGCATGTTGGCGCCGCGCCGGCTATTCCTTGCCGCCGCCGAGCCAGCGCAAGGCGTTGCCGCCGCGCAGCAGAGCCTCGTCTTGCTCGGCGAGCGCAAGCGGCGCCAATCGCTCGAGCGGCTTGCGGTCGTGGATGTCGAAGGGGAAGTCGCTGCCGAGGCAAAGCTGGCGGATGCCGAAGCTCGCAATGAGGAAGGCGAGGGTCGCGCTGTCGTAGACCAGCGTGTCGTAATAGAGCCGGCGCGCGAGCTCGGCCGGCGGTTCCTTGATCCGCTCTCGGACCGGCGGGTAGATGCTCCAGCCATGCGTCAGGCGCTTCAGCACCAATGCGAAGGCGCCGCCGCCATGGCTGAAGGCGAGGCGCAGGCCCGGATGCCGCTCGAGCGTGCCGCCGGTCAGCAGCGAGGCGATGCCGAAGGCGTTCTCGCAGGGAAATCCCACCAGATTCGTCACCTGCGCCGGACCGACGAAGCGCTCCTGTCCGGCAGGATGGAGCGCATGGACGAAGACCGCCGCGCCGTGCTCCTCGGCGGCGGCGAAGAACGGCGCGAAGCGCGGATCGCCGATGGGCGTGCCGTTGACATTGGTGCCGATCTCGACGCCGCGGAATTTGCCGCTCTTCATCAGCCGCTCGACCTCGCGCGCCGCCAGCTCCGGGTCCTGCAGCGGCACGGTGCCGAGCGCGAAGAAGCGCTCGGGCGCGCGCTCGACCATCGCCGCGATCTGATCGTTGATGTAGCGGCCGAGCGCCAGCGTATCCTCGGGATGAAGCCAATAGGAGAGCAGCTCCGGCATCGGCGAGAGCACCTGATGCGTGATGCCCATGCGCGCCATCGCCGCCATGCGCCGCGCGCCGTCCCAGCAATAATCCTCGACCCGGCGGAAGACCTTGCCGCCGATCATGACGTTGGCGTGGCCGCAATCGATCGGCGCCATCTGCGGCCAGCGCATCGCATCGTGCTTGCCGGCATAGGCCGGGAACTCCGCAGGAACGATATGGGTGTGAATGTCGATCGCGGCCGTGGTCATGGCTCAGCGCCCCGTGAAGACCGGCAGCCGCTTGGCGACGAAGGCGGCCGCCGCCTCGCGGTGATCCTCGGTCGCGGTGCAGCGGATATGGCGCAGCGCCTCGGCGTCCATCACCGCCGCCAGGCCGGCGCTCTCCGCCAGGTTGAGGTTCTGCTTCATGTGGCCGAGCGCGATCCGGGGACCTTGCGCCAGGCTGCGCGCGAGGGCTCGCGTCTCCGCCTCGAGTGCATTATCGGCGACGACCCGCATGACCAGGCCCAGCGCCTGCGCCTCGCGCGCGCTGAGGATCGGACTGGTCAGGTACAGCTCGCGCGCCTTGGCGCCGCCGATTAGGCGGGTCAGCAGATAAGTGCCGCCGAAATCGCCGGACAGGCCGACCTTGGCGAAGGCCGTGGTGAGGCGCGCATCCTCGGCGGCGATGCGCAGATCGCAGGCGAGCGCCAGCGACAGCCCGGCGCCGGCCGCGGGGCCGCGCAGCATCGCGATGGTCGGCTTGGCGATCTCGTGCAAGAGCCGCACCGCCTCCATGCGCCGGCGCAAGATGGCAACGCGCTCTTCGTAGCTGTCGCCGGCGTGGCCGCCTTCAGCCATCGCCTTGACGTCGCCGCCGGCGCAAAAGGCGCGGCCGGCGCCGGCGATGACGATCGCGCCCACCGCATTGTCCGCGGCGGCGCGCAGCAGCGCCTGCTCGAGCAGATCCGACATCTCCAGGGTCAAGGCGTTGAGCCGCTCCGGCCGGTTGAGCGTCAGGGTCAACACGCCGTCCGTACGGTCTTCGAGCAGCTCCCGGTCCATGATCCTCGCCTCCGTGATGATCGACCCGGCGATCCTATACCGGGCGGCGGAGCGACCCTAGCGCAGGATGCGGGCGAGGATGAAGCTCTGGCCCCGCGCCAAGATTTCATAGGGCGGCAGGGTCTTGGGATCGAGCTGCTCGGGGTGGAGCAAAAGGAGGTAGTCGTAATCCGGCACATCCGCTTGCGTCGGCGCGGTGGTGATCTTGCACAGCCCGGTATAGGGCGGCTTGTAGACCAAGAGCTGATGGCCGGTGTTGGCGAAGAGATTGGGGATGAGCGCGCCGCGCTCGCTTACCGCCAGCGCCGCGATATGGCCCAACGGCGGATGGGCGATGAAGTCGGCGATGTAGGGCGGCGCCCGCAGCGGCAGAAGCTTCGCCGCTTGCGGCAGCAGCGCGAAGGCGGCGCGGTATTCGGCATAGATCGGCTGCCATGCCGCCCATTCCGCGAACTGCACGCTCAAGCGCAGAGCCAGCATGCCCAGGACAAACAAATTCGCTCGTCCGCGCCGCGGATCGGCGGGGTCGCGCCAAGCGGTGCTGCCGACCAGGAAGAGCATGGCGAAGGAGGGCATGCGGTAATCGACGAAGGTGCCCTCGCCGAGCTGATGCGGCAGCGCCAGATAGGCCGCGACCAGGCCCATGAGCGGCGCCGCCATCGCCGGCGCGATGACGATGCGCCGAGCGACCAACAGCGCTCCCACCAGCACCGCCAGCAGCAGGAAGAGGTCGAAGGCGGGGTCGTTGAAGCCGATGATCGAATGCAGCCAGAACAGCTTGTAGATCCATTCGGAATAGGCGCCGGAGAGGTCATGGCTCTGGCGCGGCATGGCGAAGGCGTAGAGCGCGAGCGGCACCGCGAGGTGGATGAGCCAGGCGAGCGAGCGCAGAACCTCGCGCGGCGGCGCCTTCTCGACCACGAGCCGCCGCCCGGCCTCGCCCGCCCAAGCGCAGCCGAGCACCAAGCCATAGACGCCGAAGGCGAAGAGATGCGCCACCAGGATGACGCTGCCGAGCAGCGCGAAGAGCAGCTGGGTCCAAAGCCGGTCGCGCCAGCGCAGCCACAAGGCGAAGACCCAAAGCACCATGCCCAGGCCGAAGCTGACATTGACGAAGCCGAAGAGCAGCGGCCCGTTATAGGCGAAGAGCGCGGCGGCGAGAGCGAAGCGGCCGCGCCGGCCGAACAGCGCATGGTTGAGCGCGACGGCGCCGAGAAAGAGCTGCGCCACGGTCGCGGCGACGAAGATCCGCACGGCGGCTTCGACCGAGACGATGTGGTGGAGCATATAGACCCCGCCATCGAGCGCCAGATTGGGAATGAGGCGCCAGCGCACGGCGTAATAGGCGTCCGCGCCGGGCGCGCCCTCGCCGAAGAGCACGTGCTGGCGCGCGATGTGGTTCGGCAGATCGTAGAGCGGCAGAAAATCGAAGAAGAACAGCGGGAGGATAAGCGCCAGCGTCACCCCGCCGTAGAATGCCGCGTCGCTGCGCAGCAGCCGCGCCGCCAGCGCCGCCGCCATCGGCGGTGCAAGACTCCCCTCTGCGGCGGTCCGGTCCGTCGGCATGGACCAAGCCTAGCCGCGCGATGGTAAGGAATTGGTAACGGGGCGCGCGCCCTCACCCTCCCTTCGCCTCGCGCCGGGTCCCTCCCTCTCCCCTTTGGGGAGAGGGCAGGGGTGAGGGGGCCTGTCGCGCTAGCCGCCGTAAAAAACGTTCTCGCCCAAATCCTTCATCTCGAGAATGGCGGCGTCGGGCCGGCCGGACGGCGGTTT
Organism: Allostellaceae bacterium; assembly: GCA_035604195.1. Classification (GTDB taxonomy): domain Bacteria; phylum Pseudomonadota; class Alphaproteobacteria; order ATCC43930; family CGMCC-115725; genus DATJLY01. The sequence continues at coordinate 27,090 of DATNIY010000024.1, forward strand.
GTGGAGATGCGCCTCGACGACTTCGCCGACGACGATGTGGTGGTCGCCGTCCTCGACGATGTGCTTGACGCGGCATTCGACCGCAGCCGGCGCCTCGGTCAGGATGGGCGCGCCGGTCTCGCCCTTGGTGAAGGGCTGGCCGCTGATCTTGCCGTCCTTCAGCTCGACCGGCTTGAAGAAGGCGAAGGCAAGGCCCTTGTGCTCCTTGCCGAGCATGTTGAGCGCGAAGGCGCGGGTCTGCTTGACGATCTTGCAGGCGCCGGAATCGGCCTTGATGCCGACCACGACGAGCGGCGGCGCAAACGCCGTCTGCGTCACCCAGTTCACCGTCGCCGCCGCGACATTGCCCTTGCCGTCGTCGGCGGTGAGAATGTAGATGCCGTACGGGATCATCCTGAGCGCCGTCTTCTTGGCGTCCGCGTTCATCTGATCTCTCCCTTCGCTCGCTCGAGCCGCTTGCGGCTATTCATAGCACGTCGCGCGCCACGGCCAAGCCGGATCGATCGGGCCGCTTGAGGCCAAAGCGCGGACGCGATAGAGAGGCGCGGCATTGCGACGGAACTGCCGCGATGCCGCGGGGAGGGGCCGCCATGATTATCGGGCACACGCTGGTCGGCCGGGGCAAGGAACCGGTCATCGTCATGCATGGCTGGTTTGCCGACAGCACCGTGTTCGCGCCGATGCTGCCCTGCCTCGACGCCGGCCGCTTCACCTATGCCTTCGTCGATTACCGCGGCTACGGCAAGTCGCGCGAGCTCAAGGGCAACTACAGCATGGCCGAGCTTGCCGCCGACGCCATCGCGCTCGCCGATCATCTGGGCTGGCAGCGCTTTCACGCGATCGGCCATTCCATGGGCGGCAAGGCGGTGGAGCGGATCATCATCGACTCGCGCGGGCGCGTGAAGTCGGCCGTGGCGCTGACGCCGGTGCCGGCGGCGCTGCCGCCATTTCCGCCGGAGCAGCAGGCGCTCTTCGACGGCGCCGTGGACGACGACGCCAAGCGCCGCATGATCATCGACTTCTCGAGCGGCAACCGGCTCTCGGGCGCCTGGCTCGACTGGATGGTGCAGCGCTCGCGCGAGACCACGACGCGCGACGCCTTCGCGGCTTATCTGAAATCGTGGAGCACCGGCGATTTTGCCGCGGCGGTGCAGGGCAATCCGACGCCCATTCTCGTCGCCGTCGGCGAATTCGATCAAGGGCTCACGCCCGAGGTCATGAAGCAGACTTACCTCGCTTGGCATCCCAAGGCCGAGCTTCTGGTCATCGCCAATGCCGGCCACTATCCGATGCAGGAGACGCCGGTCTATCTCGCGACCGTGATGGAGCGCTTCATGGCGGCGCAGGGCTGAGGCGTCGCGGCGAGCCGCGGCGAGCGATCTCAGCGCGGCGCCGCCTCGTCGAGATGGGCGGGAAGGTATATGTCGACGCGGGCACCGTGCAGGGGCTTGCTTTCGACTTTGATGGACCCGCCGTGCTGGGTGACGATCCCATGCACGACCGAGAGGCCGACGCCGGTGCCCTGACTGTCCGCTTTCGTGGTGAAGAACGGCTCGAAGATCCGGGCCAGCGTGGCCTCGTCCATGCCGCAGCCGTCATCCACCACCGAAATCAGCACCGCCGGCGTGGGCGTGGTGAGAACGCCGTCGACATCGACGCTGATCGTGCCTTGCCGATCGCCGATCGCCTGAGCCGAATTGGTGACGAGATTCAAGAAGACTTGATAAAGCCTGCCGGAATCGCCGAGGACCGGCGGGACCTTCGTGATCCTTTGCTCGATCCGGATCATCGAGGGGATGCTCGCGCGCAGCATCCGCAACGCGTCCTCGGCGACGGCGTCGATCTGCACGAGCGCCTTCTCGGCATTGCGCTTGCGGCTGAAGGCGAGGATTTGCTGCACGAGACGGCGTCCGCGCTCGCCGGCTTCAAAGACCAGCTGTAGATTCGCGCGGTCGCGGCTGTTCTCGTCGAGGTGCGACATCACCGACCTGGTGAGCCCGAGAACCGGCAGGAGGACGTTGTTGAGATCATGCGCGATGCCGTTCGCCAAGGTGCCGATGGCCTCGAAGCGATGCGCCTGAACGAGTTCGCGCTGAAGCTCGTCGCGCTGACGCTCGGCCTGGCGCAATTCCGTGATGTCCCGGATCGTGCCGATCAGGCGAGACGGCATGCCGTCCTCGTCGAGGATGGTCTCGAGCTCGCGCTGGATGATGCGGATCACGCCATCCGGGCGAACGAGACAGAATTCGCCGGATGTCGGGGGAATGCCGAGGGGCGCAGAGCGATAGGCGGCGCGCCATCGCTCGCGGTCGTCGGGGTGGATGAAGCTCGTGACCGTCTCGATGTCGAGGTCGATGCTGCCGGGAGCGACGCCGAAAATCCGGAAGGTCTCGTCGGACCAATGGACGGCCCCGCCGGCGAAGTCGAGTTCGGCGCTGCCGACCCCGGCGACGCGCTGCGCGCGCGCGAGATGCTCGCGGTTTTGCCGCAGTTCCGTCTCGATGCGGTTGCGCTCCGTCACGTCGACGCCATAGGCGAAGTAGCGCGGGCGATCGGTCGATTTGACGTCCTGGACGAGCTTCCAGGCCATGATGCGCGGGCTGCGGTCGGCGGCGAAGAAACCCACGTCGCGATCACGGCCGCGATGCCGGGCGAGCCACGCCCAATCGCAGGCCGCGGTGCGCGATTCCGCGAAGATCTCGCCCCAATTGAGGCCGACCAGATTGCCCTGTCCGGCGGCGCGCTCGGCGGTGTCGTTGGCGAAAAGGATGGCGCCGTCTTCGGTTAATTTCAGCACGGCGACCGGCGCTTGGTGGATCAGGCCGCGAAACAGCCCTTCGGAGCGGGCCAGAGCATTTTTCGCGTCCTCGAGCAGAAGCGCAGCGGTGTCCGCCGATTGGCCATCGACCAGGGAGCGGCTTTTCGGCATCCGCTCGATCTCGCGCCGCAGGGCGGCGACGCGCGCGATCATCCGCTTGATCTCGCGCGGCTGAACCGGGGTTGGGGCATCTTCGATCGGCGGCTCATCGCGCCGATGCTCGTTGGACGCGGTCGAGCCGCGATGCGAAGTTGCGGTCATGCGTCGGCTGCCGCCCACTCGCCCGCGTTGCCCGATGAAGTGTCAGTCAGCATCGCCATTCTCTCAGCATGGGACCGCCCAGGCGGGTACAACCGAGGCGCGCCAACGCACGCGTTTCTCACCCTATTCGCTAGCGGAGTTTCGCCGATGTCTGGTTAACAGCCGGCTAAGAGCGCGAGGCTCTTCGAGACTGCGAACTGCCGGCAGAAACGCAAATTGTTAACCGCTTGGGCACTAGCATGCGATGCCGAGCATGTGCCGTTCGCAACTGGCCGCAGCGACCCGCCGCTTGGTGAATCGCGCGGTCGAGGAGGCTTCGGGGTGAATACCAATGTCCTGGTGATCGACGACGACGCTTTGGTGCGCCGATCGCTCGAAGCGATGCTGCAGGAAGCGGACTTCAATGTGCTGCTGGCGGCCAACGGCAGAGAAGGGATCGAACTCTTCCGCGTCCATCGCCCTGAACTGGTCATTGCCGATGTCATCATGCCGGAGATGGAAGGCTTCGAGACGATCAAGATCATCAAGCGGGAGCAGCCGGAGACGCGGATTCTGGCGATTTCCGGCGGCGGACGCTGGGCCAATCGCGATCTCATCGACATGGCGCAGCATTTGGGCGCGGACGGCGGGCTCGAGAAACCGTTCGAGGCCGAGCAGTTGCTCGCCAGCCTCAGAAAGTGCATGACGGAGCGGCGGCAGCACCGGCGCAAACCGGTGCTGTGGGCGGCCGAACTCGAGACCGCGACCCAGCGCGTTGATTGCGTCGTGCTCGACGTTTCGGCGCAAGGAGCCAAGCTCAGAGTCTCCGCGCCGCTCACGCCGCAGCAGGTCGTGGCCGTGGTCATCGAACGCTTCGGTCGGCTGCGCGGGGAAGTCGTCTGGATCGGCAACAACCTCGCCGGCGTTCGCTTCACCGACGAAATTCCGCGGCTCACTCAGACGACTGCCGGGCCAACGGAGCATTCGGACGAGAAAAACTGAGCGCGGCAAAGCGCGCTTTCGGGTTGCACGGCGGCACAATCAGCCAGAGAGTGATAAATACATACGTCAACTTTAAGTTGACGGCGCGCCGCTTGACGTTATAATTCCAACCATTCGCCCACCCCGTTTCCTCGATCGAGGAGCCGGCGCAATGAGGTTACGCGCGATCCCCGGCGCGGCGGAAGCGATCAGCGAGATCGACGCCGAGGCCGGCGACCTCATCGAAGTCTGCGACGCCGAGCGGCGGCCATTGTGCTTCCGGGTGCTGCATATCCATGGTCCGGACGGCCGGCTCGAGATCGTCGCAGCCTCGGCCTACGGCGTGCCCGAAGCCGGCGCCGCCGTGCGGATGATCCGCGCCGTCGGCGTGGTGCGCGTCTTTTCCCGGCAACCGATTGAACGTGCACGAGAATTCGGAAAGCTCGCGCGCCGGCGCGGGGCCATGCCCGCGGCGGTTCCCTATCGCGATCAGGGGGCGCTTGCCGAGGCTTGGCTCGAAGCCTTCGTCGAGCCCGCCGGCGGCCATCGGTTGGGTCGCACCGGCCAAGCGCAGGTCATGGGCTTCGCCTCGGACGCGAAATAAGGGGCGGGCTCCACCAAGGAATCCATAACCTATTTCCGATAGACCTAGCTTGATCAGTAAAGCTAGGCCAGGCGTCCCGGAGTCCTCGGTGCAGCGATCCGCCAGTCCTCTTCCGTTTCGCGACGGAACCCATCGAGCCATCCCCGCGGTCGGCCGAATTGCGCCAGACGATCGCCGTTCCCGCCCCGATCGGCGGCGGGCCTGAGCGCGGCACCGACGGCCCTCGGGTTGACGCAGAGGCTCACGCGATGATTTCCGGCTTCGGCAATCTTCCCGATCCGCGCGCCAGCTCCTATCTCCGCCGCTATTGCGACCAGCTCGGCTATCTCGTGGGGCACCGGCGCACGGAGATCGCGCTCCGGGCGGCGCGCGTGTCGGCGGAAATCGCGGCCAAGGCGGCGACCGATGCGATGATCGAGGCGCAGGCCGCGAACCGCGCCAAATCCGAATTTCTCGCCAATATGAGCCATGAGCTGCGCACGCCCTTGAACGCGATCATCGGCTTCGCGCAGGTCATGGCCGCGCAGATGCTGGGGCCCATCGGCATGCCGCGATATCAGGAGTATGCCAGCGACATCGGCAGCAGCGCCGGACATCTCCTCGGGCTCATCAACGACATTCTCGACTTGGCGCGCATCGAAGCCGGCAAGCTCGAGCTCTACGAGGATCTGCTCGATCTCAATCAGGTGATCGGCGCCTGCCTCACCCTGGTCAAGGAGCGCGCCGGCAGCGGCAAGCTCACCATCGGCGTCGCCGGCGCCGACCAGCCGTTGCTGATTTGGGGCGACGAGCGGAAGATGAAGCAGATCACCATCAATTTGCTGTCGAACGCGGTCAAGTTCACGCCCGCCGGAGGCAGCGTCACGGTCGGCTGGAGTCTGCTTTCCGATGGCAAGTGCAATCTCGTCGTCGCCGATACCGGCATCGGCATCGCCCCGGAAAACCTGAGCAAGGTCTTGGAGCCGTTCGCGCAAGCCGACAGCGCCCTCAACCGGCGCTACGAAGGCACCGGCCTCGGCCTGCCGCTGACGCGCCGTCTCGTCGAGCTGCACGGCGGCTCCATGACGCTCGCGAGCGAGCTTGGACGCGGCACCACCGTCACGGTCGAGATCCCGGCCGAGCGCGTCCTCTTGCACGCCACATCGGGCCCTTCGAGCAAGCGCGAGGAATCCGAGACCCACGATCTGCTCCTGCGCTACCGCGACGCGCTGGTTGATTCCGGAGAAATCAGATGACTGACAACAACGATAAAATCGGGCGGATCGTCTCCGTGTCCGGGTCCCAGGCGATCTGCCTGCTCGACAATCCCAAGCGCGATCCGGAAGGGGAGGCCGTTGCGGCCGCGGATGTGCAGACCGGGACGATGGTCAGGATACCGACGCCGCGCTCGACGATTTACGGCATGGTCAAGGGCGTCAGCGTGCCGATGGCGACGGCGGAGCCGAACGATGAGGAGCTGAAGATCGTCGAGCTCGAGCTCGTCGGCGAGCGGCTCGCCGATGGGACGCTGCCCGATTCCGGATTCCAGCGCGGCGTGTCGTTTTTTCCGGCGATCGGCACCTCGGTCTGCCTGACGACGCGGGACGATCTTTGCCAAATCTATGCCTGCCCGGCGGTGCCGACTGCGCGGGTCGGCTATGTGCATCAGGACAGCCGGCTGCCGGCCTACGTCAAGATCGACGACCTTCTGGGCAAGCACTTTGCCGTGCTCGGGACGACCGGCTCGGGCAAGTCCTGCGCCGTGACCGTCGTCCTCAAGGCGATCCTGCGCGAAAACCAGCAGTCGCGCATTCTCCTGCTCGATCCGCACAACGAATACGCCCAGGCCTTCGGCGAGCAGGCGCAGGTGCTCGATCCCGCGACGACCTTGGAGCTGCCGTATTGGCTCTTCAATTTCGACGAGATCTGCGAGGTCGTGGTCGGGACCGAGACCGATTCGCGCGCGGCGCAGGTGACGATCCTCGGCGATGCGATCGTCGCGGCGCGGTCGAAATTCGCCGGCCCGAAGGCGAAATATCCGGTGACGGTCGATACCCCCGCGCCCTATTGGGTCTCCGAGGTCATCAACGTGCTGCAGGAGGCGCAGGGCCGGCTGACGCGTCCGGAATCGCTGCCGGCCTACACGCGGCTCATCAGCCGGCTCAAGGTGCTCTCGAACGATTCGCGCTTCTCCTTCATGTTCAGCCGCGCCTCGGCCGGCGACAAGATGGCGGAGATCCTGACCGGGCTGTTTCGCATTCCCGTCGCGGGCAAGCCGGTCACCATCGTCGATCTTTCCGGCGTTCCCTCTGAGATCCTCAACGTCGTCGTTTCCGTGCTGTGCCGTCTCACCTTCGATTTCGCGATGTGGAGCGAAAGCAGGGTGCCGATCCTGATCGTCTGCGAGGAAGCCCACCGCTACGCGCCGCAGAGCGCGGCCTTGGGATTTGCGCCGACCAAGCGCGCGCTGGCGCAGATCGCCAAGGAGGGACGCAAATACGGCGTCTCGCTCTGCGTCGTCAGCCAGCGCCCCTCCGATCTCGCCGCCAGCATGCTGTCGGAGTGCAACACCGTCTTCGCGCTCAGGATGAGCAATCAGTCGGATCAGGAATTCGTCCGCGCCGCCATGTCGGAATCCGGGCTGGGCCTGCTCGAGTTCCTGCCGTCGCTCCGGACGGGCGAGGCGATCGTAGTCGGCGAAGGCGTGCCGGTGCCGCTGCGCATGAGTTTCGATCAGCTGCCGGCGCTCGAGATGCCGCGCGGCAAGACCGCGAGCTTCTCCGAATCGTGGCAGACCGAGATCGACGACACCGACTGGGTCGCCGCCGTCATCGACCGCTGGCGCCGCCGGCAAAAGGGCGGCCCGCTGCACGCGGTGCCGCGGGCAAGCTCGTCGGGCTGAGCCGCGCCGGCGCGACCGCGCCGCCCCGCTTCCCATCGGCAGACGCGATCCGCTAGTCTCGCGGCGACGCCCCGCAATCAGGGAGAGCCGCATGCCCGAGATTGTCATCTATGCCATGGAAGGCCGCACCATCGACCAGAAGCGCGCCTTGGTGAAGGACATCACCGGCGCAGTCGTGCGCCATTTCGAGGTCGACCCCGAAGCCGTCATCGTGCAGATCGTCGAGGCGCCGAAGACCTCCAAGGCGAGAGGCGGCGTGCTCTTCAGCGAGCGCCCGCCGGCGAAGCGGTAGCGCCTGGCGGGCCACGACCGACGATGATGAGCACTACGTCTACGCTATCGTACTCTGATGCATGATGCCTCGGTGGCGATCGGCGAGAAGCGTGATTAAGGGCAGAATGGCTCTTTTCGCCAAGCTGTTTCGGTTGTGGCCGGGAAGTAGTGGCATGCAGATTTCGGGGGCTGTAAGGACGGTTCAGCGAAGGCAAGATAAAAGGGCACGCCGTCGGTTGGTCGCGTGTGGTTGGATTGACTGAGGTTTTGCCCCACCTGCCGAACACCCCCTGCTGTCGGTTTCCGCCTAAACGTCAATGATATCAATCATCCGAGCGCCGGCCGTTGCGATCCAGGCTTCTGCGGTTGCGGTTTGTACCGATGAGTGGTACATAGATACACAGACGGAGCCGCCGCATGATCGTGAGCTTTCGGGATGAGTGGCTGCGCGCCTTCTTCGTCGAGGATACGCGGTCGCGGCACATCCCGTCCGATCTTGAAAGCCGTCTCTTCCGCAAGCTCCGGATGATCGACGAGGCCACGACCGATCAGGACTTGCGGGTGCCACCCAGCAATCACTTCTAGAAGTTGCGCGGCAACCTGGCACGCTTCCATTCGATCCGCGTCAACAACCAGTGGCGGCTGGTCTTCCACTGGGACCGCAGCCGCGGCGAAGCAGAAGGCGTCTATCTCGACGACCACAGTTACAGATGAGGCGAACCATGCTGACGACGAAGCGCAAGCCGGCCACGGTCGGCGAGATTCTGATCGAGGAGTTCATGCAACCGATGGGGCTGACGCAGGCTGCTCTAGCCGAGGCGATGGGCGTTCAGCGCAAGCACGTCAATGAGCTGTGCAACAACCGCCGGAATGTAACGGCAGCGACTGCGCTCATCCTCGCGCGCGTCTTCGGCAACAGCCCGGATTTCTGGCTCAACGTGCAGCGCCGGAGCGATCTTTGGGAGGCGATGAACAGCCCCCGCGAGCGGGAGCGAATCGAACGCGCGAAGCCATTGGGCGCGGCAGCGTGATCCCAATCGCCGGGAAGGAAGAAGGATGCCGTGGCGTAGAAATCGGTCGTTCCGCTTGCACGAGCTTCGCGCGACGCTGGCGCAATGTCGTGCTCCCGCCCATCGCGCCGCACCCGCGCCGAATGCGGTATCCTGCCCGATGATCTCTACAGTGTTCCTGGCCCCTGTCCCACTAGACCGGGGTGGCGTCCCCGCACGAAGCGGGAACTCGCGACGCTGGTAAGCGTGGGTAACAAGGATTTTCATCGGCGTCGCGTGGGAGGATCGGCATGCAAGCCTGATGCGCGCGACGCAACCCCGGCCCCACACCACCCCCGGTCGAGGTGGTCAAGTCTCTGCCCGGATCACCGCCGAGAAATACGGCGCCGTCGGGAACGAGAACCGGACGGTGCCCGTCCGGCCGAGCCGACCGGCGTAGGTCGTCACGAAACAGGGTCGGGTGCCAGAACGGCCAGGGTCGCGACGGTGAATTGAGGACCAATTTGTGGGACCATTGGGACTTTCGGCAAATTATCGTTCTGTCTCAATAGATAGTGGCGGATGGGGTGGGATTCGAACCAAATCCAACTTCCCCAAACGAAATCAATGAGTTGTCAGGCACAACGTCAGGCGCTGCTGGACAATTCGCTGGACAACAGATCTGCTGATTTGCCACGCTCTCCGCACGAGCAGCATCGCTCCGACGCACGCGCACGCGAGGGCTTTGTTCCTTTCTTGATCGCATTGGACAATGATAACGGCCGCCAAACAGGTCTCATTTCTCGCCCCGAAGATGCACCAGCGTAACGATG
>DATNIY010000025.1:0-26782 GCA_035604195.1 Allostellaceae bacterium
CTTGAATGGCTATGTCCGCGCCGCCGATTGCGACCGCGGCGAATGGGCCTTCCGCGCCGGCACGCCGGTGCCCTTGGGCGAGCCCGCGCTCGTCCATTACGATGATCTCTTCACCCGGCCAGAGCCGCACTACCTCGACAAGTGAGGCATGGGCGCTACGCCTTCGGGCAATGGGTGGCGATCGACATTGAGGATCATCGCCACGGTCGAGTAATAGCCGAGGGTGCAGATGAGCTCGACAACGGCGCGCTCGCCGAAGCGGTCCTTGACCGCGGCGAAGGTCGCATCGCTCACGCCTTGTGTCGCGAGCAGCTCGGTCGCAAAGCCATAGACGATCGCCTCGTCGGCCGCCATCGTCTCGGGCCGCCTTCCCGCCGCGATCGCATCGCACAGCGCCGGCTTGAGCCCGGCCTCGATGGCGAAGCTGCGATGCGCGTACCACTCGTATTGCGCGGTCCAATGCCGCGCGGTGACGAGAATGGCCAGTTCCTTGAGCGGCGCCGGCAACACGTTCTTGTAGCGGACCTGCGCGCCGACACGCTGCACGAGATCGCCCAATTCGGGCGCGCGCAACAGCGCTTGAAAGGGCCCGCGCAGCCCGCCGCGCGGGCCGGAGGCGATGGCCTGGGCCAGGCGGCGCTGCTCCGGCGTCATCTCCGCATCGCTGAGCGGCTTGAAGCGCTGTTCGGTCATCGGCGGTCTTCTCCTAGAAATGGATCATGTCGATGGTGGTGAGCGTCAAATGGTTGGGAGCCACCACCCCATTGGCGAGCTGCCAAGCGGCCAGTTTTTCCGCGAAAGGGGTGTTGGCCGAGATGCCGTCAACGGGAACGATGGCGTCGAAGCCATGCCACAGAGCCTCGCTCGCGGTATAAAGAACCGCGCCATTGGCCGACGTGCCGACGATGATGACGCTCTTTACCCCCTTCGCCTTGAGCATCGTTTCGAGGTCGGTGCCGTTGAACTTGTCGGCGAAGGCTTGCACCGTCGGTTCGTCCGCCTTGGGCGCAAGCTGCGGCAGGATGTCGGTCTTCGCGGCGCCGGGGAAATAGCTGTAGACGACCGTCATGCCCTTGCTGCGGACTTCTGCCAAGAGCTTCGCGATGGCCGGAAGCTGGGCGGCGCAGTGCGGCCGCTTGCCGCAATTCTGCTGCAGTAAATCAAGCAGGAGCAGCGCAGTCGTCTTGGCATCGACCGTCACTGGCTTGAGCGCCGGCGGCGACGGCGACGGCACGCTCGCCCACGCGTCGATGATCGTCTCGGCCCGAGGACCGGGCGTCAGCGCTACGATGGCTCCGAAGACCGCGACCCACAGCGCGCGTCGAACCCACCCCATCCTTTCCTCCGCTGCTTGGATGTCGTCACGCCTGCGGCAGCCCGGCGACGACGCGCGTCAGCGCTTCGCCGAAGCCGCGACGCTCTTCCTCGGTGCCGACCGTGACCCGGACCAGGCGGTCGAGCGGCGGGACGCCGGGCATGCGCAGGAAGCACGCCTCTTCTTCGAGGAGCCGCGCCAAGGCCGATTTGGCGCGCGCGCTCGTGCCCATGTCGATGGCGACGAAATTGGTGGCCGAGGGCAGCGCCTTGAGCCCCAGCCGCTCGGCCAGCGCCGCATAATCCCGGCGTCCCTCGCCGACGCGGCGGACGACCGAGGCGATGTGCTCGGGGTCGCCGAGCGAGGCGAGCGCCGCTTCCTGCGCCAGACGGTTGACGCCGAAATGGTGACGGATCTTGTCGAAGGTCGCGATCACCTCCCGGGGCGCGACGGCATAGCCGATACGTGCCCCCGCCATGCCATGCGCCTTCGAGAAGGTGCGCAGGCGAATGACCCGGGGATCCTCGGCATCGAGCGCCGGCAAGGTGCCGGGCGGCGCGAAATCGCCATAGGCCTCGTCGAGGACGAGGACCGCGCCCGCCGGCAGGCCTGCGATGAGCGCCAACTGCTCGTCGCGCGACAGCCAGCTTCCCGTGGGGTTGTCGGGGTTGGACAGGTAAACGACGCGCGCGCCGCTCTTGCGCGCGGCATCGGCCAGCGCCGCCGCGTCATTGCGCTCGTCGCGATAGGGCACGTGCACGAAGCGGCCGCCGAAGCCGCTGACATGGAAGGCGAAAGTGGGATAGGCGCCATGCGACATGACGACGGGGTCGCCGGGATCGACCAGGGCGCGCACGATCAGTCCCAGAAGATCGTCGATGCCGATGCCGAGCCCGATATTGTCGCGCGCGACCCCATGATGGCGCGCCAGCGCCTGGCGCAGCTCATAGCCTTCCGGATCGCAATACCAGTGGATGCGCCCGGCACCGGCTTCGATCGCCGCCAACGCCTTGGGCGAGGGGCCGAAGGCGCTTTCGTTGGCGCCGATGCGCAGCTTCAGCCTGCGGCCGATCTGCCGTTCCAGCGCCTCGGGAGGAACGAAGGGAACGGTCGCAGGCAGCGCCGCGACCAGGCGGGCGTAGCGCGGCCGGGTCTCAGCCCCGGTCATGCGCCGGCCGCTCGCCGGCAGGAGTGGCGGCGGCGGCTGGCGGCGGGACCTGCGGCGGCTTCGAATCGGCCTCGTCTTCCTCCTTCATACCAGACTTGAAGGCCTTGATACCCTTGGCAAAGTCACCCATCACGCGGGGCAGCTTGCCGGCGCCGAACAGAAGAAGAACAATGGCCAGCACGACGAGCCAATGCACGAGACTGAAAGAACCCATGTCATAACCCCAGAGCGTGTGCCCTCTTTTCGGGCAATCCAGTTCCTCCCCGAGAAGGCACAGGGGAGACCAGCGGTTGTCAAGGGAAAACCGGCCCTCAAGCAAGGAAGTGGCGGTGGCGATGGCCGCTGTCAACCGGTTCGGCATCACCGGTCGAAGCGGGTCCTGGCGGCTTGCGAAGGCCATGGCACCGACGCCGCGCCGATGCTAGTTTTGGGCGCATGCGGAAAACGATTGTATTGGCATCGCTGCTCATGGCTTGGGCGGCGGTGGGGTGCTGCGCTGCCGTGGCGCAAGGCAGCGCGGCAGGGTTGAAGATCGTGGCGGCGGAACAGACCGACCTGCCCACGGTCGATGTGCAGCCGCACGTCATCCACGCCGTGCCCGAGACCGTGGAGCCGACGCCGCCGCCAGCGATGCCACCGGCGCTGTTCAGCCCGCTGCCGCCGCGAAGGCAGATGGCGACGACGCTGCCGAACTCGCTTAATGGCCCGGCCCGGCCACTCAACGGCGTGAGCTTGAGCGTGCTCGGCCGGCGGTTGCGGCTCTTCGGCATCAGAACCGCGGAGGCGCGCGATTTCTGCCCGTTGCGCAGCGGCCCGGCGCAGCCATGCGCCGAGGTAGCGCGCGATGAGTTGACCGCGCGGCTCATTGTCCGCCCCGCGGTCAGCTGTCATTCGCCACCCGGCCAGCGCGGCGAGCCCGGCTTCGTCTGCCACGATTCGACCGGCATCGACCTCGGCGCATTTCTCGTTAGCGAGGGTCTGGCGCTCGCCGACACGCGCGAGAGCTATGAGTATTTCAACGCCCAGGACCGCGCCCGCGCCAGCCATCGCGGGCTTTGGCGCTACCGCTAAGGCAGGCCGAACCGTTTGCGCGCCGGCACCGCGCCAACGGGCTGCAACCTCTACGCGCGTTAATCATGAGTTAAGTCCGCGCCCGTAGTCTCGCGTTTCGTGGCGCAGCGCTTGGTTTTTCGGCTCTCATGACATCCGAAGGGCAAGATCCGTCTCGGCCGACGATGGGCATGTCGGCCCGGCGCCGATGGTTTCTCCACCGGCTGGCGGGATTGCGCCATCCGGTCGCGCTCCTCGTTCTCTGCGGCGCGCTGCTGATCGCCGCCGTGATCCTCCAATGCGTTTGGTACCTGGCAGGCGCGCGGCAAAGCGACATCGACGACACCGAGCAACAGTTGCAGAATCTCGCGCTGGTGCTCGCCGAGGAGACCGATCGCGCCTTTCAGTCGCTGGCTCTGGTTCAAGACAGCCTGGTCGAACTCATGCGCGCGCGCGAGATCGCGTCGGGCGAGGATTTGCGGCGGCAGATGTCCGCGCACGATGTGCATATGATGCTGCGCGACAAGATCAGCGGCCTGCCGCATGTCGATGCGATCACGGTGATCGATCCGGAGGGAAATCTCGTCAACTTCTCGCGCTACTGGCCGATTCCGAAGGTCGACATTTCCGACCGCGCCTATTTCAAGGCGCTCAAGGATAAGCCCGACCTCGATTGGTTCGTGAGCGAACCGGTCGTGAACTACGGCACGAACACCCGGACGTTCTATCTCGCGCGCAAGGCCACCGGGTCCAGTGGTCAATTTCTCGGGCTCGTCCTCGGCGCAATTCGGCCGGAGTATTTCGAGGGTTTCTACAACAACATCGTGCTGGGGCAGAGCGGCGCAATCACGCTTTTCCGCCGGGACGGCATTCCGCTCGCGAGCTTTCCGCCCTTGGATCAGCCGGCCGAACAGCGCTCCGCCGATGGCAATGTGATTCCCAACGGCACGCTTGCGACCGCCGATCAGGCGACGCTACGGATCACCGGCGGCAGCGACGGCGCCCGACGCATCCTCGCTGTGCACGCTCTGACGCACTTCCCGGTCGCCGTCGCGGTTAGCGTGGCGGAGGACGATGCCTTGGCCACCTGGCGACGCGAGGCCTGGTATTTCGTTCTCTTCGCCACATTGCTCTCCGTCGCGATCGAAGGCAGTGTGCTGCTCATCGCCCGACAGTTCACGAATCAGGACGTGCTGACGCGGATGCGCGCCCAGACCGCAGAAGCCGAGCGGGCGCTCGCGCTTGCGGAAACGGAACTCCTCCGGAATGAACGGCTCTCGGTTCTGGGCCAGCTCACGGCGACGGTGGCGCATGAGCTGCGCAATCCGCTGAGCGCCGTTCGCAACACGGTGTACGCCGTCGCCACCGCCGCGCGGCAGAAGGGCCTCGCCTTCGAGCGCCAAATGGAGCGTATCAATCGCGGCGTCGCGCGGTGCGACAACATCATTGCCGACCTCCTGGAGTATGCCGGCACCGACGAGATGAAATGCGAGTCCGTGCCGCTCGACGCCTGGCTCGACGCCGCGCTCGACAGGGAAACCCTGCCCGACGGCGTGGTCCTCGAGCGCCGGCTCAATGCGCCCGATATCACCGTTTCCCTCGACACCGAGCGCTTCCAGCGCGCCATCGCGAACGTCATCGAGAATGCGGGCCAAGCGATCGCCGAGAGCGCGTCGGGCGGATCGTCCGGGACCATCCGCGTCACGACTTCCGCGGCGACGGAGGCGGAGATCGTCATCGCCGACACCGGGCCCGGGATAGCGCCGGAGATCATGCCGCGGATTTTCGATCCGCTGTTCAGCACCAAGACCTTCGGCACCGGGCTCGGCCTCGCCACGGTCAAGCAAACCGTCGAACACCTGGGCGGGCGGATCGCGATCACGAGCGAGCTTGGCCGCGGCACGTCGGTGCGTATGAGCCTACCCTTGTCGCCGGCCGTATCCGCCGCTGTCGCCGCGTGAGGCCGCGTCGCTGGCGCGGCGGCCGGCTTTCCGCTATGCCTCCTGGTCCCGCAGGGATGGAGGCGGCATGGACCGGTTCGAAGGCACGGCAAGCTATGTTGCGACCGAGGATCTGCGCGTCGCGGTGAACGCCGCCATCGCGCTCGAGCGGCCCTTGCTGGTCAAGGGCGAGCCCGGCACCGGCAAGACCATCCTCGCGCACGAGATCGCGCAGGCCCTCGGCAAGCGCCTCATCACCTGGCACATCAAATCGACCACCAAGGCGCAGCAAGGGCTCTACGAATACGACGCGGTGGCGCGGCTGCGCGACAGCCAGCTCGGCGATCCCAAGGTCCAGGACATCCGCAACTACATCGCGCGCGGCAAGCTGTGGGAGGCCTTCACCGCCGCGGAGAGGCCGGTCGTGCTCATCGACGAGATCGACAAGGCCGACATCGAATTCCCCAACGATCTCCTGCTCGAGCTCGACCGCATGGAATTCTATGTCTATGAGACGCGCGAGACCGTGGTGGCGACGCAGCGGCCCATCGTCGTCATCACCTCCAACAACGAGAAGGAACTGCCGGACGCCTTCCTGCGCCGCTGCTTCTTCCACTACATCCGTTTTCCCGACAAAGATACCATGGCGCGCATCGTCGCGGTGCATTACCCCGGCTTGAAGCAGGCGCTGCTGCGCGAGGCGCTTACCATCTTCTACGAAGTCCGCGACGTGCCCGGCCTTAAGAAGAAGCCCTCGACCTCGGAGCTGATCGATTGGATCAAGCTCCTCTTGGTCGAGGACCTTTCGCCCGAGACCTTGCGCCAGCGCGACCCGGCGAAGCTCATCCCGCCCTTGCACGGCGCGCTCCTCAAGAACGAGCAGGATGTCCATCTCTTCGAGCGCATCGCCTTTTTGAACCGCCGCGAGCGCGGCGGCTGAACATGCTCGCCGGATTCTTCCTCGAGCTGCGCCAAGCGCGCGTGCCGGTGTCGCTCAGGGAGTACCTCATGCTGCTCGAGGCAATGAAGCGCAATCTCGCGGGGCTGCGGATCGACGATTTCTATTATCTCGCGCGCGCCGCGCTGGTGAAGGACGAGCGCAACCTCGACAAGTTCGACCGCGTCTTCGGCCACTATTTCAAGGGGCTCGAGGAGTTGGCGATCGAAGGCGAGGGCGTGCCCGAGGATTGGCTCAAAAAACTCGCGGAAAAGGTTCTGACCGAAGAGGAGAAGCGGCAAATCGAGGCGATGGGCGGCCTCGAGACGCTGCTGGAGACCTTGCGCCAGCGCCTCGCCGAGCAGAAGGGCCGGCACGAAGGCGGCTCGAAATGGATCGGCACCGCCGGGACCTCGCCCTATGGCGCCTATGGCTACAATCCCGAGGGCGTGCGCATCGGCCAGGACGGCAACCGCAGCAACCGCGCGGTCAAAATCTGGGACAAACGCGAATACCGCAACCTCGACGACCGGGTCGAACTCGGCACGCGCAACATCAAGCTGGCGCTGCGCCGGCTGCGCCAATTCGCCCGCGAGGGCGCCGCCGAGGAATTGGATCTCGACAACACCATCCGCGCCACGGCGCGCAACGCCGGCTGGCTCGATTTGCGTCTGGTGCCGGAGCGACACAATGCCGTGAAGGTGCTGCTGCTCCTAGACATCGGCGGCTCGATGGACGGGCACGTCCGCGCCTGCGCCGAGCTCTTTTCCGCCGCGCGCGCCGAGTTCAAGCATCTGGTCCATTTCTATTTCCACAACTGCCCTTACGAGCATCTGTGGGACGACGCCTGGCGCCGCCATGTCGAGCGCAAGCCGACGATGGAGGTGCTGCATACCTACGATGCCGGCTACAAGCTCATCTTCGTCGGCGACGCCAGCATGAGCCCCTACGAGATCACCGAGGCGGGCGGCGGCATCGAGCATTGGAACGCCGAGCCGGGCGAGACCTGGCTGCGCCGCCTGCTCGTCACATACCCCAAGGCGGTCTGGCTCAATCCGGTGCCGGAATCCTATTGGGATGGGACCCCTTCGATCGGAGTGATCGCGCGGCTGATGGAGGGGCGCATGTTCCCCTTGACCCTCGACGGCCTCGACCGCGCCATGCGGCGGCTTACGCGCTGACCAGCGCCAGCGCCCGCTTCAGATCGATCCTGCCGTCATAGAGCGCGCGGCCGATTATGGCGCCGGCGATGCCGTCGCTCTCATGCGCGTGCAAGGCCGCGAGATCGTCGAGCGAGGCAATGCCGCCCGAGGCGATGACCGGCGTCTTCAGGCGGCGGGCGAGCGCGGCGGTGGCCTCGACATTGGCGCCTTCGAGCGCGCCGTCGCGCTCGATGTCGGTATGGACGATCGCGGCGGCGCCGGCATCCTCGAAGCGCAGCGCCAATTCGAGCGCCGTCATCTCGGACGTCTTGGCCCAGCCCTCGACGGCGACCTTGCCGGCGCGGGCGTCGATGCCGAGAACAATGCGCTCCGGCCATTTCCGGCACGCCGTCTTGACGAGATCGGGGTCGGTGAGCGCGATGGTGCCGAGGACGATGCGGGCGGCGCCGCGGCCGAGCCAATCCGCGATGGCGGCGAGGCTGCGGATGCCGCCGCCCAGCTGCACCGGCACCCCAGCCTTGGCGACGATCGCTTCGACCGCCTCGCGGTTCACCGGCTTGCCGGCGAAGGCGCCGTCGAGATCGACGACATGGAGCCAGCGGCAGCCGGCGGCGACGAAGCTCTGTGCCTGCGCCGCCGGATCGTCGTTGAACACGGTCGCGCTGTTCATCTCGCCGCGCAGCAGGCGCACGCAGCGCCCGTCCTTCAGATCGATGGCCGGATAGAGAATCACGGGCGCCAGCGCAGGAAGTCGGCGATGAGACGCAGCCCCGTCGCCTGGCTCTTCTCGGGATGGAACTGGAAGCCCAGGAGATTATCGCGGCCGATCACCGCGGCGAGCGCGCCGCCATATTCCACCTCGGCGATGAGATCGGTGCGATCGGCGCAGGCGAAGCAATAGCTGTGCACGAAATAGGCATGCGCGCCGGCCGGCATTCCCGCCAGCACGGGATGCGGCTTCACCGGCTCGATCTCGTTCCAGCCCATATGCGGGATCTTGAGCGCGGGATCGGCGGGCGTGATCGCCACGACCTCGCCGGGAATCCAGCCGAGTCCGGCCACGGTCTCGAACTCGCGCCCGCGCTCGGCCATGAGCTGCATGCCGACGCAGATGCCGAGGAACGGCCGGCCGCGGCGCCGCACCGCGTCGTCGAGCGCCTCCTCCATCCCCGGCACGGCCGCAAGCCCGCGTCGGCAATCGGCGAAGGCGCCGACGCCAGGCAGCACGATGCGGTCGGCGTCCTGCACCGCGGCGCGGTCGCGCGTCACCGCTACGTCGGTCGCAATCTCCCAATCGCGCGCCGCGCGCTCGAAGGCCTTGGCGGCCGAGCGGAGATTGCCCGAGCCGTAGTCGATGATCGCCGTCAGCGCCATCAGAGGCTGCCGCCGAGCACGCCCTTGGTCGACGGCACTTCGCCGAGCCGGCGCGGGTCGATGGCGACCGCTTGGCGCAGTGCGCGGGCGAGGCCCTTGTAGCAGGACTCGACGATGTGATGATTGTTCTCGCCGTAGAGAGTCTCGACGTGGAGCGTCACCCCCGCCGATTGCGCGAAGGCCTGGAACCATTCCTTGAACAGCTCGGTGTCCATCTCGCCGAGCTTGGGGCGGGTGAACTTCACCTTCCAGATGAGATAGGGCCGGTTCGAGGCGTCGAGCGCGACGCGGGTCAAGGTCTCGTCCATGGGGATGAGCGCATCGCCCCAGCGCGCGATCCCGCGCCGGTCGCCGAGCGCCTGGGCCACCGCCTCGCCGATGGCGTAGCCGGTATCCTCGGTGGTGTGGTGGAAGTCGATATGCAGGTCGCCCTCGGCCTTGAGCGCGATGTCGATGAGGCTGTGGCGCGCCAGCTGATCCAGCATGTGGTCGAGGAAGCCGATGCCGGTGGCGATGTCGGAGGCGCCGCTGCCGTCGAGATTAACTGTGGCGTGGATGCGCGTCTCGCGCGTCTTGCGCTCGACGCTCGCCTGTCGTTTTGGCTTTGGCTTGGGCTTGGTTGGGACCTTTGCCACGAATCGCTCCTGGCCGATGCGGGGCATTTCTAGCAAAGACCGGGGCTCTGCGGCAAATCGGCGCCCCAGACCTTAACGATCGCTCAACCAGCCTCTGCCAGGATCGCTGCATCGCGGCATCACGGGGGTTTGATCGCCATGGCCTTCCCCTTGATTCGGGCGTCGGCGGCGCTTGTCGGCAGCATGATTTATTTCGGCGCGGCGGTCGCGGCGGAGACGCCCCTCGACCGCTCGAGTCTGGGCTATGAGGACAACGTCACCATCAACGCAGCCTGTTTCGCCGCCCGCAAGCAGGGCGACAGCGCTTTCGACCGCTGCGTGCGGGATCAGATCGCGGCGTTGAAATCGCACCCCGCGCCCGACCGCGCTGCCGTGGCGCCGAGCCAGATGGCGTCGATCGAGCGCGACTGCGACTACCTGCGCCGCGTTGGGATCGGCCAGTACAACGATTGCCTGCGCCAGGGCATCGCCCAGATTCCGGCCGGCGGGACCGACGCCGAAGAGGGCGCCGGCCAGGCGATCCTCAGGGCCGCCGTGGCCGCGCCGCGCAAGCCAGATGCGATGGCGCCGGCGACGCTGCCGCTGCCGCGCGAAGTGCTGCCCAAGCTTTCGAATCACGTCGCGCGTCAGGCACTGGCGCCGGCCGAGCTCTACAAAAAGGTGGCGCCCGCGGTCTTCGTCGTCGTCGCGGCGCAGACCGCGGCCGATGTCAAGGCGCGCAACTTCGTGCAGGGCTCCGCCGTGGCGGTCGCCGAGCATCTGTTGCTGACCAATTGCCATGTCGTGAAGGAGCGCAGCTTCATCCGCATCCTCCAGGACAAGACGATCGCCGGGGCGAGCCTGGTCGCGGCCGATTTCGCCGCCGACCGCTGTCTCATCAAGAGCGACGGTCCGGCGCTCGAGACGGTCGCGGGCGTGCGCGCCTTCGACGATCTCGCCGTCGGCGAGCGCGTCTTTGCCGTCGGCGCGCCGCGCTCGCTCGAGCGCACCTTGAGCGAAGGCCTGATCTCGGGCTTGCGCCATGACCGGACGAAGGGCGATCTGGTGCAGACCTCGGCGCCGATCTCGCCGGGCTCCTCGGGCGGCGGGTTGTTCGACGACCGCGGCAATCTCGTGGGGATCACCAGCTTTCACGTCCTCGGCGGGCAGAACCTCGACTTCGCCATCGCGGCGGTGGATTACTGGCACTGACGCCGCGGGCGGCGCGTTCGCGCCGCAACGGGCGACCTTGATCGCCTGTGCCGGCAACCCACATCTTGGGGTTAGCGCGCCGCAGGAAAGGTCCCCATGCACGATCCCCGACCCGAGACCTGGCACGGCACCACCATCTTGTGCGTGCGCAAGACCGGCAAGGTCGTGATCGCCGGCGACGGCCAGGTGACGATGGGCCAGACCGTCGTCAAATCCAACGCGCGGAAGCTGCGCCGGCTCGGCAATGGCACCGTCATCGCTGGCTTCGCCGGCGCCACCGCCGATGCCTTCGCGCTCTTCGAGCGGCTCGAGGCGAAGCTCGAGCAGCATCCCGGCCAATTGTCGCGCGCCTGCGTCGAGCTCACCAAGGACTGGCGCACCGACCGCTATCTGCGCCGGCTCGAGGCGATGATGGCGGTGGCGGATCAGAACGTCTCGCTCATTCTCTCCGGCACGGGCGACGTGCTCGAGCCGGAGGACGGGATCATCGGCATCGGCTCGGGCGGCGGCTTTGCCTTGGCCGCGGCGCGCGCGCTCATCGATCAGTCGCTCGACGCCGAGGCGATCGCGCGGAAGGCGATGGCGATCGCGGCGCAAATCTGCATCTACACCAACGACAAGATCACGATCGAGACCTTATGAACGCCTTCAGCCCGCGCGAGATCGTCTCCGAGCTCGACCGCCACATCGTCGGCCAGACCGACGCCAAGCGCGCCGTCGCCATCGCCCTCAGGAACCGCTGGCGCCGCCAGCAGCTGCCGGAAGAGCTGCGCGAGGAGGTGCTGCCGAAGAACATTTTGATGATCGGCCCGACCGGTATCGGCAAGACCGAGATCGCGCGCCGCCTGGCGAAGCTCGCGCAGGCGCCCTTCATCAAGGTCGAGGCGACGAAATTCACCGAAATCGGCTATGTCGGGCGCGACGTCGAGCAGATCGTGCGCGACCTCCTGGAGGTTTCGATCGCCATGACGCGCGAGCGCCTGCGCAAGGCGGTCGCCGCCAAGGCCGAGCTCAGCGCCGAGGAGCGCGTGCTCGAGGCGATCGTCGGCGCCAACGCCGGCGCGGAGACGCGCGCCAAGTTCCGCAAGATGCTGCGCTCGGGCGAGCTCGACGAGCGCGAAATCGAGATCGACGTGCAGGAGGGCGGCGGGCTCAATCTCCCGACCTTCGACATCCCGGGCATGCCCGGCGCGCAGATGGGCATGGTCAATCTCGGCGACATCTTCGGCAAGGCCTTCGGCGCGCGGACCAAGCGGCGCCGCATGACGGTGGCGGAAAGCCATCGCGTCCTGATGCAGGAAGAGAGCGACAAGCTGCTCGATCAGGAGAAGGTCGTGCGCGAGGCAATCATTGCCGTCGAGCAGACCGGCATCGTCTTTCTCGACGAGATCGACAAGATCTGCGGCCGCAGCGAGCAGTGCATCGGCGCCGATGTGAGCCGCGAGGGCGTGCAGCGCGATCTGCTGCCCTTGATCGAAGGCACGACGGTCGCCACCAAGCACGGCGCGGTCAAGACCGACCATGTACTGTTCATCGCCTCAGGCGCCTTTCACCTAGCGAAGCCCTCGGACCTGCTGCCGGAGCTGCAGGGGCGCCTGCCGATCCGGGTCGAGCTGAAGCCCCTGACGCGCGAGGATTTCCGCCGCATCCTGACCGAGCCCGAGGCGAGCCTCATCCGTCAGTACAAGGCGCTGATGGCGACCGAAGGCGTGACGCTCGACTTCACCGCGGAGGCCATCGACGAGCTGGCAACGCTGGCCGAAGAGATCAACACCAGCGTCGAGAACATCGGCGCGCGGCGGCTGCATACGGTGCTCGAGCGGCTCTTGGAGGAGGTGAGCTTCGCCGCCTCCGACATGGCGCCGGCCAGCACGGTCACGATCGACCGCGACTATGTGCGCCTGCATGTCGGCGAACTCGCCAAGAACGCCGATTTGTCGAAGTTTATTCTGTAGAGCAAATCCCGGCTGGCTGGGTTGCAGCGTGTGCTTCGAGACGTGGTGCTACGCACCACTCCTCAGCACGAGAAAGATCATTGATGGCACCAAGAAAATTCCTCGTCCTGAGGAGCCGGCGATGCCGGCGTCTCGAAGGACGCGCCGATTTCTATCCAGCCGGGCGCGGCTAATCCGAGAGCGAAAGGTTGGCGGCGGATTCCTTGCCGCGGTCGCGGGCGATCTCGTACTTCACCTTCTGGCCTTCATTGAGCGTGCCGAGGCCGGCGCGCTCGACGGCGGAGATGTGGACGAACACGTCCTTTCCGCCATCATCCGGCCGGATGAAGCCATAGCCCTTTTGAGAATTGAACCATTTGACGGTGCCGATAGCCAAGGAGGTCTCCGATCGTTGGAAGCCGTGCAGCGCCCACGGCGGCAGCGTCAATCTCAGGGGCCGAGAGAAGCGAGATCGACTGGGCGGTCGAAAGCAACGTCGGACACAAGATTGGCGATCCCACCGTGGCTCTTCCCGACGCATAAGGCAACAGCTTTTTTCGCCGCCGCCGGGCCGTGGGCGGCGCTGCGTTGGCGCGCTCAACGGCGCGCGCCGCGCCGTCGCTTCGGTATCGCCGGCGCGCTCTTCAAAATCTCGAGCATGCGCGCGATGCGCTCCGACGGCAGCTTGCGCACACGTTCGGCAAGCAGATTGGCAAGCTCGGTCGCGGCGGGGCTCAAGCCCGCCGTGTCCACGGTGACGCGCGGATGCGACAACCGCGCCAGGCGCGAGAGCTCGTCGGCCTCGTCCCAGATGATGTTGAGCTGCGCGCAGATCGCCACCACCATGGCATGCGTCGGCCGGCCGCGCCGCCCATGCTCGAGCGCCGAGAGATAGGCCGCGGAGACGCCCAATGCCTCGGCCATGGCTTTGAGGCTGATGCCGCGCTCGGCGCGGAGCTGGCGCAAGCGCACGCCGAAGGGCGTCATGGCGGGCGCTTCATCAGACGCTGGCGCAAGCGGGACCGAGCCCCGGGGGATTGAGCGATTGGGCCGCCTGTCGATAGAATGGCGGCGCTGAAGCCAAGTCGCCGAGCGGATCGGCGAGAACCTGCGGGAGGAAATGATGCGCGTGTCCAAGCTCGCAATTGCCGCTTGCCTTGCCGGCGCGATGCTGGGTCTTTCCGGCGCCGCGCGAAGCGCCGAGCCGATGAAGCTTCGCGTCGGTTTTGTCGTCCCCGGTGCGGATGCGCCGCTCTTGATGTTCGGCCAGCCCGGCATCGCCACGCACGAAGGCAAGGCCTACGCCCTCGATGCCATCCATTTCGAGGGCACGCCGCCGATGATCACCGCGCTCGCCGCCGGCGAGATCGATCTGGCGCCGCTCGCCTATTCGAGCTTCGCGCTCGCGGTCGAGAACGCGCAAATGCATGACCTCCGCGTCATCTTCGACGTCTTCCAGGACGGCGTCCCCGGCTATTACACCAACGAGGACATGGTCCTCAATGACAGCGGGATAAAGACGGTCGAGGATCTCAAAGGCAAAGTGGCGGCCGCGAATGTGACGGGCAGCGCGGTCGACATGGCGCTGCGCGCCATGCTGGTCAACCATCATCTCGATCCCAGGAAGGATTTGACCATCGTCGAGGTTCCCTTCCCCAACATGCGGGCCGAACTGCAGGAGAAGAAGGTCCAGCTCATCACCGCGGTGCCGCCTTTTTCCTATGATCCGGCCTTGCGCTCGATCGCGCACACCCTCTTCACGCAGAAAGAGGCCATCGGCCGGTCGCAGATGATCATCTTGGTCGGCCACAGCGCATTCCTGCAGAAGAACCGCGCCGTCGTCACCGATTATCTCGAGGACGAACTCCGGGCGTTGCATTGGTACACCGACCCCGCCAACCACGACCCGGCGGTGAAGCGCATCGCCGACTTCACCAAGCAGCCCGCCCAACGCTTTGCCGGCTGGATCTTCACTCACGGCGATTTCTACCACGATCCCAAAGGAATGCCGGATGTCGCGGCGCTCCAGGCCAATATCGGGCTGCAGCACAAGCTGGGCTTCCTCAAGACCAATCTCGACGTAAAGAAATATACCGAACTCGACCTCGTGAAGGAGGCGGCGGCCCGCATCAAGTGAGTGCGCGGTGTCGGCGCAGCAGCACATAAAGCGCGCCGGCACCGCCGTCCTTGGGTTGCGCCGGCGCGGTCGCCAGTACCCGGGCGCGGCAGTCCGCTGCAGCGAGCCACAGCGGCACGGCACGGCGCAGCACGCCGTCGCTCGCGCCGCTGCCCTTGCCGGTGATGATCAGCACCACGCGCGCGCCCTTGTCGTGCGCGCCGGCGATAAAGCGCAAGAGCGCCGCATGCGCCTCGGCTTGCGTCATGCCGTGCAGGTCGAGCCGCGCCGCGATCGCCATCTGTCCGCGCTTGAGCCGCAAGGCGCTGCGCCGGTCGAGCCCGATGCCGCCGGGCGCCGCGGCCGATGCTCGCCTGCGCGCCGGTACGGGCGCTTGCGGCGGCGGCGCTCCCTCCTGTCGCGGCGGCGCGGCCTTGCCGTCGAGCGGCAGCACGTCGCTTGTCTCGGCGCGCCACAGCGCGCGCTCGGTCTCACTCGGCCGTCGGCTCACCATGTCCCGCTTGCGCTTCCTCGACGAGGATGATGTGCAGCCGGCGCGGCCCATGCGCGCCCAGCACCAAGCGCTGCTCGATGTCGGCGGTGCGCGACGGCCCGGTGATGAAATTGACGACGCGCGGCAGGGCGAAGCCGCCATCGGGAAGCGGCGCAGCCGCCCTGAGCCGGTCCCAGCCGTCCTCGTAGCTCGCCGTCACCTGCCCTGCGCGCAGCACGGCGATGTGATTGTCGGGCAGGAAGTTGTTGCGCGTCGGGCTCGCAGGGCCCGAGAGCAGCATCAAGGTGCCGGTCTCGGCGATGGCGGCGAAGCAGGCCGTCACCCCCGTGACATCCGCATCCGCGGCGCGGCCGCGGCGGATCTCGAGCATCGGCTGCGCCGGCCAGGGAATGTCGGCGAGCTGCGGATCGGGCGTCATGACCAGACGCGCCGGCAGATTGTGCCGCGTGAGAAAGTCGACGACCGCTTGCGGCACCGCGGCGGCGCCGGCGACCCGCGCCACCGTCGCCTCGACCTCTTCGGCCATGGCGACGAAGAGATCGATCTGCCCACGATGATCGAGGCTCTGGGCGCGCGCCGGCACGAGATTGCGGCGATGCTCGGCGAGACGGGCGGTAAGCGCCGCGGCCCGGGCATCGTCGTGCGCGCCGCGTTTCAAGGAACGGCGCAGCCGGTCCAGGATCTCGCCGCGGGCATCGCTCACCGCCGCTTCTCCCGCTCGGCCCAGAGGCTCATGAAGCTGCGGCCTTCCGGCGCCGGCAGGTCCCGCACATCGGTCCAGCCGCCGGCCAGCGGCAGAGTGCGGAAGCGGCCGCGGCGGCGGCCCAACGCCCCTAAGAGCCGCGCCGCGCTTGCCGCCGCCCGGCGATAGAGCGCCGGGCGCAGCGCCAAGAACGCCCAGGCGGCCAAGGCCCAGCGGGCGGGCGCGGGATTGAGCTTCTGCGCGAACTCGCGCTCGCGCCAATGCCGCATCAGCTTGGGCAGCGGGATCTTGACCGGGCAGACGCTCTCGCAGCGGCCGCAGAAGGTCGAGGCGTTGGGCAGATGCCCGGCCTCGGCGATGCCGATGAGCGTCGGCGTCAGCACCGCGCCCATCGGTCCCGGATAGACCCAGCCATAGCTGTGCCCGCCGACCGCGCCATAGACCGGGCAGTGATTGATGCAGGCCGCGCAGCGGATGCAGCGCAGCATCTCCCGAAACTCGCCGCCGAGGAGATCGCTGCGCCCGTTGTCGACGAGCACGACGTGATATTCCGCCGGACCGTCATCGTCCTCGGGCCGGCGCGGCCCGGTGGAAATCGTGGTGTAGGTCGAGAACTCCTGGCCGGTCGAGGAGCGCGCCAGAAGCCGCAGCAACGTCGTCGCATCCTCGAGCGTCGGCACCAGCTTCTCGAGCGAGGCGAGGACGATATGCGCCTTGGGCAGCGTCTGCGTCAGATCGCCGTTGCCTTCGTTGGTAACGATGATGCTCGAGCCGGTCTCGGCGACAAGAAAATTGGCGCCGGTGATGCCGACATCGGCGGCGAGGAATTTCTGGCGCAGGATCTGGCGCGCCTCGTCGCACATCTGCCGCGCCTCGTCGAGCGGGCGCGCCGGATCGAGATGGGTGTGGGTGGCGCGGAAGCTGTCCGCGACCTGCTCCTTCAGCAGATGGATCGCCGGGGCGATGATGTGGCTCGGCGGCTCGTGGCGGATTTGCACGATGTATTCGCCGAGATCGGTCTCGATGGGCGTGACGCCATTTGCTTCGAGGTAATCGTTGATGGCGATCTCTTCGCCGATCATCGACTTGCCCTTGGTCGCGGTCTTGGCACCCAGTGCGCGGCAAATGGCGAGCACCGCGGCGCAGGCCTCATCAGAGGTGCGGCACCAATGCACGTGGCCGCCGGCGGCCACGGCGTTGTGCTCGAAACGCTCGAGATAGAAGTCGAGATTCTCCAGCACGTGATCCTTGATCGCGGCGCCTTCGTTGCGCAGCGCCTCGAATTCGGGCAGCCGCGCCACCGCGTTGGCGCGCCGGCCGGGAAAGCCCTCGCGCAGCATCGCCATTGCCGCTTGCAGATTGTCGTCGGCAAGCGCGTGCCGGACGTTCTCCTTGAAGGCGCGGCTGGTGGCGCGCATCACGCCTCCGCGGCGGGCGCGCCGATCGGCGGCGCCGATTCCGTCATGTCCGCCAGCACCTCCGCGACATGGCGCGCGCGGATCGGCAGACCGCGCCGCGCGAGCTTGCCGGCCATGTTGAGGAGGCAGCCCAGATCGCCGGCAAGCAAGGTGTCGGCGCCGGTGGTCGCGATGTCCGCGGTCTTGTCGGTCACCATCTTGTCGGAGATCTCCGGGTATTTGACGCAGAACGCGCCGCCGAAGCCGCAGCACATCTCCGGCCTCGCCATCTCCTTGAGGGTGAGGCCGGCGACGCTCGCGAGCAGGCGCCGCGGCGCTTCCTTGATGCCGAGCTCGCGCAGACCCGAGCAGGAATCGTGATATGTGGCGACGCCGTCATAGCGCGCGGCGACGCGCTCGACCTCGCGCACATCGGCGAGGAAGGATACGAGCTCGTAGGTCTTGTCGGCCAGAAGCTGCGCCTGCCGGCGCATCTCCGGCTCGTCGGCGAAGAGCTCGGGGTAGTGCAGCTTGATCATGCCGCCGCAGGAGCCCGAGGGCGTCACGACATAATCGCGCTCCTGGAAGGCCGCGATGACTTGCCGCGCGACCGCCTTGGCGGCGGATTTGTCGCCGGAATTGTAGGCGGGCTGGCCGCAGCAGGTTTGCGCCAGCGGCACGCTGACCGTGCAGCCGGCCGCCTCGAGCAGCTTCACTGCGGCGAAGCCGACGCTCGGGCGGAACAAATCGACGAGACAGGTGACGAACAGTCCGACGCGGATCGGCTGGTCGAGCATGGGGCGTTTTCTCCCGCGGCCAAAAGCACCGGGAGAATGCGGCGGCGCGGCGCGGAAAGGCAAGCCCGCCGCGCCTTGCGGCAGCGGCGGGCGAAAGCGCGGCCTGCCCTGGTTCAGCGCGCCCCGGGCGGCGGCGGTGGCGGCGGTGGCGGCGGAGCGTAGCCTGGCGGCGGCGGCGGCGGGGCCGGCGCGTAATAGCCCGGCACCTGGTTGCCGCGGGAATACATGCACTGCGAATAGGCGGCGTCGTAGCGCTGCTGGATGGTCATGTTGGCGTAGCTCGAGCCGCTCGCCCCATAGGCCGTGCCGAGACCCGCGCCCGAAGCGGCGCCGATCGCCGCGCCCTGGCCGCCGCCGATCGCGGCGCCGAGGCCGGCGCCGAGCACCGTGCCGATGACCGCGGTGCCCACGGCCTGGTTGTTGGCGGCTTCGGCCTGGCCTGCAACCTGCTGCTCCGCGTATTGCCTGCAGACCGCCTGGTCCTCCTGGAACGCTTGAAACGGCTTGTTCGGCGCGGGCATGACGTTGACGGACGGTCCCATCGGAGTGCTGGCGCAACTGGCAAGGGCAAAGCTTGCCAGCCCGCCCAATAGCACGGCGGTCGATTTTTTCACGGCAACCTCTCCTTGTGCTTCCGGGTTTGTCTTCGTCTCATTGCGGCGGTGCGCCGCCGGGCGAGGCGGGAACCTGGCGCCAGCCGCTGGTGCAATTTTGAACGTATGGATAATAGCCCTTGGGGTTGTCGCAGTAGTACCAGTTCTGGCTCTGCGCCGCCGGGGCGACATAAGTGGGCTGCGGCGCGGGCGCATAGACCGGCGGCGGGACATAGACCGGTGCCGGGGCATAGTACGGGGCATAGTACGGGGCCGGCGGGTAATAATACGGCACCGGCTCAACCCAGGGCACACCGACACCGACGACGACGCGCGCCTGCGCCGCGCTCGGCGGCAATGCCAACCCAGCGGCCACAGCGAGTCCGCTCAGGACCAACGCAGCTTTCGGCAAATTTCGCTTAAACATCTTGCTAACCTCCTGGTTGCACCCGGCGTTCAGGGTGAGAACGCGCGCCCGCTGCCTTTATTCTATCGCTCGCGCCGCGCCGTCATCCCCTCTTCCGCGGGCCAATCGCTCCCCCACCAGTCAAGCTGATCTCGCACCGTCATCCGCGACCGCACGGCCCCGCAGTCGCGATCTGCGGCGTCACTCCCTTGGGCAGCAATATAACATATAAGCCCAGCGCGCGCATGTTGCCAGCGCGCCTCTCCGCCTCGGGCCCGAAGCCCCAGAACATGTCGCCGCGCACCGGCCCGCGAATGGCGCTGCCGGTATCCTGCGCCACCATGAGACGGCGCAGCCGCATGTCACCCTGTGCGGCATCAAGCCAGACCGGCGCATTCAGCGGAACAAAGGCCGGATCGACCGCAAGGCTGCGGCCCGGCGTGAGCACCACGCCCGCGGTGCCAATCGGTCCGTCGCCGGCGACCTCGCGCAAGAAAACATAGGACGGATTCTCGTCCATCAATGCCTTGGCCTCGCTCGGATGCGCAGCGAGCCAGGCGCGGATTGCCGGCAGCGAGACCGCTTCTGTTGCGAGCGCGCCACGGGCGACGAGCAGACGACCGATTGCGACATAAGGCCAGCCGTTCGTCCCGTCATAACCGACGCGGACGAGCGAGCCGTCCCTGAGCCGCACCCGTCCCGAGCCCTGAATTTGCAGGATGAAGGCGTCGATCGGGTCCCGCACCCAGAGAAGGGCGAGATGAAAGCGATCGAGCGCACCGCCCTCGATCTCGGCGCGCGTGGCATAGGGCACGACGTGCCCGTCCTCGATCCGCCCGACCGTGAACGCGCCACGCCCGGCCGAGCCGAAGCGCCCGAGATCGGCGGCGACGAGATCGGGCGGCCGGCGCAACAGCGGCGTCTCATAGCCGCCGCCTTGTGTGCGCGCGCCAGCGATTTCCGGCTCGAAATAGCCGGTGAAGAGCCCCTCGGTCGCGCCGTTGTTGCCGGCGACATAAGCGTCGAAGAAAGTCTCGAAGAATTGCCGCGCCTGCCGGTCACTGGCGGCGCCGAGCGCGGTCGCGGCGGCGCAACCCGCGCGCCAATCGCCGGCCATCCCGCCGCTGCCGAGCGATGCCTCGGCGCCGAGCTTCATCACGGCGGCGCAGGATTTGACGAAGGCCGGCAACGCTTCAGCCGTACGGTCCTCGCGCCAGCCCGGCAGACCGGCGATGCTGGTCGGTTGCAAGGTCAGGCGCGGCGGTGCCGCCACGCGGGGCGCGCAAGCGGCGACGAGAATGAGCAGAAGCAGAACGAAGCGCGCCGGCCCCGATCTCACGGGCTCTGCGTGGCGACGAGCATCCAATTGGGGTCGCGCGCGCCGACGGTGCGGGCGAACGTCCAGAAGTCGCAATGCTCGATGACGCGCTCGGGATCGCCCTCGATGACCTTGCCGGCGGCATCGCGGGTCACATTGATTTGCTCGGAGACGAATTTCGCCGTGATCCGCGCGGTCTTGCCTTCGAGCACGGCACCCGCGATCTCCGCCGACTTCATCGAGACCAGCGTTGTCTGCATGCTTTCTTTGGCCCGCAGGCGCGCCTCGATCGCCTCAGCGAAGCTGCGATAGACCTCGGGGCTGAGCAGCGGCTTCAGCGCGGCGCTGTCGCCGGCGGCAAAGGCATTGACGATGATTTCGAAGGCGCCGCGCGCACCCTTGAGGAAGACGTCCTCGGCGAAACCGGGCTCCGCGGCCTTGATGCCGGCGATGCCGCCGGGCGGGCTCGCGGGCAGCGGCACGACGGTGCCCTCGATGATCGGACCGGCGGCCGGGCCTTGCGGCGGCGGCGTCAAGACGGGTTTCGTCGGGGCGGCGAAAGGATCACGCCGCCGCTCGGTGCCGGTGCGCCGACCGAGCACGCTGCGCAGGCGGAGCACGAGGAACCCCGCAATCGCCGCGAACAGGATAATGTCGATGAATTGGAAGCCGTTACCCATCTTCCTCGGCTCCCGCGCCAAGCCGCATGATGTCTGGTAGATAAGCGCTCGCGGACGAAAGGGCAAGCGGGGGCCCCACCACGGCGATTTGGTTGTGTCGGCCAGCGATCCATGCTAGCCACCCCCTGCTCGCAGCAGGAGAGGTTCATGGCGGACAAGGATAACGGCGGGGCGGCGCCGGACGGACGCCGCGGGCTCGCCATCAATGCGCAATACGTCAAGGATTTGTCCTTCGAGAACCCGCGCGCGCCGCACAGCCTGGTGCAGGTCCAGCAGAAGCCGCCCGAAGTGAGTTTGGGCATCGACGTCGCGGCGCAGAGCCTCGCACCCGACACCTTCGAGGTGACGCTGACGCTCCATGCCGAGGCCAAGCGGGACGGCGAGCGGGTCTTCCTGGTCGAGCTCACCTATGCCGGGGTTACCACCCTCACCAATGTCCCGGAGGCCGAGATCCCCCTCGCGCTCTTCATCGAGACGCCGCGCCTGCTCTTTCCCTTCGCGCGCGCGATCATCGCTTCGGCGACGCTCGAGGGCGGCTTCATGCCGCTGATGATCAATCAGGTCGATTTCGCCGATCTGCTGCGCCGCAAGCAGGAAGCCCAGCAGTCGAGAGCCGCGGCCTCGGCCTGAGCCGCAGCGCTCATTCCTCCGGCGCCGGCGGACCGTCCGCGACGAGCCAAAGCGGCGCCTTGAGCTTGGCGAGGAAGGCCGCATGCGCGGCGGCCTCGGCGGCGTTCGGCGCGTGCGGCCGCGCCGGCCGGACAGGCCGGTTCAGGATCCGTTGCCGCGCTTCGCTTTCCAGGCTCGCTGCGAGATCGAGACCGGGCTGCCTTCCCCCAATGAGCTCGAGATAGACGGCCGCCAGCAGCTCGCAATCAAGTTTGGCGCCGTGCTTGGCGCGTGCCGAGAGATCGATGGCGAAGCGCCGGCACAGGGCGTCGAGGCTGGCGGGCGCGCCCGGGTAACGCCGGCGCGCCAGGCTCAGCGTGTCGGTGAAGGCGCAATCGAGCGGCGCGCGCTCCAGGCGGCGCAGCTCGGCATTGAGGAAGCCGAGATCGAACTCGGCGTTGTGAATGACGAGCCGCGCATCGGCGATGAATGAGACCAGCTCGTCGGCGATCACCGCGAAGTTCGGATGCGCGGCCAGGAACTCGTCGGTCAGCCCATGAACCGCCAGCGCCTCCGCCGGCATCGCCCGCTCGGGATTGACGTAGCGGTGAAAGAAGCGCCCGGTGGGAAGGTGATTGGCGAGTTCGAGACAGGCGATCTCGACGATCCGATGGTCATCGCTCGGGTCGAGGCCGGTGGTTTCGGTATCGAGCACGATCTCGCGCATGGGCCTCACTCTGCCGGCGCGGCGCGTGCGGCGCAAGCCTGGTCGCGTGCCCGCACGATCCGGCGCAAATGCCGCCAAGTGACGGCCCGACCCAGCCCGCTCGGCACGAGAAAATCAGCGCGGCGGCGCTTTTCGGCCTCGCTTGTCTGTTGCGCGCGGATGAAGGCGAAGCGCTGCGCCGTCATATTAGGCCGCGCCAGGACCCGCCGCTTTTGCAAAAATCCGGGCGCCCAGATCACCGCAACGGCATCGCAGCGCGCCTCACCGGCGCTCTCGAAGAGCAGGGGGATGTCGAGCACCACGAGTTTCCGGCGTTGGGCCCGCATGCGCCGCAAGAACCGCACCTCGCCGGCGCGCACTAACGGGTGAAGGATGGCCTCGAGCCGGCGCAACTCGTCGCGATTGCCGAAGACGCGGGCGCCGAGCGCCTGCCGATCGATGCCGTGTTCACTCGCGACGCCGGGAAACGCCGCCTCGACGGCAGCTACCGCCGCGCCGCCTGGCCCCAGCAGAAAATGGACCGTGCGGTCGGCGTCATGAACCGGTACGCCCATCCGGCCGAGCATCTCGGCGGCGGTGCTCTTGCCCATGCCGACCGAGCCGGTGAGGCCGAGAATCCTCATCTCGCGGGCGGCCCGAAGGTCGCGAGCACCGCTGCGCGCAGGCGCGGCGTGACCTCGGGCAGCGGCCCGAACCAGGCGGCAAAGCCGGGCCGCCCCTGATGCAGCAGCATGCCGAGCCCGTCCACCGCGGGATTGCCGCGCCGCCGCGCCGCCGCGAGCAGCGCCGTCTCGAGCGGGACATAGACGATGTCGTTGAC
The DNA here is from genome assembly GCA_035604195.1 of Allostellaceae bacterium. Taxonomy (GTDB): domain Bacteria; phylum Pseudomonadota; class Alphaproteobacteria; order ATCC43930; family CGMCC-115725; genus DATJLY01. The sequence goes on from DATNIY010000025.1 coordinate 23,388, forward strand.
CACGGCGTCGCGCGGCAGCGCGTCGAGCGCGAGATCCAAGACCGGCTGACCGGACATGCCGAGACTGGTGGCATTCACCACCAGCTTCGCGTCCGCGAGCGCCGGCCCACGGTCCTCCCAGGCGACGCCGCGAATGGCTCCGCCGAGCCGCTTCGCCAGCGCCGCCGTCCGCGCGGGCGTCCGGTTGATGAGCCGGATCTCGGGCGCGCCCGCATCGATGAGCGCCGCGGCGATGGCCCGCGCGGCGCCGCCGGCGCCGAGCACTACCGCCGGACCTGACGCGGCGCTCCATCCCGGCACCTCGGCGCGGAGATTCTCGAGAAAGCCGAAGCCGTCCGTGTTGCTGCCGCGCAAAGTGCCGTTCGGCAGGACGATGACGGTGTTGACGGCGCCTGCCCGGCGCGCCGATACATCGACCTCGTCGACCGCCTCGAGCGCCGCCTCCTTGTGCGGCAGGGTCAGATTGCAGCCGGCAAAGCCCAGAAGGGGCAGCGCCTTGAGCGCGCGGGAGAGATGTTCCGGCTGCACCGCCAGGGGCACATAAGCGCCGTCGATGCCGTGCTCGGCCAGCCAGAAGGCATGCAGCGCGGGCGAGCGCGAATGCGCCACCGGCCAACCCATGACCCCCGCAAGCCGCGCCGCGCCGGTGATGCTCATCGCGCTATCGCTCCGCGTTCGCGCAAATAGCCGAGGAGCGGCAGGAGCGGCAGCCCTAGGATCGCGAAATAATCGCCGTCGATGCGGTCGAAGAGTTGTGCACCTAAACCTTCGACCGCATAAGCGCCGACCAAGGCGCAGACGCCGTCGCCGGCCGCGGCGAGGTAGTCCTCGATAAAACCGTCGCTTAATTCACGCATGGCGAGACTCGGGCGTTCGACCCTGTGCCAGAGCACCGCCCCGTCGCTGATGACCGCCGCCGCGGTCGCGAGCTCGTGACGCTTGCCGCGCAGGAACTGGAGCTGCGCTCGCGCTTCCTCGATATCGCGTGGCTTGTCGAGCCACTCCCCGCCGCAGTCGAGGATCTGATCCGCACCGATCACCAGCGCCGACGGATGACGTAGGGAGACCCGCTTCGCCTTCGCTTCCGCCAGCGCCGCGGCGCAGGCGCCGGTATCGCGCTTTTCGCGGCGGAAGCCCGCCTTGATTTCGCCTTCGTCTATTGCCGCCGCATCGACGATCGCCTTAAGCCCGGCCGCGGCGAGCAACCGCGCGCGAAACGGGCTGGAAGAGGCGAGAACGAGCGGCGCGCTGCCGAGCCAACGCATCGCCGGGCTCAGCCATCCTCTCCGTGGCGGCGGGCCAGCAGCTTCAGAATCGCCGCAGCGGTCTCTTCGATCGAGCGGCGGGTCACGTCGATGACCGGCCAATGATGTTCGGCAAAGAGCCGCCGCGCCTGCGCCACCTCCTCCCGAACGGAGCCCAGATCGGTGTAATCGCTCCGCTGTTCCTGCTGGTGCAGCATGTTCATGCGGTTCTGCCGGACTTGAATGAGGCGCTCGGGATCGTTGGTGAGGCCGATGATGAGCGGCCGCGTCGCAGCGAAAAGCTCCGGCGGCAACGTCATGCCGGGCACGATCGGCGCATTCGCCGCCTTGATGCCGCGATTGGCGAGGTAGAGACAGGTCGGGGTCTTCGAGGTGCGGGAGACACCGACCAGGATCACATCGGCCTCGTTCAATCCCCAGGCCGACTGGCCGTCATCATGATTAAGGGCGAAGGTCATGGCGTCGATGCGGTGAAAATACTCGCTGTCGAGGATATGCTGCTGGCCCGGCAGTCCACGGCTTTGCCGTCCGAGATAAGAGGCGAGCGCACCAATCACCGGATCGAGCACGGGAATGGTCGGCACCTGAAGCCGGCGACAACCATCGACCAGCGGAGCCCGCAGATCTTCGTTCACGAGAGTATAGAGCACCACGCCGGGATTGGCGGAGATGCCGTGAATGACGCGCTCGATTTGCGTCTTGGTCCGCACCATCGACCAAATATGTTCGATCGGCTCTACCCCATCAAACTGCACGAGGCACGCGCGCGCGACCGAATGCACGGTGTCGCCGGTCGAATCGGAGACGAGATGAACATGAAACCGAGTCACGACCAAGCCGCCTGTGGATAAAGGCCGGGGACACTGGTGATAAACGAGATGCACCCGCCTTGTCCCCGATGAGCCTGCGTCCATCCCCACCTATAAAACCTGCGGAAAAAATCAGACCCACGCTCCGCGAGTCGGGGACAACACGCCTCGGTCATACTTTCATCCCCATCATTCCCGATCGTCCCCAGCCTCGCTTACATCTCTAGCGCCGCGAATAGACACATCATCCCCGTCTTATACACGGTTTCAGCGGCCACCGGTCATGCGAAACCCGATCTGAGGATAATTGAGACCGACGATTTGATCCTCGTAATTCCACCCACCTACTACCTTCATCATCTTTAGATTCTCTAGAAGAAGAGGTAAGAGCAGGGAATGGAAAAGTTGCCGGTGCCGGAATCCTCTACGCCATCATCCTCGCAAAAGCCGCTCTTGCGGGCCCTGCGCGGCGAGAGTTTGTCTCGACCGCCGATTTGGCTGATGCGGCAGGCGGGACGCTATCTGCCGGAATATCGTGCATTACGCGGTGCCAGCGGCAGCTTTCTCGAGTTCTGCTTTTCGCCCGAACGCGCCGCCGAGGCGACCTTGCAACCGGTTCGGCGCTTTGGCATGGATGGTGCGATCCTCTTTTCCGACATTCTGGTGGTGCCCTATGCGTTGGGACGGTCCGTCGGCTTTCGCGAGGGTGAAGGACCGGTGCTCGATCCACTCCGCCGGCGCGATGAAATATCGGCTCTTGATCGAGACGGTATTATCGAACGACTAGCTCCGGTCTATGCGGCCATCCGCCTGGTCAAGCCGGCGCTGGTACAATCGGTGGCGCTGATAGGTTTTGCCGGAGCGCCCTGGACCGTCGCAACCTACATGATCGAGGGCGGCAGCAGCCGCGATTTTTCCGCGGTCAAGCGCTGGGCCTTTGGCGATCCCGAGGGTTTTGCGGAACTCATCGATCGCCTGGCCGACGCAACGATCGAACATCTCTCGGCGCAGGTCTCCGCCGGTGTCGACGCGGTCCAACTCTTCGATAGTTGGGCCGGCGTACTGCCGGAGCATGAATTTCAACGCTTCGTCATCGCCCCGACGCGGCGCATCGTTGCAGCGTTAGCGGCGCGGCATCCCGGTCTGCCCGTTATCGGTTTTCCGCGCGGCGCCGGGCTGCTCTATCGCGCCTATGTCAAGGAGACCAAGATCGGCGCGGTCAGCCTGGACCAGAGCGTGCCATGTGACATCGCGCATAAAACGCTACAGAGTCTCGTTCCTGTGCAGGGGAATCTCGATCCGATGCTGCTCGTTCTCGGCG
>DATNIY010000026.1:0-25077 GCA_035604195.1 Allostellaceae bacterium
GCCGCCGATCTCCGCCAGCGGCTTGCCGGGCAGCCGCGTCGAGCCGAGCCGGGCGGGGATGACGAGGATCGGATTCATGCCTCATATGCTCCTTGCGGCGTTATGACGCACACCCTGGGTAGGTCCAGCCAGTGGCGCTTCAATCACATTTCGTTTGAGTTGTCAGCGGAAATTGGGTTTTCTCCCGCCGCGGCAGCCGTTCGGCCGCTGCCGTAGGCCTTCCAGCTTTGCCCGGGGATTGGCGAATGTCATTCGAGGTCAACAAGATCGTCGCGGCGGTGCTAGTGGCGCTGATGCTTGCGATGGTCTCCGGCATCCTCGCCGACAAGCTGGTGCAGCCGAAGATGCTGGAAAAGCCGGTCTACGCTGTGGCCGGCGCTGCCGCAGAGAAGCCCGCGGCCCAGGCGGCGGCCCCGGCGGGGCCCGAGCCGATCGCGCCGCTCCTCGCCTCGGCCTCGGCCGACGCCGGCAAGCAGGTCGCGGGAAAATGCACCCAATGCCACACTTTCGAGAAGGGTGGGCCCAACCGCATTGGCCCCAACCTCTACGGCGTCGTCGGCGACGAGATCGCGCATGACCGCAGCGGCTACGCCTTCTCGAGCGCGCTCACCGGCAAGAAGGGCGAGAGTTGGACCGTCGACAATCTCAACGACTGGCTGTTCAAGCCGCAGGACTTCGCCAAGGGCACCAAGATGACCTTCGTCGGCTTGCCCAAGGCCAAGGACCGCGCCGACATCATCGCCTTTCTCAATTCGATGAGCGACAGTCCGAAGCCGCTCGCAAGCCTCGCCGGCACCGCCGCGCCGGCGGCAAAGCCGGGCGAAGCTGCCGCGCCCGCCGGCCAGGCTGCCCAATCCGCCGCGCCCGCGGCACAATCGAGCCAGCCCGCCGCGCCTGCGGCGCCCCCGGCCCAAACCGCGCCCGCGGCATCGTCGGGCCAAGCCGCGCCCGCGGGCAAATAGCGAGCGCGTGCGGAAGCGCGGCGCGGCCGAGGTCACCAAAGCGCATCTGGCGCTTGCCCAAGCGTTGGCCGACGCTGCGGGCGCGATCCTTCGCCGCTATTTCCGCAAGCCCATCGCCGTCGACGAGAAAAGCGACCGCACGCCGGTGACCGTCGCCGACCGCGCGGCCGAGGCGGCGATGCGGCGGCTCATCGCCGACGCCTTTCCCGAACACGGCATCCTCGGCGAGGAGATGGGCGCCGACCGCGCGGAGGCGGAGTGGGTCTGGGTGCTCGACCCGATCGACGGCACGAAATCCTTCATCGCCGGCATTCCGCTCTTCGGCACGCTCATCGCGCTCACCCATCGCGGCCGGCCGGTGCTCGGAATCATCGACCAGCCAGTGCTGCGCGAGCGCTGGATCGGCGCGCCCGGGCAGCCCTCGACCTTGAACGGCGCCGCGATCCGCACTCGCGCCTGCACCGATCTTGCAAACGCCACGCTTTATGCGACGGCGCCGGAAATGTTCGCCGGCGCCGACGCTAGGGCGTTTGCGCGGCTTAAGAGCGCGGTCAAGCTCACGCGCTACGGCGCCGATTGCTATGCCTATGCCCAGCTCGCGAGCGGCTTCATCGACCTCGTGGCCGAGCGCGATCTCAAGCCCTACGATTTTTGCGCGCTGGCGCCGATCATCGCCGGCGCCGGCGGCAGCATCACCGATTGGCAAGGAAGCGGGCTCGATCTTGGCTCGGATGGCCACGTCATTGCCTGCGGCGATGCGCGGCTCGCGGCGGCGGCGCGGGCGCGGCTCGCGGGGTGAGAGATCGGCGCCCGGATCGAGCGGACGGGCGGCGCCGTTTCCTCTAGAATGCGTCGGCGCGACTGCGGCGCCGAACGGGCATGGGCAATGCGTGACATATCGCGAAGAAACCTCTTGCGGGCCGGGTTCGCATTTCCCTCGCTCGCCGCGCTCCGCATCGCCCCGGCAGCAGCCGCCGAGTCGTCGGGCGCGGGTCAGCCGAGCCATGGATTGGCCCTCTACGGCGACCTCAAATACGGGCCGGAGTTTCAGCATTTCGACTACGTCAACCCCGACGCGCCCAAGGGCGGCACGGTGAAGTTTTCCGCCATCGGCACCTTCGACACGCTCAATCCCTTCCAGCTCAAAGGCGTCAAGGCGGCGGGCGCGGCCGAAATTTTCGATGCGCTGATGGCGCGCTCGGGCGACGAGCCCGATTCGGAATACGGCCTCATCGCCGAGAGCGTCGTCATCGCCGAGGACCGCAGCTGGGTGCAGTACAATTTGCGCAGCGCGGCGCGCTTTCATGACGGCAGCCCGATCACGCCCGCGGACGTGATCTGGACCTTCGACACGCTCAAATCCAAGGGCGACCCGCATTATCAGCTCTATTACGCCGACGTGCTCAAGGCAGAGCCGGCGGGCGAGCGCGGCGTCAGGTTCAGCTTCCGCTCCGGCGACAATCGCGAGCTGCCCTCGATCGTCGGCCAATTGCCCGTGCTGTCCAAGAACTTCTGGGCGGCCCGCGATTTCGCCAAGACGACGCTCGAGCCGCCGCTCGGCAGCGGACCCTACAAGGTCGACACGGTCGATGCCGGCCGCGCCATCACCTATCGCCGGGTCGAGGATTATTGGGCGAAGGACCTGCCGGTCAACCGCGGGCGCTACAATTTCGAGATCATGCGCTACGACTACTATCGCGACTCGTCGATCGCGCTCGAGGCGTTCAAGGCGGGGGAATACGATTTGCGCGTCGAGAACGTCGCGAAGAACTGGGCGATCGGCTATGACAGCCCGGCGCTCAAGGCCGGTCTCATCAAGAAGGAAGAGGTCCCCAACAAGGTGCCGCAGGGCATGCAGGCCTTCGGCTTCAATTTGCGCCGGCCGCTCTTCCAGGACCGCCGCGTGCGCCAGGCGCTGAGCTATCTCTTCGATTTCGAATGGACCAACAAGATCCTGTTCTACGGCTCCTATGCCCGGACGAAGAGCTATTTCTCCAACTCCGAGCTGGCGTCCTCGGGGCTGCCCGGCGCCGACGAGCGCGCGATCCTCGACAAGTTCAAGGGCGAGATTCCCGACGCGGTCTTCACCGAGGCCTATGCGCCGCCGACTACCGACGGCTCCGGCAACATCCGCGACAATCTGCGCGCGGCCTTGACCCTGCTCGCGGCGGCCGGGTGGGCGGTCAAGGGCAACCGGCTCGAGAACGCCAAGGGCGAGCCCTTCGCCTTCGAGTTTCTGCTGGCGCAGCCGGAATTCGAGCGCGTCGTGCTGCCCTTCACGCAGAATCTCGGGCGCCTCGGCATCAAGGTCGATGTCCGCAGCATCGATCCCGCGCAGTACGAGAACCGCATGCAGAATTTCGATTACGACATGGCGGTGGTGCTGTTTCCGGAATCGCTGTCGCCCGGCAACGAGCAACGCGAATTCTGGGGCTCGGCGGCCGCCGACGCGCCCGGCAGCAACAACCTTCTGGGGGTTAAGAGCAAGGCCGCCGACGCGCTCGTCGATCTCATCATCAGCGCGCCCGACCGCGCGAGCCTCATCAATCGCGTCCGCGCGCTCGACCGCGTCCTGCTTCAAAGCCACTACGTCATTCCCAATTGGCACCTGACATATTTCCGCGTCGCGTCCTGGGACAAGTTCGCGCGTCCCAAGATCACCGCGCCCTACGAGCTCGCGCTCGAAAGCTGGTGGATCGATCCAGCGCGCGCCAAGGACGTCGAGGCGCGCAAATCGGAAGTCCGCAAGCGATGAGCGGCTGACCAGCCGATGCTCGCCTACGCGCTCCGCCGCATTCTCCTGATGGTTCCGACGCTCTTCGCCATTCTGCTGGTGAATTTCTTCATCGTGCAGGCGGCGCCGGGCGGACCGGTCGATCAAATGATCGCCCAACTCAAGGGCACCGCCGGCGGCACCTTGGAGCGGGTGAGCGGCGGCGGCGGCGGCGAGGCGCGCGGCGCCACCTCCTTGAACCAGACGCGCGGCGCGCGCGGCCTCGATCCCGCCTTCATCAAAGAGCTCGAGAAGCTCTACGGCTTCGACAAGCCGCCGGCCGAGCGCTTCTGGATCATGATCCGCAACTATCTCAGCTTCGATCTCGGCACCAGCTTCTACAGCAGCCGTCCGGTGATCCAGCTCATCGCCGACAAGCTGCCGGTGTCGATCTCCTTGGGGCTGTGGACGACGCTCCTCACTTATCTCATCTCGATTCCGCTCGGTATCCGCAAGGCGGTCCGGGACGGCAGCTCTTTCGACGTGTGGTCGAGCGCGGTCGTCATCGTCGGCTATGCCATTCCGGGCTTCCTCTTCGCCGTGCTGCTCATCGTCCTCTTCGCCGGCGGCAGCTATCTCTCCTGGTTTCCGCTGCGGGGATTGGTCTCCGACGATTGGGCGCAGCTCGATTGGCTGCACCGCATCCTCGATTATTTCTGGCACGTCACCTTGCCGGTCCTGTCGCTGGTGATCGGCAGCTTCGCCGGCCTCACCATGCTGACCAAGAACTGCTTCCTCGAAGAGATCAACAAGCAGTATGTCGTGACGGCGCGCGCCAAGGGACTTTCGGAGCGCCGCGTGCTCTACGGCCACGTCTTCCGCAACGCGATGCTTTTGGTCATCGCCGGCTTCCCTTCGGCTTTCGTTTCGATCCTCTTCACCGGGGCGCTGCTGGTCGAGGTCATCTTCTCGCTCGACGGGCTCGGACTCCTCGGTTTCCAGGCGGCGATCGGCCGCGACTATCCCATCATGTTCGGCGCGCTTTACATCTACACGCTCATCGGCCTCGTCCTGAAATTGGTCAGCGACTTGACCTACATGCTGATCGATCCGCGCATCGATTTCGGAACGCGCGGCGCATGAGCGCGCCGGCCGCCGCCGCGGGCGCCGCGCCGCGGTTCTTCGGCTTGCGCCTGACGCCGCTGACGCGGCGGCGCCTCGCCAATTTCCGCGCCAACCGGCGCGGCTTCTGGTCGCTGTGGATCTTTCTCGCGCTGTTCGGCCTGAGCCTCGTCGCCGAGCTCGTCGCCAATGACCGGCCGCTCATCGTCGCCTATGACGGCCGCCTGTATTTTCCAATCCTGGTCGATTATCCCGAGACCGCCTTCGGCGGCGATCTGCCGACCACCGCGGATTACCGCGATCCCTTCGTGCGCCAGCATATCGCCGAGAAAGGCTGGATGATCTGGCCGCTCATCCCCTTCGCCGACCAGACCATCAACTACAGCCTGCCGACGCCGGCGCCGGCGCCGCCATCGACGGTCAACTGGCTCGGCACCGACGATCAGGGACGCGACGTGCTGGCACGGCTCATCTACGGCTTCCGCGTCTCCGTGCTGTTCGGCCTGGCGCTCACGGTGACGAGCTCGATCGTCGGCGTCGCCGCCGGCGCGGTGCAGGGTTATTACGGCGGCCTCACCGATCTCCTGTTCCAGCGCTTCCTCGAGATCTGGTCGGGACTGCCCGTCCTTTATTTCCTCATCATCCTCTCGAGCATCATCGAGCCCAATTTCTGGTGGCTCTTGGGCATCATGCTGCTGTTCTCCTGGATGTCGCTCGTCGATCTCGTGCGCGCCGAGTTCCTGCGCGCGCGCAATTTCGAATACGTCCGCGCGGCGCGCGCATTGGGCGTTTCGAACACTGTCATCATCTTCCGCCACGTGCTGCCCAATGCGATGGTGGCGACCTTGACCTTCCTGCCCTTCATCCTCAACGGCTCGATCACCACACTGACCTCGCTCGATTTCCTGGGATTCGGCCTGCCGCCGGGCTCGCCGTCGCTCGGCGAGTTGCTGGCGCAGGGCAAGAACAATTTGCAGGCGCCCTGGCTCGGCCTCACCGCCTTCTTCACCCTGGCATTGATGCTGAGCCTCCTCATCTTCATCGGCGAAGCGGTGCGCGATGCGTTCGATCCACGGAAGGTGAATTGAGGGGGAAGCTGTAAGCTTTAAGCTATAAGCCGTGAGCTAGGCCGGGGCGGCTGACATGCAGGACTTTCGCGATCTCAAGGTATGGCAGAAGGCGCACAATGTCGTTCTCGCGGTCTATCGGGTCTCGGCCGAATTCCCAGCAGCGGAGCGTTTCGGCTTGACGAGCCAATTACGGCGCGCCGCTGTTTCGGTTCCCGCCAATATCGCCGAAGGTTGTGTTCGCTCCAGTGATGCGGATTTCGCGCGGTTTCTCCACATCGCCTTGGGTTCGGCCAGTGAGGTCGATTGCGACTTGCTGCTCGCCCGCGATTTGAAATTCCTAGATGCGAAATATCATCGGACTCTCGACGACGACCTGCAGGAGGTGAAACGCATGCTCGCCGCCCTCATCGCCCGCGTCAGACTAAATTCCTAGCACTTATAGCTTACGGTTTAGAGCTTACGGCTCGCCCTTCCATGCCCCTCCTCTCCATCCGCAATCTCACAGTAACCTTCGCTACCTCGGATGCGCCGGTCGAGGCCGTGCGCGGGCTGAGCTTCGATCTCGACCGCGGCGAGACCTTGGCGCTCGTCGGCGAGAGCGGGTCGGGGAAGTCGGTGACGGCGCTCTCGATCCTGCAGCTCCTGCCCTATCCGCCGGCGAGCCATGGACCCGGCAGCAGCATCACCTTCGAGGGAACGGAGATCGTCGGCGCTCCCGATGCTGTCATGCGGCACATTCGCGGCAACCGCATCGCCATGGTCTTCCAGGAGCCGATGACGTCGCTCAACCCGCTCCACACCATCGACAAGCAAATCACCGAGACGCTCTTCCTGCACAAGCACATGGGCGCGGCCGAGGCGCGCGGCCGCGCGATCGAGCTTTTGCACCTCGTGGGCTTGCCCGAAGCCGAGAGCCGGCTCGGCGCCTATCCGCATCAGCTCTCGGGCGGCCAGCGTCAGCGCGTGATGATCGCGATGGCACTCGCCAACGAGCCCGACATCCTTATCGCCGACGAGCCGACGACCGCGCTCGACGTCACCATCCAGGCGCAGATCCTCGCGCTGTTGAAGGATCTGAAGGCGCGCTTCGGCATGGCGCTGTTGCTCATCACCCACGACCTCACCATCGTGCGCAAGATGGCCGACCGCGTCGCCGTGATGACACAGGGTCAGATCGTCGAAGCCGGAACCGCGCGCGATCTCTTCGCCCGGCCGCAGCACCCCTATACGCGACGCCTCATCGCCGCCGAGCCCAAAGGCGAGCCCTTGGCGCTGACGCCGCGTCCGCCGGTGCTGCTCGAAAGCGCCGATCTCAAGGTCTGGTTCCCGATCAAGACGGGCGTGTTCCGCCGCACCACCGGCTACATCAAGGCGGTCGACGGCGTCGCCCTTTCGGTGCGCGCCGGCGAGACCCTGGGCGTCGTCGGCGAGAGCGGCTCCGGCAAGACGACCTTGGCGCTCGCCTTGCTGCGGCTCATCGCCAGCACCGGCTCGATCCGCTATGACGGCCGCGCGCTCGACGGGCTCACGGGCGCGGCGCTGCGCCCATTGCGGCGCGAGCTGCAGATGGTCTTCCAGGATCCCTTCGCCAGCCTGTCGCCGCGGCTTTCGGTGGCGCAGATCGTCGAGGAGGGGCTGAAGGTGCACCGGATCGGCGGCGCCGGGGCGGAGCGGCGCCAGCTCATCGAAGAGGCGCTCGCGGAAGTCGGCCTCGACCCCGATTCCACCGACCGCTACCCGCACGAATTCTCGGGCGGACAGCGCCAGCGCATCGCGATCGCCCGCGCGCTCGTCTTGAAGCCGCGCCTTGTCGTCCTGGATGAGCCGACCTCGGCCCTCGACATGTCGGTGCAGGCGCAGATCGTCGATCTCCTGCGCGAGTTGCAGGCGCGGCATCGCCTCGCCTATCTCTTCATCAGCCACGATTTGCGCGTGGTGCGGGCGCTCGCGCATGAGCTCTTGGTGATGAAGGACGGCAAGGTCGTCGAAGCCGGGCCGGCGGCGCACATCTTCTCAGCACCCGCGCAGTCCTATACAAGGGCGCTGATGGCCGCAGCCTTCGATCTCGAGGCCGTGCCGGGCGCGGCGGCGCAATGAGCCCAGTGGTGCTCTATCTATGCCCTGACGGCGGCGGCGCGCGCTGGGCCGCCGAGCTCGAGCGGCATATTCCCGGCCTCGACCTTCGCATCTGGCCCGCGATCGGCGATCCCGCCACGATCGAGGCGGCGCTCACCTGGTGTCCGCCGCGAGGCGTCCTCGCGCGCCTCACCGGGCTCAGGCTCATTCATTCCCTGGGCGCCGGCGTCGACGACCTCTTGGCCGATCCGCAGCTTCCCCAGGGCGTGCCGATCGTGCGGCTGGTCGATCCCGCCATGACCGCGGCGATGAGCGAGTATGTCGAGCTCCAGGTGCTGCGCCTGCATCGCCACGACCTCGACTACCGCGAGCAGCAGCAGGCGCAGATCTGGCGCGAGCGCAGCCAGCCCAACGCCGGGGAGCGGCGGGTCGGCATCCTCGGCCTCGGCGCGCTCGGCAGCGAAGCGGCGCTCCGGCTCAAGGTGCTGGGCTTCGATGTCGCGGGCTGGAGCCGCAGCGAGCGGAAGCTCAGGGGCATACCCTGCTTCCACGGGCCGGAGGGGCTCGCCGCGCTCGCAGCGCGCAGCGGGATCCTGGTCTGCCTGTTGCCGCTGACGAAAGCAACCCTGTCGATCCTGAACGCGCGGCTCTTCGCGGCGCTGCCCAAGGGCGCCGCGGTGGTCAATTGCGCTCGCGGCGCCCATCTCGTCGAGGCCGATCTCCTCGCCGCACTCCAGGAGGGCCAGCTTTCGGCCGCCGTGCTCGATGTCTTCGGCGAGGAGCCGCTGCCGCCGCAGCATCCGTTCTGGCGCCATCCCCGCATCGTCATGACGCCGCATGTCGCCGCCGCGACCAACCCGCAGACCGCCGCGCCCATCGTCGCCGAAGCCTTGCGCCGCCTGGCCGAGGGCAAGCCGCTCCGCAACTTGGTCGATCTGGGGCGGCAGTATTGACGGCGCTTTAGCCGAGCCGCCAGCGCGCGAGCGCGCGCTTGACCTCGGGCTCGCGCGCATCCTCGACCGTCCAGCCGTGCCGCAGATAGGCGCGGGCGGTGAGCCCGTTGCCCTTGAGCCCGAGCCAGATTTGCAGCGCCAGGAAGGCGCAGAACAGCGCCACCTCGGTCGGACGCTGCGCGCCGGGGGCGAAGCGGCTCACCAGGAGATCGATCACCCAGAGTGCGAGCATCGCCGCGCCCCATTGCGGCAGCCGGCGCAGAAACAGCGGCAGGCCGAAGAGCAGGCCGGAAAGCAGAAACAGGTCCCAGGCGAAGCCGAGCCTGATGCGCTTGCGCCGCTCGCCGCCGGGATGGCGCAGCACGATCGCGGTGGGTTGCTCCTTGGCGGCGCTGCGGCCGCGGCGCCGCGGGCGCGGCAGGCGCTCTGCGGTCTCGCTCGGCATCAGGTTCCGGCCGGAGCGAAGCGCCGCTCGATGAGCGCATAAAGCGCGCGCAGCGCCAAGGCCTCGCCGCCTTCCGGGCGCCCCGGCCGGCTCTTCTGGTTCCAGGCATAGGTGTCGATATGCGCCCAGGCGATTCCCGGCGCCACGAACTCCCGGAGGTAAAGCGCCGCCGTAATGGCGCCAGCGAAGGTCGAATCGGAGATGTTGTTGATGTCGGCGACGCGACTCTTGAGCCAATCGCGATAAGGCTGCCACAGCGGCAGCCGCCACAGCGGATCGCCCTCCGCCTCGCCGGCGCGCAAGAGATCCGCGGCGAGGCCGTCGTCGTTGGAAAAGAGCGCCGGCAGATCGGGCCCGAGCGCCACGCGCGCGGCGCCGGTGAGCGTCGCCATGTCGATGACAAGATCGGGCTTCTCCGCGCAAGCCTCGGCGAGCGCATCGCAGAGGATGAGCCGGCCCTCGGCATCGGTGTTGCCGACCTCGACCGTGATGCCCTGGCGCGTGCGGATGACATCCATCGGGCGGAAGGCGTCGCCGGAGACGCTGTTCTCGACCGCCGGGATCAGCAGGCGCAGGCGCAGCGGAAGATTCGCCTCCATCACCGCCTGCGCCAGGCCCAGAAGCGTCGCGGCGCCGCCCATGTCCTTCTTCATAAGCTGCATGGCCGAAGCCGGCTTGAGGTCGAGCCCGCCCGAATCGAAGCACACGCCCTTGCCGACCAGGGTCAGCTTCGCCGCTCGCTCGTCGCCCCAAACCAGATCGACGAGTCGCGGCGGCCGGGCGCTGCCGCGCCCGACGGCGTGAATCGTCGGATAATTCTCGCGCAGCAGATCGTCGCCGACGATGATGCGGCAGCGCGCGGCGTGACGCACGGCCAAATGCTCCGCGGCTTGCGCCAGCTCCGCCGGCCCCATATCGCCGGCCGGCGTATTGATGAGATCGCGCGCCAGCCTGATGCCGCCGGCCACCGCTTCGACCCGCCGCCGATCGCAACCCTCCGGCCAAACCAGCTTGGCGAAGCCGCGCGGCGCCGGCTTGTAGCGGGTGAAGGCATAGGAGCCGAGCGCCCAGCCGAGCGCGAGCAAGGTCGCGGCATGCGCATCGCCCACGCCCTCCAGGCGATAGACCCCTTCCGGCAGTTCGCCGGGCAAGCCCGCGATCGCCCACAGCCAATCATCGCGCGCCATGCCGACCAGAACCGAGCCAAGACCGCCTGCCGCATTCGGCACCAACAGCGCCTTGCCGGGCTCGGCGGCAAAACGCGTTGCTTCCGCCCAGGCGCGCGCCGCGGGCTCGATTCCGGCAAGGCGAACGGCGAGGTCTTCGCCAGTCACCGGCCAAAGCGCGACGGCGCCGGACCCCTGGTCCGCGACAAAACTGGTGAGCACCCTCTAACCCCCTGACGTTTCAGGCAACTCCAAGTAGGTGGTTGCGCCCCACCCTGCCACTCGCCAGAGTGGGGCGAGCGCAACCGGCGGCAAGGATAGCCGATGGCCGAGTTCATCATCCACATCGGCAACAAGAATTACTCCTCTTGGTCGCTGCGCGCCTGGCTGGCGCTGAAGACGCTGGGCGTGCCGTTCGAGGAGGTGGTCGTCCCGCTCTACGAGAACGCCAGCCGCGCCGAGATCCTGCGCCATTCGCCCTCGGGCAAGCTGCCGGTGCTGCGCCATCGCGAGACCATCGTCTGGGACTCGCTGGCCATCGCCGAGTATCTCGCCGAGCGCTTTCCCGAGGCGCGGCTTTGGCCCGAAGGAGCAACGGCGCGGGCAACGGCGCGCGCCATCAGCCAGGAGATGCATGCAGGCTTCACCGCGCTTCGCGAGCATCTGCCAATGAACATGCGAGCTTCCGTCAGCGGCCGCGCGCCGACCCCCGAGGCGCAGGCCGATCTCAACCGCATTACCGCGCTGTGGCGCGACTGCCGCAAGCGCTACGGCGCGGATGGTCCCTTCCTGTTCGGCCATTTCACCATCGCCGACGCGATGTATGCCCCGGTGGTGAGCCGGCTCAGGACTTACAAAGTCGACATCGGGGAGGAAGAGCAGGCTTATGCCGACGCCGTCTGGGCCTATCCGCCGCTCGCCGAATGGGCCGTCGCCGCGCGCAACGAGCCGATGATCGTCGAGAAATTCGAGGTGTAGCGCTCGCTGGCCTTTGGCCCGCGGCGATGCTAGGCTCGGTCCGCCTAGTGCCCTGGCAGGAGAGATCGGGTCTTGGACCCGGCGCCGAAGGAGCAACCGCCCCGGAAACTCTCAGGCAAAAGGACTGTCGGGGAAGGGCACTCTGGAAAGCAGGCGTTTGGCCCGGGAATGGGCCTTGCGCCTCACCGACGAGGTAAGCCGGCCGCCCGTGGGGCCATCCGGTGAATCTTTCAGGTCTTCGGACAGAGGGGGCTGCCGCGGCCGGCATCGGCTGCGGCAGGACTCGATCGACCGGAGGCCCGATGCAACGTGCCGCTTCTTCCCGCCGCCTGCCGCCGCTTCGCCAAGACGCAGCGGCCCATTTCCGGCGATGCCGCGGCGGCGAGCCACAATCGTCAGGCTGGGGGATTTCGGGCACATCGCCGCCACCGGGCGCGCTGAGGCGCACGGGGCATGCGTACTTCCTTCGCGGACGAGGCACAACATGAACGCTTTGCGCGCAACACCGGCAGGTGTCGAGATCAAGGGGCCCATGCAGCCCGGCTACGACAAGGTTCTGACGGGAGAGGCCGTCGCCTTCATCGCCGCGCTCGAGCGCCAGTTCGGGACCGAGCGCAAGCGCCTTCTGGCCTTGCGCGCGGAGCGCCAGGCGCGGCTCGATGCCGGCGAGAAGCCGGACTTTCCGGCCGAGACCCGCGCCATCCGCGCGGCAGATTGGACGGTCGCGCCGATTCCCCAGGACATGCTCGACCGCCGCGTCGAGATCACCGGGCCGGTCGACCGCAAGATGGTGATCAACGCGCTCAATTCCGGCGCCAACGTCTATATGGCGGATTTCGAGGACGCGAACACGCCGAGCTGGGCCAATCTCATCGAGGGCCAGCTCAATCTCATCGATGCGGTGCGCCGCGCAATCTCCTTCGACGATCCGCAAAGCGGGCGCCACTACCAACTTAACCCCAAGACCGCGACGCTCCTGGTGCGGCCGCGCGGCTGGCACCTGCCGGAGGCGCATGTGCTGGTCGATGGCGCGCCGATGTCGGGCGCGCTGTTCGACTTCGGCTTGTACTTCTTCCACAACGCCATGGAGCTGCTGGGGCGCGGCAGCGGGCCCTATTTCTACCTGCCCAAGCTCGAGAGCCGGCACGAAGCGAAGCTGTGGAACGACGTGTTCCTGGCGAGCCAGGCGGCAATCGGCCTGCCGCGGGGCACGATCCGCGCCACCGTACTGATCGAGACCATCCTCGCCGCCTTCGAGATGGACGAGATCCTGTGGGAGCTCAAGGACCACTCGGCCGGGCTCAACTGCGGGCGCTGGGACTACATTTACAGCTACATCAAGAAATTCGCCGAGGACCCGGCGGCGGTGTTGCCCGACCGTGGCCAGGTGACGATGGCGACGCATTTCCTGCGTTCCTATAGCCAGCTTCTGATCAAGATCTGCCATCGCCGCAACATTCACGCCATGGGCGGCATGGCGGCGCAAATCCCGATCCGCGACAATCCCGAGGCCAACGCGGCGGCGATGGAGAAGGTGCGCGCCGACAAGCTGCGCGAAGCCGGCGACGGGCATGACGGCACCTGGGTCGCGCATCCAGGATTGGTCGGCATCGCCAAGGAGATCTTCGATGAGGCCATGCCCGAGGCGAACCAGATCGCGCGCAAGCGCCAGGACGTGCACGTCACCGCCGCCGATCTGCTCAAGGTGCCGGGCGGCACGATCACCGAGGCCGGCTTGCGCCAGAACCTCAATGTCGGCATCGGCTATATCGAGGCCTGGCTGCGCGGCATCGGCTGCGTGCCGCTTTATAACCTCATGGAGGATGCGGCGACCGCCGAAATCAGCCGCGCGCAAATCTGGCAATGGGTCCGCCACAAGGTGAAGCTCGCCGATGGCCGCACGATCGACCGGCCGCTCTGCCGCAAGCTGCTTGCCGAGGAGTTGGAGAAACTCAAGGCCCTGGTCGGCGCCGAGGCCCACGCCAAGGGCCGCTATCAGGACGCGGCGGCGCTCTTCCGCTCGCTCATCGAGGCAGAGCACTTCCCCGAATTCCTGACCTTGCCCGCCTATGACAAGTTGGTTGCCGAAGGCGCCTGAGCCGGGGAGGCTGAGCCTGCCCGCAACAACGGAGAGCATGTGGTCAAGGACGCGCTCCGGCACTATCTGCGGCATCCCAAGGAAGGCGTGGCCGCCTTCCGCGATATCGCGGGAATCTGGGCCATGCTCCAGGACCGCTGGATGGCGCGCCTGGAGAGCCGTCTGCCGCCTTGTCAATACGCGCTCGATGCCGATTGGGAACGGCGGCTCCACGCCGCGATCGGGGCGCCCTGGCCCTGTCCCAACGTCGCTGAATTCCGCGCCCTATGGCCCGGAGTCATCGCCGAGCTGCAGGAGCAGGGGCTGAGGGTCGGTCCGGAAAGCCTTTATGGCTGGAATGACGGCGATCCCGAACTGGTCCGGGCGATCTGGTGCCTCGTGCGGCATCTTCGGCCCGCGACCGTGGTCGAGACCGGCGTCGCGCATGGCTTGACCTCGCGCTTCATCCTGGAGGCGCTGGCGCTCAACGGGGCGGGCAGGCTCTGGAGCATCGATCTTCCGCCGGTCGACCCGGCGCTTCTCCAGCATGTCGGCGCCGCCGTCGGCGACCGCTTCGCCGAGCGCTGGACCTATCTCAAGGGAACCAGCCGGCGGCGGCTTCCAGCGTTACTGGCGCAGTTCAAGAACATCGACCTCTTCATCCACGACAGCCTGCACAGCCGGTACAACGTGCTCTTCGAATTGCGGCGCGCCTGGCCCGCACTCAAGCCGGGCGGCGCGGTCGTGGTCGATGATATCGACACGAATTGGGGCTTCCATGATTTCACCAAGGCGCTCCGCGGCGTTCAGGCCCTGGTGTGCCAGTCGCAACCGCTCCGGCCGGACACCAGGCGCTTCGATAGCAAGGGACTCTTCGGCATCGTCCTGAAGCCGGCCGAGGCGCGGCGCTGAGCCGGCGGCTCGCGCCTATTTGAGCCGTACGTAGCGCAGCGGAAAGGCGTCGTCGGCGCGCTGCACCAGCTCGACGCCGTCGCGCGCCGCCCATACCACATCCTGCTGATGCAACGGGATGAAGGCGACATCGTCCTGCAACAATTTGAGCGCTTCGCGCAGCAGGGCGAGCCGCGCGTCGCGCTTGGTCTCGCCCTCGATGCGCGCGATCAGCGCATCGAGCGCGCGATTGGAATAGCCGCCGAAATTAAAGTCGCCGGCATGCGCCGCCGGATCCGGCGTCGCCGCGAGATTGGTCAGCATATCCAGCGCGTCATAGGTCGTGGGCGTCCAGCCGAAGAGAAAGAAGCTCGTGCGATAGTTGGCGCGGAATAGCTTGGCAAAGAATTGGGCGCGGCCCTGCGCCTCGATATCGACGGTGACGCCGACCTTGGCGAGCATCGCCGCCACCGCCCGGCAGATCGCCTCGTCATTGACATACCGGTCGCTCGGGCAGTCCATGCCGGTGGTGAAGCCGTTGGCATAGCCGGCTTCCGCGAGCAGCCGCCGTGCCGCCGCCGGGTCATAGGGCAGGCGCTTATCGAGCGCACGATCGAAGCCATTGATCCCCGGCGCCACCATCAGCGCCGATGGCGTGGCGAGGCCGCGCATCACCGTGCCGGCGATTTCGTGCTCGTCGATCGCGCGATAGAAAGCCTCGCGGACGCGGCGGTCCTTGTAGGGGTTGCGGCCCTTGACGTCGCTGTCGGCAAGCTCGGCGCTGTGTTGGTCGAAGCCCAAAAAGATGGTGCGGAGTTCCGGCCCCTGCACGATATGGAGCCCTTGCGTCCGGGCGATGCGGTCGATGTCCTGCGGCGGCACGGCATAGATCATGTCGAGCGTGCCCGAGACGAGTTCGGCAACGCGCACCTCGTCATCGGGCACCGGCAGGAACACCGCCTTGTCGAGATCGAAGTGCCGTTCGTCCCACCAGCGCGGGTTGGGCACCAGCACGGTCTCCACTTCCGGCGTGCGGGTCGCAAGCATGAAGGGGCCGGTGCCGTTGGCGTGATCGGTCGCGTAGCTCTCTTCGCCATGGCCGCGCTCCGCCGGCTCGGTTGCGTCATGCGCCTCGCACCACGCCCGGCTCATGATGCCCCATTCCGTAAGCTCGTCCGGCAGAATCGGGTCGGCGCCGATGGTCAGGATCTCGATGGTGTGGTCGTCGACTTGCAACACCTCCTTGATCGGCGCGACCACCCCCGCGAGCTTCGAGGTCGGTGCCCGCGCCCGGGCGAAGGAGAACAGCACATCGGCGGCGGAAAAGGGCGTGCCGTCCTGGAAGACGACGCCTTGCCGCAGATTGAACCGCCAACGTTCGGGCGCCGGATTGGCCCAATTCGTCGCCAGTGCCGGCTCGAGCGCCAGATCGCGCCCGCGCCGCACCAGCGGCTCGTAGATGTTGGCATCGAAGCTGCGCAGAAAGGTCTCGCGCCCGGCATAGGGATCGAGCGAGCGCAAATCGCCGTCGCTGGCCCAGCGGAAGGTCTTGGCCGAGACCGGCGGTCCCATGAGCGCGACGAAGAGCGCCGCCGCCCAAAGCCAGCCTCTCATGCCGGATGCTCCCCACGCGCCCGTTCTTGCCGCGCAAGGGTCGGCCGGGTGCGGCGCGAAGTCAATGGCATGGACAGACCGCCGGCGCCGCCACACACTTGCGGCTCGCAGCGGAGGAAGGGCCATGGGCGTGATCTATGTGGCGCGCAGCGCCAAGCTCGGCGACTGGGCCTCGGAGGTCGGCCTCAGCAAGCATGTCTACAAGGTCGGCTGCACCGACGAGCCGGTGAAGCCGCTCGTCGCCGCGGGCTGGGCCGGCGAGACCGATTGGACTTTGATCAAGCAGCAGGAGGCGCCGGGATTGAGCGAAGCGGAAATGCTCGCCCGGCTGACGCGCAAGGAAAAGATCATCGATCCCAAATATTATCCGCGCATCCGTGGCACGCCGGGGCTTTTCAAGGTCGATCCCACCCACGTGGAAAGCCACATCCTGGTCTCGCGTGCCTTGGCCGGCGAGGCCGAACGCACCCTCATCCGCCTCAAGCCCGCCGATTTCGCGGCATATCTCATTCACAACGCGCTGCGCTGACGCCGGCGATTATCCCGTGCGGCGATCCGCAGCGATCATGGCCGCGGCGTTCTCCGCGATCATGATGGTGGGCGCATTGGTGTTGCCCGAGGTGATCGTCGGCATGACGGACGCGTCGACCACGCGCAAGCCGGCGAGCCCGTGGACGCGCAGGCGCTCATCGACCACCGCCATCGGGTCGCGCCCCATCTTGCAGGTGCCGACGGGGTGGAAGATGGTGGTGCCGATATCGCCGGCGGCGCGCACGAGTTCCGCGTCGCTCTCGCTGCCGGGGCCGGGGCGAAATTCCTCGGGCTCGAAGCGCGCCATGGCGCGGGTTGCGCAGATGCGGCGGGTCAAGCGCATTGCCGCGACCGCCACGCGCCGGTCCTCCTCCGTCGCGAGATAGTTGGGCCGGATCGCCGGATGCGCCTCGGGATCGGGACGGCGGATGCGCACCGAGCCGCGGCTCTCCGGCCGCAGATTGCAGACCGAGGCGGTGAAGGCCGGGAAGGGGTGCAGCGGCTCGCCGAATTTGTCGAGGCTCAAGGGCTGCACGTGGTATTCGAGGTTGGGCGTCTCGCGGCTTTCATCGCTCTTGGCGAAGCAGCCTAATTGGCTCGGCGCCATGGTGAGCGGCCCGCCCCGCCACAGCAGATACTCGAGCCCCATGCCGAGGCGGCCCAGGAGGCTGTTGGCGCGCTCGTTCAGCGTGCGCGTGTTCTGCACCTTGTAGGCCATGCGGATCTGCAGATGGTCCTGCAGATTTTCGCCGACGCCGGGAAGCTCGTGGCGCAGGGCGATGCCGTGCTCGGCGAGGAGAGCGCCGGGACCGATGCCGGAGAGCTGCAACAGCTGCGGCGAGCCGACCGCGCCCGAAGCGAGCAGCACTTCGCCACGCGCCTCGGCCCGGCGCGCGCCGGCGCGGTCGCGGAACTCGACCGCTGCGGCACGGCCGCCCTCGATCGCGATGCGATCCGCCTGGGCGTGGGTCAGAACCGTGAGATTGGCGCGGCCCAAGGCCGGGCGCAGGAATGCCTTGGCCGTGCTCCAGCGCACGCCGTTGCGCTGGTTCACCTGGAAGTAGCCGCAGCCCTCGTTGTCGCCGCGGTTGAAGTCGCGGGTCGCGGGAATCCCGAGTTCCGCCGCAGCGTCGCGGAAGGCGTCGAGAATCTCCCAAGACAGCCGCATCTCCTCGACGCGCCATTCGCCGCCCGCGCCATGCGCCTCGTCGGCGCCGAGCACGTAATCCTCCGAGCGCATGAAATACGGCAGCACATCCTCCCACGCCCAGCCGGCATTGCCCAATTGGCGCCAATTGTCATAGTCGCGCGCCTGGCCGCGCATATAGATCATGCCGTTGATCGAGGAGCAGCCGCCCAGCACGCGGCCGCGCGGATAGTTGAGCGCGCGGCCGTTGAGCCCGGCCTCGGGCTCGGTCTTGAAGCACCAATCGGTGCGCGGATTGTTCTGGGTATAGAGATAGCCGATGGGGATGTGGATCCAGAGCTGATTGTCCCTGCCCCCGGCTTCGAGCAGCAGCACCGAGACCTTGGGATCGGACGAGAGCCGGTTGGCGAGGACGCAGCCGGCGCTGCCGGCGCCGACGATCACGTAATCGAAGCTGCCGAGCGACGGCGTCATGGCTACTCCCGGTCCCTTCCGGCGATCTCGGCCTGCCAGGGCGCGACCCGGCGCTCGATCGCGCCGATGAGCCAGGTCAGCAAACTCGCCAGCACCATCAGGATGATGACCGGCACGAACATCTTGGCGGTGTCGAAATTGTTCGCGGCGTTGATGATGATGGCGCCGAGGCAGGAGATCGCGGTGAAGAACTCGGCGACGATCATGGCGACCACGGCGCGGCCGACCGCCAGCCGAATCCCGGCCATGATGTAGGGCAAGGTCGCCGGCAGCACGATGCGGCGCAGGATGGTCGCGTTCGACGCTACCAGCGACTTGCCGACATCGATGAGGCTCTTCGGCACGGCGCGGACGCCGAGCCAGGTGTTGATGCAGATCGGAAAGATCGACATCAGCAGCACCACCGCGGCCTTGACCGCGAAGCCCAGGCCGAGCCAGAGCATGAGGAGCGGTACGAGCGCGATGAGCGGGAGCGCGTAGCCGGCGGTGACGTAGATGCCGAAGGCGGCCTCGAGCAAGCGGAAGCGGCCAATGACCAACCCGAGCGGCACGCCGATGACGATCGCGAGCCCGAATCCCACCGCGAAAGGCTGCAGGCTCTGAGCCAGCGCCGCGGCAAGCTGGCCCGACTGCGCCAATTCCCAGAACGCGACGGCGATGGCGCTGGGATAGGAGCCGAAGACCGGATTGATGTCGCGGCCGAACCACTCCCAGAGCGCCAATGCAATGAGCAACGATCCGGCGGTGATGAGCCAGCGCGGCACCGCCGCCGCATGCGCTTTGGGCTCCGCCTCCGGCGCTGCCGCCTCGATCCGTCGCTCGATGTTCTCGACCATGGCGCGCCCGGCGATCACTGCGCCGTCGCCGGCAGCGCGTGCAACGCGCGCCAGATGCGGTAGCGCGTCTCGGCGAATTCCGTCCGCCCGCGCACCGTCGCAAGATCGTCGCGCGGCCGCGGCAGCGGCACGGACAGGACCTCCGCGACCCGGCCCTCGCGCATGACCACGACGCGGTCGGCGACGAGCACGGCTTCGTCGAGATCATGCGTGACGAAGAGCACGGTCTTGCGTGTCCGCTGATGCAGGTCGAGCAGCTCGCCCTGCAATCCTTCGCGCGTCTGGGCATCGAGCGCGCCGAAGGGCTCGTCCATCAGCAGCACCTTCGGATCGATGGCGAGCGCCCGCGCAATGCCGACGCGCTGCTGCATGCCGCCCGAGAGCTGGTAAGGCCGGCGGTGCCGCGAATCCTTGAGCCCCACCAGCTCGAGACATTGCATCGCCCGCGCCTCCAGCGCGGCGCCGCGCATGCCCTTCATCTCGAGCCCGAACTTGACGTTCCCGAGTGCGGTGAGCCAAGGCAGCAGCTCGGCCTGCTGGAACACCATGCCGCGATCATAGCCGCAGCCCTTGACCTCGACGCCATCGACCAGGACGCGGCCGGCGCTCGCGCTCTCGAGTCCCATGGCGATGCGCAGCGCCGTGGTCTTGCCGCAGCCGGAGGGCCCGATCAGCGAGACGATCTCGCCGTCCTCGACCTTGAAGCTGACGCGGTCGAGCGCCTGCACCGTCTGCGCGGCGCCGTCGACGCGCAAGGCGAAGCGCTTCGACACCTCGATGAGACGGACCTCGCCCATGCTCTGCCTCTATGCCGGGCCAGTATACATGCCCGGGCGGGCGGCCCCAGCCCCAGCCCAACCCTCCCCCCGGGAGGGGGTTGGACGACGGGCATTGCGATGAGCTCGGTCTTGGCGACAATGCGGCCCATCGCCACCGGATTTCCGCCATGAAACTCGCCGTGCCCGATCTCATTTCGAACTCCTATTTCCCCGCGGTGGCGGCGGTGGAGTTGGGCTTCTTCAGGGCGGAGGGGCTCGATGTCGAGCTCGAACTCGTCTTCCCCGTGGACAAGGCCTATGCGGCACTGCGCGACGGTGCCGTCGCTTTCGTCGGCGGGTCCGCCCATTCGGCGCTCGCGGCCTTTCCCGAATGGCACGGCGTCAAGCTGCTCTGCGCCCAGGCGCAGGGCATGTATTGGTTCCTGGTGATGCACGCCGATCTCGGCGCCGCGCGCGACGACATTGCCGCGGTGAAGGGACGCCGCATCGGCGCAGCGCCCTGGGTCGAGATGGGGCTCCGGCGGCTGCTCATCGAAGCCGGCATCGATCCCGAGCGCGATCGCGTCACCATTGCGCCGGTTCCGGGCGCCCAAGGCGCCGGCGTCAATTTCGGCGTCACCGCTGCTAGGGCGCTCGAGGAGCGCAAGATCGACGGCTTTTGGGCGAACGGTATGGGCGCCGAGGTCGCGGTGCGCCGCGGCATCGGCACCATCATTCTCGATGTGCGCCGCGGCGACGGGCCCAAGGCCTGCTTCAACTACACCATGGCCGCGCTCGCCGCGACGGACCGGCTGATTGCGCACTCGTCCGCGGCGGCCGCCGCCGCCGTGCGCGCCATCGTCAGGACCCATGAGGCGCTCAAAGAGAATCCGGCGCGCGCCACTGAAATCGGCCGCATGCTCTTTCCGCCCGAGGAAGCGGAACTCATCGCCGAGCTGATCCGGCGCGATTTGCCGTTCTATGACGCGACGATCTCGGAAAGCTTCGTCGCCGGCATGAACCGCTTCGCTCGCGATCTCGGCATTCTCCGAGGCGAAGTGCCGTACGAGGCGGTGGTGGCGACGCAGTTCAGCGGGCTTTGGCGGAAGTGAGCGCCCCCGCCGCTAGCCCCAGACCTCGCGCGCGACATCGACGATGAGGCGGAGCTTCTTGATCTCGTCGTCGAGGGTGATGTTGTTGCCGTGGACCGTGCTGGAGAAGCCGCATTGCGGGCTCAGCGCCAGCTGGTCCAGGGGCGCATATTTGGCGGCCTCGTCGATGCGGCGCTTCAACTCGTCCTTCCTCTCGAGCCGGGGCAGCTTGGTCGTCACCAAACCAAGGACGACGGTCTTGCCTTTCGGCAGGAAGCGCAGCGGCGCGAAACCGCCCGAGCGCTCGTCGTCGTATTCGAGGAAATAACCGTCGACATTAATTTCGTTGAAGAGGATCTCGGCCACCGGCTCGTAGCCGCCTTCGGCGACCCAGGCGCTCTTGAAATTGCCGCGGCAGAGATGCATCGACACCACCATGTCCTTGGGCTTGGTCGCGATCGAGGCGTTAATGAGCTTCGCATAGGTGTGCGGCAGGGTCGCGGGGTCCTCGCCGATGTTGCGCACCTGCTCCCTGAGCTTGGGATCGCAGAGATAGGCAAGGTTCACTTCGTCGATCTGCAAATAGCGGCAGCCCGCGGCGGCGAGATCGCGCACCTCCTCGCTATAGACCCGGCCGAGATCGGCGTAGAACTCGGCCAGGTCGGGATAGGCCTTCTTGTCGATGGCGGCCCGCCCGCCGCGGAAATGCATCGTGCTGGGCGACGGGATGGTCTGCTTCGGCGTCGCATGCGCCACGCTTTTCAGGAACTTGAAATGGTCGACGAAGATCGGGCCGGGCCGGCGCAGCTTGCCATCGACCCTGACGCCGGGCGGCGCGAATTCTATATCGCCCTCATGGGTGTGGAAGCTTGCCTTCACTGAGGGGGCGACGATGGTCGCGTTCTCGAAGCGCTCGAGGAAGTCGAGGTGCCAGAAGGTGCGGCGGAACTCGCCGTCGGTGATCGATTTGAGACCGACATCCTCTTGCAGCTTGACCGCGTCGCGGATCGCCTGGTCCTCGATGCGGGTGAGTTCCTGAGCCGAGATCTCGTTGCGCTGGCGCTGCTCGCGCGCCTTCAGGAGCGCCGCCGGGCGCAGCAGGCTGCCGACATGGTCGGCGCGAAAGGGCGGGATCGTGCGTTGCGTCATGACGATGTTTCTCCTCTGACGGCCATCCTGACCGAGGCGGCGCCCGCCCGCAAGCGGTAGCGGCCGGCGCGGCCCGCCGCTATGATCTTGACAACGCCGGGCATGTGCGACGCCGAAGCGCCGGCCCGAGCGACGGAGGCAATTCGGTCATGGACGCCAACTACATTCCGTTCGATCCCAACCCGTCGAAGCCGCGGTTCAAGCCGCCGCCGGGCGCGGTCGATGCGCATTGCCACGTCTTCGGGCCGGACGCCAGGTTTCCCTATGCGCCCGAGCGCAAATACACGCCGTGCGATGCGCCCAAGGAGAAACTCTTCGAGCTCAGGGACTTCCTCGGCTTCGCGCGCAACGTCATCGTGCAGGCGAGTTGTCACGGCCGCGACAACCGGGCGCTGGTCGATGCGCTCGAGGGCTCGGACGGGCGGGCCAAAGGCGTCGCCGTCGTCGGCCCAGATATTAGCGACGCGGAACTCAAGGCGCTGGACCGGCCCGGCGTGCGCGCCGTGCGCTTCAACTTTCTGCCGCGCCTCGTCGATGCGACGCCGCAGGAGGTCTATCTGCGCATCGCCCAACGGGTCGCGAAGCTCGGCTGGCATGTCGTCGTCTATTTCGAAGCGCCCAGCCTCGAGACGATGACGCCGTTCCTGAAGGCGCTGCCGACGACGATCGTGCTCGACCACATGTCGTTGCCGGACGCGAAGAAGGGCGTCGATCACCCGGAGTTTCAGCGCTATATCCGGCTCCTCGAGGAGAACCGGAGCATCTGGGTCAAGGTCACCGGGCCGGAGCGCATCAGCAAGATCGGGCCGCCCTATGACGACGTGGTGCCGTTCGCGCGGCGGCTCGTGGAGAAATTCACCGACCGCGTCTTGTGGGGCACCGATTGGCCGCACCCGAACATGACGACGCACATGCCCGATGACGGCATGCTCGTCGACATGATTCCGCGCATCGCGCCCGAGCCGGCGCAGCAGCGGGCGCTCCTGGTGGACAATCCGATGCGGCTTTATTGGACGTGAGAGGCCGACAGCCATGAAAGAGACCCCGCACGATTACGACGACATCCCCGGCACCACCGTCTTCGACGCGCAGCGCTCGCGCCAGGGCTATTGGCTCAACATGTTCTGCATGTCGCTGATGAAGGCGGAAAACCGTGCGGCCTTCAAAGCCGACGAGAAGGCTTATCTCGACAAGTGGCCGATGACGCCGGAGCAGCGCAAGGCGATCCTCGAGCGCGATTGGAACGGGATGTTACGGCTGGGCGGCAACATTTACTACACATCGAAGCTCGGCGCGACCGACAGCCTGTCCTTCCAGAATCTGGCGGCGCTGATGACCGGCTCGACGCAGGAGCAATACGCGCAGATGATGCTCAAGGGCGGCCGTCCCGTCGCCGGCAATCGCAGCAAATCGGAATGGAACCGTGGCTAAGCTCTTCGCAGGCGTGACCACATCGCACGTGCCGGCGATCGGCGCGGCGCTCGACAACGGCCGGGCGGGCGAGCCCTATTGGCAGGCCGTCTTCGGCGGCTACGAGCGCTCGAAGAAATGGCTCGCGGAGGCGAAGCCGGACGTCGTCATCCTCGTCTATAACGACCACGCCTCGGCTTTCTCGCTCGAGATCATTCCGACTTTCGCCTTGGGCTGCGCCGAGGAATTTCCGCCGGCGGACGAGGGCTGGGGACCGCGGCCCGTCCCGGTGGTGAAAGGCCATCCCGATCTCGCCTGGCACATCGCGCAATCCGTCATCCTCGACGAGTTCGACCTCACCATCGTCAACAAGATGGAGGTCGATCACGGCCTCACCGTGCCGCTGTCGCTGATGTGCGGGCAGCCCAAGGAATGGCCGTTCAAGGTCATCCCGCTTTGCGTCAACGTCATCCAATACCCGCCGCCCACCGGGCACCGCTGCTACATGCTGGGCAAGGCGATCCGCAAGGCGGTCGATTCCTTCCCCGAGGATCTGCGCGTCGTCATCTTCGGCACGGGGGGCATGTCGCACCAACTCCAAGGACCGCGCGCCGGCCTCATCAACTCGGAATTCGACACGCGCTTCCTCGACAATTTCGCCGCCCATCCCGAGGCGCTGGTCAAGATCTCGCATCTCGAATACATGCGCGAAGCGGGCTCCGAGGGCATCGAGCTGGTGATGTGGCTGGTGATGCGCGGCGCGCTCGACGACGAGGTGCGCGAGGCCCATCGCTTCTACCACGTTCCCGCCTCGAACACGGCAGTGGGGCATTTGATCCTCGAGAACAAGCGCTGACGGCGCGAGGGAGATGTCATGAAAATCGGTCTCGCCGGACAGGGCGCCTTCGGTGTCAAGCACCTCGAAGCCTTGCGCAACATCCCTGGCGCCGAGGTCGTAACCTTGGTCGGCGGCCGGCCCGCCGGCACCGAGGAGGTCGCGAAGAAGTGGGCCATCCCGCACTGGACCACCGACCTCGCCGAGAGCCTGAAGCAGCCGGGCCTCGAGGCGGTGATCATCGCCAGCCCGACGCAAGTGCACGCCAAACAGGCCGAGCAGTGCATGCGCGCCGGCAAGCACATTCTCATCGAGATTCCGATGGCGGATTCGGTCGCCGATGCCGAGCGCATCGTGCGGGTTCAGAAGGAGACCGGCGTGGTCGCCATGGCCGGGCATGTGCGCCGCTTCAATCCAAGCCATCAATGGGTCCACAAGCGCATCACGGCGGGCGAGCTCAAGATCCAGCAGATGGACGTGCAGACCTATTTCTTCCGCCGCCGCAACATCAATGCCGCCGGCAATGCGCGCAGCTGGACCGACCATCTGCTCTGGCACCACGCCTGCCACACCGTCGATCTCTTCCAATACCAGACCGGCGAGACCGTGTCGGAATGTTATGCCGTGCAGGGTCCGCGCCATCCCCAGCTCAAGATCGCCATGGACATGGGTATCCTCATGAAGGTGCCGTCCGGCGCTATCCTGACGCTGTCGCTGTCGTTCAACAACAACGGGCCTTTCGGCTCGTTCTTCCGCTACATCTGCGACAACGGCACCTA
>DATNIY010000027.1:0-21028 GCA_035604195.1 Allostellaceae bacterium
TAGGCCGCGCGCGCGGCGGCCGGTGCGGCCCCGCCGCGCCGCTGATCGACCATCTGGAAGTAGCTCTCCAGCCGGTTCTTGATGTTGGCCGGCGAGAAGTAGCGCGGATCGACCAGGTCGCTCTCGATGAAGGCCGCCGGCTTGCCGGTCCGCCGCTCGATCTCGCGCAGCATCAGCAACTGGCCGGCGGAGAAGCTGTTGCAGCTCTTGATGGAGTTGATGAGAAGGCCGTCCGCCTCGTACTCGTTGACGTACTTCTCGATCAGGTCGACGCGCGCCGGCAGGTTGCGGTTGGTGTAGCAGCCGAGGCAGTACTCCGCCAACGTCTCCAAGGGATGGTCGGGGTCGTGGCGGAAGCCCAGATCGTAGATGCCGCCCACCTTGGTATATGTGCTGGCGACCACGACCGCGCCCTCGTCGTAGAACATCTTCCAGAAGTCGCGGAAGCTCGTCCAGTTGGGCGGGCCTTCGACCACCAGGCGGTAGCGCTCCTCGTGCATATCGCCGTCCGGCGTGACGGGGCCGAGCCGGTCGGCGATGCGCTGTTCGATCTCCTGGCGCAGCAGCCGGTAGTATTCGGTCGCGTCCGCGGTGCCGCGGAAGGAGGTGAACATTGGCCCGATGTAATAGACGCC
This sequence comes from Allostellaceae bacterium, assembly GCA_035604195.1. Lineage (GTDB taxonomy): Bacteria > Pseudomonadota > Alphaproteobacteria > ATCC43930 > CGMCC-115725 > DATJLY01. The sequence continues at coordinate 636 of DATNIY010000027.1, forward strand.
GCCGAAATAGGCGTCGATCGGCGACGGCTTGTGCTTCGCCGACTCGAGGACCCAGACGAAATTCTGCTCGGCCTTTGCGGACTCCGCGAGATATTGCCTGAGCCGGTCGATGTCGAACTTGACGCCGCTGACCCGCTCGAGCTTGGGGATGACCTCCTCTTTGATCTGCTTCACCACGTAATCCCGCATGTTCTTCGAGGCGTGCCCGTCGCCCTCGTAGGGCACATGCAGCATCGCGGTCTCGCATTTGTAGTGCTGGCGCAGCAGCTCGAACCATTTCATGAAGGTGAAGCAGCCGGTATAGGACAGCAGCAGCAGGTCCGGGTCCGGCAGCGCCCGGCCGTCGGGGCCGAGATTGCCCTTGGCGATCATGCCGATGTCCGTTTTGACGTAGGTGCAGACATCCTCGGAATGGCCGCGCTTCTCCGCCTCCATGATGTAGCCGCCGCTCTTCTTGCGCATGCCGCTCTGGATGGCGTTGATCTCCGGCAGGTTGTTGGCCATGTCGAAACACATGATCAGCTCGTTGAGATTGCCGGGAACGAAGGTGGAAACCACCTTGCGACCACTTTCACGGGCCGTGGCAAGCAGCTCGTAATTGCCGGCGATCATCGTCTTCTGCTTGAGCATCGACAGCTCTTTGACGGCTTCGGTCACGGGCTTGGCGCTCATCGGTCGCTCCACAGTTTGATGGAATCGGCAAAGGTGCCGGCCTGCTCGCGGATCGGCTGCATCTGCCCGGAGTTCTCGGCGTATTTGAAGGCGATATAGGGAACGCCGTGGGCGGCCAGCACGGCCTGCAGCATCGGCCGCTCGAGCAGCGCCGGATCGCAGAAGCTCGGCGCGGCGAAAATCACGCCCTCGGCGCCGCTGCGCTTGACGGCCTCGACGAGGTAAAGGCCTTTCTTCTTCTGCTCCGGCTCGTACTTGGCCGCGGTGTCGCCGGAGTCATGGAGATAGGCCAGCGCCAGGTTCCGGATCGGATCGCCCTCGAGCGGCACGTCCGAGCGCTCCCAGCGGTTCACCAACATGAAATCGTCATCGACGATATAGCAGCCGGAAAGCTCGATCGACTTGATGAGGTTGAGCGGCGGCTGCTCGCAGAAGACGCCGGTGACGACGACGCGCGTATTGTCGAGCCGCGGCCGCTCCTGCGCCGCGGCAGCGGTGAGATAGTCCCGTAGCAGGCGGTTGTGCTCCTCGACCGCCAAGGTCATCCCGGCGCGCATCAGCAGATAGACCTCGGCGGAGGGCGCCTTCCAGGGCCGTTTAGCGCGGAAGGCGTAGACCTCGCGCACGAGATTGCGGTTCTCGTTGTAGAGGGCGATCGCGGCGCGGATGGCGTCGTCGCCGATCTCGTGCCCGGTCATCTCGGCCAGCATCTGGCGCAGCTCGTTGAGCTCGTTGATGTAGAACTCGCCGCCGACGTCGTTGCGATAGTTCTGCGGCACGTCGAAATAGCGGCTCTGCACCTTCGGGAACATGATCTTCCACATGCCCGACAGGTTGCGGATCACGTCGCAGATGCTGGGAAACAGCATGCCGTCGACGAAATCGAGCCGCCCGGTGACACCGAGCTCGATGGTCGAGCGCGGGATGCGGCAGATGTAGCTTTGATAGTAGGCGTCGCCATGGATGACCTCGAGCTGATCGCCGCCGCCGAGCACGCCCAAGGGGAGCGCCCCCGCAGCATGGATCAGCTCGCGCGGGACGTAAAACGGCATGTAGCCCACGACCTTGCGGCCGGGCACCGCCGCCTTCCATTCCCGCGCATAAGTGAATTGGAGGTCGTCGAACAGAGTCTGGCAGCGGGCGACGATGTCGGCGGTGGCGGTCATGGCTAGCGGTGCTCCCATCTGGGCGGACGCTTGGCGAGGAAGGCCTCCAGGCCCTCCACCGCGTCGCGGGTCGCCATGAGATCATCGAGATAAAGCGCCTCGACGCGTACGAGCTTGGCGCGGACGCGCTCGACGAGATCGAGCCGCGCGGCGCGCACGGCATGGCGCAAGGCAGCGGCGCTCTTGCCGGCGAGGTGCTGCTTGAACCAGGCGAGTGCCGCGCCCGCGGGATCCTCGGCGATCGCGGTGACGAGGCCGATGTCCCGCGCCTCGGCGGCGCCGAGGCTGCGCCCGGACAGCAGCAGCTCGTCGGCCTGGGCGCGGCCGATGCGTTCCGGCAGCAGGCACGATGCCGCCGGTGCCATGACCCCGAGCTTGATCTCGGGTTGGCCCAGCATGGCGTCGGGTGAAACGAAAAGCAGCGTGCCGGCGAGTGCTACCTCGAGCCCGCCGCCGAGGCATTGCCCGCGCACCGCCACCAGCACCGGGACGGGACTGGCCACCAGGCGCAGGAGAACGGCGTGGAAGCTCCGCAACATCGCCGCGCAAGTGCCCGGGAGATGCTCCTCGACGCTGGCGCCGAAGCTGAAATGCGGCCCCTCCGCATCGATCAGCACGCCGAGGAGATCGAAGGCCGCGAGATGCTGCGCGAGGGCTTGGTCGAGCGCGGCGATCATGGCGGCATCGATCACATTGGCCTTGGGCCGCGCCAGGCGCAGCCGCAGCAGCGTCCCGCCCTCGTCGAGCCAGACGCGCAACGGCGCGGGCGCAGCCGCCGTCACCGCGCGCCTCCGGCCTTGGGAATGAGGCTCTCGATGAGGTCCTCGCTCCATGGCGCGCCGTTGGCGAGCGACTGGCGCAGCGCCACGAAATCGATCTCGCGATGATCCTTGGGTCCCTCGTTGAAGGCGCGGAAGCCGGTACGCGCCTCGGCCATCATGTTGAGGGCGAGCCAGGCGCGGGAGTTCTCCTTGTTGCGGTTCCAGACATCGAGCTTGGGCTTGCGCAGCTCCTCGAAGCTCTTGGTGAGGCATTCCGGGAAGGTGAGCAGAAGCTTGGCGCAGAGCTGATCGACCTTCTCGTCGAGGAGGGAGAGATCGACCGTGCCGCGCGCCAGCACGCTCTTGCCTTCGGCCAGCGCCGCGTCGGTCTTGGGCTCGCCATGCGCGATGCGGCCATACTCGTCGAGATAGCGGTCGGTCACGACCAGAGGGTTGGGCACGAACTTGCCGTCGAGCTTGAGCGCGGGCGCGATGTCGCTGATCAAGCCCAGGCGATAGGCCTTGTGCGCCGACCAGTGCTCGCACAGCGTGCCCGATTCCATCGCCCGCTCCATGCCGATCATCACGGGGAGGAAGTCGGTGGCGCCGCCGAGCGCGGCGGAACCGTGCTTGGGCCCGGCTTGGCCGAAGCGCGCCAGGTCTTGTGCGACCGAGAAGTCGCAGGCCATGCCGATCTCCTGGCCGCCGCCGATGCGCATGCCGTTGACCCGGCAGATCACCGGCTTGTCGCAGCCCAGGATGGCGGAGACCATGTCGTTGAAGAGCCGCATATACTGCCGGTATTCCTGCGGATTGCCGGCATAGTACTCGGCATACTCCTTGGTGTTGCCGCCGGTGCAGAAGGCCTTGTCGCCGGCGCCGGTGAAGACGACAGCGACGACGTCGCGCGCGGCGCTCGCCGCGCGGAAGGCCATGATGGCGCCCTTGGCCATCTCGGTGGTGTAGGAATTGAACTGGCTCTGGTTGTCGAAGACGATCCAGGCATTGTAGAGCCCGGGCGCGACCGCGCCGTCAGGCGTCTTGGCCGGGCGCTTCTCAAAGCGGACGCCCGGCACGGAGAACTCGGGAACCAGGTTGTGGTCCCTAAGCGCCGCGGGCTTGGTCTTGGCGGCGATTGATTGCGTCGAGGCGGCCATGGCGATCATCCTCTCTCTGTTCTCTGTCTCCGGCATTACGCGGTGGGAACGAGCACGACGCGGCGCTTCAGCTCATGCCGGTGCACGGCGTCGAAGACAGCATTGATCTCGCCGAGCGGGCGCTGCTCGACAAAGGGCTTGATCTGCACCTCGCCGTCGAGCACCAGATCCAGCGCGGCCGGATAAAGCTCCGGCGGGCAGCCCCAGTTGCCGAGGGCGCGCGCGTCGAAGGCCATGAGATTGGACAACCGCAGCTCGACCTTGTCCAGCGTGAAGCCGACGACCGAAAGCGTCGCGCCGTAGACCAGCAGCCCATAAGCGGTGAGTTGGCCCGCGGCCGTGCCGGAACATTCGAAGATGAACCACTCGGTGCCGGGCAGGCCCCGCTCTTTGGCGAAAGCCTGGATCGCGCCCTTGAGGGCGCGGCCGTCCATATCGCGCGCATTGAGAGTGGCCGAAGCGCCGCAACGCGCGATGGCGGCGAGCTTTTCCGCATCCACATCGATGGCGACGACCGTGGCGCCGAAGGCCTTGGCGATCTGCACGGCGTAGCCGCCGACGCCGCCCGCGCCGACGACGACGGCGAGCGAGCCCGGCCCGACCCCGGCGCGCTTCACCGCTTGGTAAGGCGTGGTGAGCGCGTCGGCGACGACGGAGACATCGGCAAGGCTAAGGCCGGCGGCCTTGAGCCGCGCCTCGTCCACGGCGCAGAGGCCGCGCGCCGGGATGACGATGTGGCTGGCGAAACCGCCTTGGATGTCGTTGCCGGGCATCTTCTGGCGGCGGCAGATGGTGCCGCGGCCGCGCCGGCACAGCTCGCACTCGCCGCAGGGCAGCACGGCCGGCACGATCACGCTCTTGCCGAGCCAGCTTTCGGCGCCGGCGCCCGCGGCGGCGACCCGGCCGCTCACCTCGTGGCCCAGCGCCAGCGGCAGTGCGTGGTTGAGGCGGACGCCGTCATAGTAATAGCCGAGGTCGGTATGGCAGACGCCGCAGCTCGCGACTTCCACCGCCACCTCGCCGGCGGCCAAGGCGAAGGGATCGAACGAGGCGCGCACCAGCGGCGCGTTCGCCGCGGTCATCATCCAGCGATAGGCGGATGGCTGCATCGTCCTGCTCCGTTTCCGGCCGCTCGAGCGCCGGCCCAATCCTTCGATTCCGCCTTGACCCAGATGCGGGGTTCCGCTATTTTGGTATTTAGGTACCAAATTACCGGTGGCCCTGTCAAGCGCAAATGAGCCCTAGACGGTAACGCGCTTGTGGGGTTTGATCCAGGTCAATTTCTCGCCGCCGCAGCGCGGCGAGAGTGCGATCCGCGAGGGAGGTGGACACGATGGCATTGGCGGCTCGGCCCGAGACCTCGCCCACGGTATCGATCGCCATGACCGGCAGCGGCGGCAGCGGCGTGATGACTGCCGGCAACATGCTGTTGGAAGCCGCTGCGCTCGCCGGATATTACGGCCTGATGAGCCGGACGAGCGGGCCGCAGATCCGCGGTGGTGAGGCGGCGGCGCTGATCCGGCTGGCCGGCGATCCGATCGACGGCCACGACGACCGGTTCGATCTGCTGATTTCCATCGATTGGCTCAACCTCGAGCGCTTTGCCGACGAGATCCCGCTCGACGGCGAGAGCATCGCCATCGGCGATCCGAGCCAGGGCGAGCCGCCCGCCGCCATGATCGGCCCGGGCACCAAGCGGTTGGCGCTGCCGATGAAGGACCTCGCCAAGAAGATACCGGGCGGGCGGGCGAATATGATCGCGCTCGGCTACGTCGCCAGCCTCATCGGTCTGCCCAACGATGCGGTGGCGGAAGCCGTGCGCCACACGCTCGGCACGGAAGGCGGCAGAGTGACCGCGAGCCTCGCCGGCATCGAGGCCGGGCGCCTTGCCGCCGCGAACGTGCCTTGCCCGCACAAGCTCGCGCCGAGCCGCGGGCGCGGCGCCGGGCGCTGGCTGATCACGGGGAATGAAGCGGCGGGCTACGGCGCGCTCAAAGGCGGCGTCCGCTTCGTCGCCGCTTATCCCATTACGCCGGCGACGGAGCTGCTGGAGTGGATGTCGCCGGCCTTGAGCGGGCTGGGCGGGGTGCTGGTGCAGGCCGAGGACGAGTTGGCTTCGATCAACATGGCGATCGGCGCATCCTATGGCGGAACGCCGGCGCTGACGGCGACATCGGGTCCCGGGCTCGCGCTGATGACGGAATCGCTCGGCCTCGCCGTCGCCGCCGAGGTGCCGATCGTCGTCGTCGACGTCATGCGCTGCGGGCCATCGACCGGCATTCCCACCAAGTCGGAGCAGAGCGATCTCAATCTCGCGCTTTATGGCGTGCATGGCGATGCGCCGCATGTGGTCGTGGCGCCGAATTCGGTGGCTGATTGCCTGGCGACGACGCAATGGGCGGTCCATCTCGCCGAGGCCATGCAGGTGCCGGTGGTGGTGCTGTCCGATCAGTCGATGGGGCAGACGCGCATGGTGATCGACCCGCCGCGCGACGAGGAATTCGCCGGCAAGCGCGCCGTCGCCGCCGCTAACGGGCAGGACTACAGGCGCTACGCGCTCACCCCGTCCGGCGTTTCGCCCATGGCGATCCCCGGCGCGCCCGGCCTCATGTACACGGCCGACGGGCTCGAGCACAACGAGCGCGGCACGCCGTCGAGCCAGGCGAAGGATCACATTGCCCAGCTCGACAAGCGGCAGCGCAAGCTCGGCTCGGTCGATTTCGGGCCGCATTGGGCCGAGATCGAGGGCGATGGCGAGATCGCCGTCCTCACCTGGGGCTCGTGCACCGGGCCGGTGCGCGAGGCGATCGCGCGCGCCCGCGATGACGGCATCGCCGTGAAGCTGGTGTCGCTGCGGCTCCTGTCGCCGCCGCATCCCGATCGACTGGCCGCGGCGCTCAAAGGCGTCAAACGCGCCCTTGTCGTCGAGCAGACCCATAGCGGCCAGTTCTACCGCTATCTCCGCGCCGAGCACGCGCTCGCTGCCGAACTGCGCGCTATGCACTGTCCCGGGGCGCAGCCGATGCGTCCCGGCGACATTTACCGCGAACTCGTCGAATGGAGCCGCCCATGAACGCGCCGGTCACGACGCTGCCCTCGGCGAAGGACTTCAAATCGGATACCAAGCCGGTATGGTGCCCCGGTTGCGGCGATCACGGGGTGCTCACCTCGCTCGCGCGAGCGCTTGCCGATCTCACCTGCCGCCGCGAGGAGGTCGCGATCGTCTCGGGCATCGGCTGCTCCTCGCGCATGCCGGCCTACACGAATTGCTATGGCTTCCACGGCGTGCACGGCCGGGCGCTGGCGGTCGCCACCGGCCTCAAGGTGTCGCGCCCCGATCTCACCGTGATCGCCACGGGCGGCGACGGCGACGGCTACTCGATCGGCGGCAACCACTTTCTCCACGCCTGCCGGCGCAATGTCGACCTCACCTACATCGTCATGGACAACCATGTCTACGGCATGACGAAGGGCCAATCCTCGCCGACCACCGAACCCGATTGGGACAATGCCTTGACGCCGGGCGGCACGGGGTTGCGGCCGTTTCAGCCGCTGGTCATCGCGCTTGCCTCGGGGGCCAACTTTGTCGGCCGAGCCTTTTCCGGCGACGTCATCGGCACTGCGCACATCATCGCCGAGGCGGTCAAGTCGCCGGGGTTTTCCTTTGTCGAGATCTTGAGCCCGTGCATCACCTTCCGCCCGGAGCAGCGGGACTGGAAAGAGCTTGCGCGGCCCTCGCCGGTGCCGGTGACCAACGATGCGGCGCGGGCGGCGCGGCGCATCATGACCGATGACGGCTTCAACATCGGCATACTCTATGCCGGCAACCGCAAGCCCTATCAGCCCGAGATCGGGCGAGCGCAGCGGTCGCTGCAGGATCTGGCGCGGGAGTTCGCGCTATGACCGCGGTGGACCCGGGCGATCCCGGAGCGGACGCACCGGCCATTTCCACCGTCGAAGACCTCCTTGCGCGCGCCTATGCCATGGAGATCGAGGCGACGGAGCGCTATGCGGAGTTCGCGGCGCAGCTGGAGCTGCACAGCAATGTCGACGTCGCCGACCTCTTTCGCAAGCTCGCCGGCGCCGAGCGCAAGCACGCTGAGGCGCTGGCGCGCGACCTTGCCGAGCGCGGCGTCGCGGTTGCGCCGGGCGCGGCTCTGGCCGCGCCGGGCGCCGAAGGGCTCGAGACCACTCTCGGCGACGCCCTCCATTATCTCATGACGCCCTACCATGCGCTCCAGATCGCGCTGCGGAACGAACTGCGCGCCTTCGCTTTCTTTTCCAACCTTTCGCACAGCGCGGCTCCCGACGACATCCGCCGCCTCGCGAGCGAATTCGCGCAAGAGGAAAAACTGCATGTCGAGCTCGTGCGCGAGTTGCTCGCGCGCCTGCCCAAGCCCGAGGAGGATTGGGCCTACGATCCCGACGAGCCTCGCATGCCGGATTGAGGGAGGGGGATGATGACTGTACTGCTGCCACAGGGCTGGAAACCGCCGATCGGCTATGCGAACGGAATCGCCGCCGAGCCAGGGCGCCTCGTCTTCGTCGCCGGCCAAGTCGGCTGGGACGCCGACCAGGTCTTCCGCTCGCCCGAGCTCGCGCCGCAATTTGAGCAGGCGCTCGAAAACGTGCTCACCGTCCTCGCCGAAGCCGGCGGGCGAGCGGAGCATATCTGCCGCATGACCGTCTATTGCACCGATAAGCCCGCCTATCTCGCGGCGCGGGCCGATATCGGCCGCATCTGGCGGCGCCTGATGGGGCGACATTTCCCGACGATGAGCATGATCTTCGTCACCGACCTCCTCGACCACCCGGGAAAGGTGGAGCTCGAAGCGACTGCGGTCGTTCCAGCGGCGCCGAACGCATGAATTGGATCGTTGTCGCGCGCGCAAGGCGCCTTATCGCGCACCCGATCTGCGGGCTCCAAAAGGCAGGCTGTCGCCACCGTCCGAGGGGATGCGCGTGATGGGCACGATTCTTTCCCTGACGCTCAACGGCAGGAAGCGGACGGATCTGGTCTCGGACAATCTGCTGCTGGTCGAGTATCTCCGCGACTTGGCCGGCCTCACCGGCACCAAGCGCGGCTGCGATGGCGGCGAATGCGGCGCCTGCACGGTGCTCGTCGACGGCGAGCCGCGGCATGCCTGCCTGACGCTCGCCGCGCGCTGCGCCGGCCAGCATGTCGAGACGATCGAAGGCATCGGATCGCCCGGCCGGCTGTCGCCGCTGCAGCGGGCCTTCCACGAGAAGCTGGGCACGCAATGCGGCTTCTGCACGCCCGGCATGATCATGGCGGCCGAGGCGCTGCTCCGGCGCAACCCCAGTCCAGACGAGGCGCAAATCCGCACGGCGCTTTCGGGCAACCTGTGCCGCTGCACCGGTTACGTCAAAATCATCGAATCCGTTCAGGCGGCAGCGGGGAACGCGCCATGACCAAGCTGCACGAGCCCGCCGTAGGGCGGCGGCTGCCGCTCGTCGACGGCATCGAGAAGGTGTCGGGGCGCGCGGCCTACACGGCCGACCTTCCGGCGCACGCGCTGGTCGGCCGCATCCTGCGCAGCCCTTATGCCCATGCCGAACTGCTCGACGTCGACGTCGCCGCGGCGCGGGCGCTGCCCGGAGTCGTCGCCGTCATCACCGGCGCCGATTGCGACAAGACCTTCGGCGTGCTGCCCATCAGCATGGACGAATACCCGCTGGCGCGCGGGCGCTTGCGCTACCGCGGCGAGCCGGTGGCGGCGGTGGCCGCCGTCGACGAGGAGACCGCCGAGCGGGCGTTGGCGCTTATCCGGCTAAGCGTGCGCGAATTGCCCGCCTATTTCTCGGCCGAGACCGCGCGCGCGCCGGGGGCGGTGCTGCTGCACGACAACCACCCCGGCAACGTGCTGCGCGCGGTGCATGACGAGTTCGGCGACCTTGCCGCCGGATTTGCCGCCGCCGACCTCGTGCGCGAGGCGCACTATCGCTGCGCCGAGGTGGCGCATGGGCAGATCGAGCCGCATGCGGCGCTGGCCGAGTACGACGCCGAGCGGCAGCGGCTGACGCTCTATAGCGTGACCCAAGTGCCGTACTACCTCCACCTCATGCTGGCGCGCTGCCTTGGTTTCGAGGAATCGCAGATCCGCGTGGTGAAGCCCTTCGTCGGCGGCGGCTTCGGCGCGCGCGTCGAGCCGCTCAATTTCGAGATCGTCGCCGCGCTCCTCGCGCGCGCCGCGCGCGGCACGGTGCGGCTCAACCTGACGCGCGAGGAGACCTTCCTGACCCATCGCGGCCGGCCCGAGACGGAAATCCGCGTGAAGCTGGGCATGACGCGCCAAGGGCGGTTGACCGCCGTGGCCTGCGACGTGGTGCAGCGCGGCGGCGCCTATGCCAGCTACGGTATCATCACCATCCTCTATGCCGGCTCGCTGTTGCACGGCATCTATGACATCCCGGCGGTGAAATACGACGGCTGCCGCGTCCAAACCAACACGCCGCCCTGCGGCGCGATGCGCGGCCACGGCTCGGTCGATGCGCGCCACGCCTTCGAGTGCCTGCTCGACACCATGGCCGCCGAACTCGGCCTCGATCCCTTCGCCGTGCGCCGCGCCAACCTGCTGGCGACGCCGACCCAGACGGCGAACGGCATCATCATCAACTCCTACGGCCTGCCCGAGTGCCTCGACTGGGTCCAGGAAGCAAGCGGCTGGCAGAGGCGCAAAGGCCGCTTGCCGCCCGGGCGCGGCCTGGGCATGGCATGCTCGCATTATGTCAGCGGCGCCGGCAAGCCGATCCATCGGACCGGCGAGCCGCATGCCGTGGTGGAGCTTCGGCTCGACTTCGACGGCGGCATCACCATCCTGACCGGGGCCGCCGATATCGGCCAGGGCTCCTCCACCATGCTCACCCAGGCCGTGGCCGAAATCGTCGGCGTCGATCTCGGCCGGCTGCGCATCATCGCCACCGACAGCGCGGTGACGCCGAAGGACAACGGCTCCTATTCCTCGCGCGTCACCTTCATGGTGGGAAACGCCGCGATCGACGCCGCGCGGCAACTACGCGACATCCTCCTCGGCGCCGCGGCGCGAAAGCTGGAGAGCCCGCCGGACCGGATCGAGTGCGTGGACGAGCGCTTCCGCGTCATCGGCGGGGAGGGCCCCGGCCTCGCCTTCCGCGAAGTCGCGGCGGCTGCGCTCGCCCAGGGCGGCAGCATCATCGTGAAGGGGACCTTCACCGTGCCCGTCGAATACCAGGGCGGCAAGCATCGCGGCGGCGCCGTGGGCTCCACCATGGCGCTCAGCTATGCCGCGCAGGTCGTCGAGGTCGATGTCGATGCCGATACCGGCATGGTCCGCGTCGAGAAGGTCTGGGTCGCGCATGATTGCGGGCGCGCCATCAACCCGCTCGCGGTCGAAGGGCAGGTGCAGGGCTCGGTATGGATGGGCATGGCCCAGGCCTTGGGCGAAGAGACCCGCTACGAGGGCGGCCTGCCGTTGCATGCGAGCCTGCTCGGCTATCCCATACCGACGATCGTGGAATCGCCGCCGATCGAGATGCATATCGTCGAATGCCTCGATCCCAACGGTCCCTTCGGCGCCAAGGAAGCGAGCGAGGGATCGCTCGCCAGCTTCCTGCCGGCGGTGACCAATGCGATCGCCGACGCGGTCGGGCTGCGCATGACGGAGCTGCCGATCACGCCGGACCGCATTCTCGAGGCGTTGGCGCGCCGGCAGCGTGACAGCCGGATCGCCGCGGCACGTGGAGCCGCCTCATGAGCCTGCTTCCGTCCTTTGCGCTGATCCGCGCGGCAAGCGTCGCCGAGGTGGTGGCCGCGCGCCGCAGCCATGCCGACTGCCAACTCCTCGCCGGCGGCACCGATCTCATCGCCAATTTGCGTCACGGGCTCGGCAGCCCTACGGCGCTCATCGACATCACCGGGCTGCCCGGCATGCAGGAGATCGCGGCCGATCCGGCCGACATCCGCATCGGCGTCGGGGTGACGCTGGCGCGCCTCGTCGATGATGCCCTCATCCGGCGTTATTTCCCGGCGCTGGCCGATGCTGCCGCCACCGTCGCCGCCTCGACGCATCGCGCGAGCGCGACGCTCGGCGGCAATCTCTGCCTCGATACGCGCTGCGTGTTCTACAATCAAAGCGAGTGGTGGCGGCAAAGCAATGATTTCTGTCTGAAGCATCGCGGCACGGTCTGCCACGTGGCGCCGACGGGCAACCGCTGCCATGCCGCCTACAGCGGCGATACCGCGCCGGTGCTTTTGGTGCTGGGAGCGCAGGCGGAGCTGGGCGGCGCCGATGGCACGCGCTGGATTGCACTGGACGAGCTCTTCCACGACGACGGCGCGGCGCATCTCACACTCGGTGCCGACGAGATGCTGCTCTCCGTGCGGCTGCCGATCGAGCCGGGGCTGCTGGCTGGCTACGAGAAAGCGCGCTTGCGCGGCGCCATCGACTTTCCGCTCGCCGGGGTCGCGGTGTCGTTGCGCCGGAAGGGCGACGCGCTGGCCGAGTTGCGCATTGCGTTGACCGGCACGAATTCACGGCCGTGGCTCGTCTCCGGCTGCGAGGCGCTGAACGGTCGTCCCCTCGATGCCGAGGCGCTTCGGCAGATCAGCAAGCTCGTGCAGAAACAAGTCGCGCCGATGCGGACGACGATCGCCCCGGCCCACTACCGCCGTCGGGTCGCAGCCGCGCTCGCCTGCCGCCTCGCCGGCCGGCTGTTCGCCGCGGCCGCTACGACCTAGCGGCGCTTACGAGGCGCGCCCGTCAGTTACCTTCGAAAACCGGTTTCTGCTTGGCGACGAAAGCGCGATACGCGCGGGCGAAATCCTTGGTCTGCATGCAGATGGCCTGCACCTCCGCCTCGGCCTCGATCGCCGCGTCGATCGACATGTCCCATTCCTGATGGATGCATTTCTTGGTCATGGCATGGGCGAAGGTCGGGCCGGCGGCGATGCTTTGGGCAAGCGCCTGCGCCTCCTTAAGCACCGCGTCGGGCGCGCAGATCTTGTTGTAGAAGCCCCAGCGTTCGGCTTCGCTGCCGTCCATCGACCGTCCGGTGTAGAGCAGCTCCGCGGCGCGGCCGGCGCCGATGATCCGCGGCAGAATGTTGCAGGCGCCCATATCGGCGCCGGCGAGCCCGACGCGCACGAAGAGAAAGGCGACCTTGCTCTGCGCCGTGCCGTAACGGAGATCGGAGGCCATGGCGAGGATGGCGCCGGCGCCGGCGCAGATGCCGTCGACGGCGGCGACGATCGGCTGCGGGCAGGCGCGCATCGCCTTGACGAGATCGCCGGTCATGCGCGTGAAGGTGAGCAGGCCGCCCATGTCGCCCGTTTCCTGCATGCGCACCAGCGGCCCGATGATCTCGTGCACGTCGCCGCCGGAGCAGAAATTGCCGCCCTCGCCGGTGATTACCACCGCCTTGACGTCGGTTGCATAAACCAGCTCGCGGAAGAGATCACGCAGCTCGCCATAGGACTGGAGCGTCAGCGGGTTCTTGCGCTCCGGCCGGTTGAGGGAGATCGTCGCCACCTTGCCGGCGACCGACCAGCCGAAATGGGCCGGCTTGAAGCTTGCAGCTTGCACTTCCTTCATCGATCGATGCTCCTCATTTTCGGGAAAACCGGGTTCATCCGGCCATGGTCAGGCCGCCGCTAACGCTCAGCACCTGTCCGGTGATGTAGTCGGCATGCGCGCTGGCAAAGAACATGACGGCGCCGGCGACATCGGACGGCTTGCCGAACCGCCGCATCGGGATGGCGCGCAGGAACGCCTCGCGGAACTTTTCCGGCACCGCCGCCAGCAGCGGCGTATCGGTGGGTCCCGGGCAGACGCAGTTGACGCTGATGGAATAGCGCGCCATCTCGCGCGCCAGGCCCTTGGTGAAGCCGATGGTGCCGGCCTTGGCGCCGGAATAGACGGTCTCGCCGAGACTGCCGACCCGGCCGGCGTCGCTCGACACGTTGACGATCTTACCCGACTTCCGCTCCATCATGCCGGGCAGGAAGGCGCGGGTGAGTTTGATCGGCCCCGTGAGGTTGATTGCGATGACGCGCTCCCAGAAGCTCGGCTCGTTCTCGATGAAAGGCTGGATCTTGCCCCAGCCTGCGGTATTGACGACGATGTCGACGCGGTTGTCGAAGCCGAGCGCCGCTTCGGCGAAGCCGGCGATCGAGCGATCGTCGGTCACGTCGAGCACGACCGCATCGGCGCGCAGTTTCCGCTGGCGCAGCTTATGTGCCTCCGCTTCGGCCTTCTCCGCCGCGATGTCGCCGAAAATCGTATGGGCGCCCGCCTCGGCCATGGCCGCGGCGATGGCAAGGCCGATGCCCGAGGCCGCTCCGGTGACGACCGCGGTCATTCCATCAAGCTTCATGGTGCCCCTCACTTTCTGTCGCCGCCGGACGTTGCCCCGCGCGCCGCCGGCCGCCGGTCGAGACAGCGGGCCGGGAGCGAAGGTCCGGCCTATATCTGAAACTGAACGCGTATTCAGTTGAATGAATGATCGTTCAGCTTGCCGGTCGTGTCAAGCGGATTCGACGCCGAGCATTTTGTCGCGGGGCCCGAAGGCGGGCAAGAGGAGACGATCAGCGTTCCGGCCGGGGCGCGGCCCCGGCGTTTGCAGCGTTGCGGTGCGCGCGGAGCGTCCGGTATTGCCGTCGCCCCTTCGGCGTGAGCAAGGCGCTCAGCAGGAAGTCCAGCCCTTCGTCGATATACTGCTCGAGCGTGGAGAACTCGCGGATGCGCCAGTACTTCAGCGCCCAGGCATGGGCGAAGGTGACGAAATGGTAGGTCGCGAGCTCGATGTTGACGTCGCGGAACAGGCCATGGCGGACGCAATCGCGCAAGCATTCCGCGATGAACTCGTTGGTCTCGATCTCGGCATTCTTGATGAGATCGCGGCGCGCCTCCGGCAGCGACTTGGTCGAGCGATAGGCGAGCACGGTCGCCTCGCGCCGGCTATCGACGACCCGGCAATAGGCGTCGACCGCGACCCAGCAGCGGGTCAGCGGATCGCTCACGCCCGCAAGCGCCGCAGGGATTTCGCGCTTGTAGGAGTCGAGCACGCTGAGCAGCGCGAGCAGCAGGACATCATCCTTATCGTGGACGTACTGGTAGATGAGCCCGATGCTCACGCCGGCCTTGCGCGCCACTTCCTGTATTGTGGTGGTGTAGAAACCGTGTTCCGAAAACAGCTCGACCGCGGCCGCCACGATCTGGCTGCGGCGGCGTTGCACCAACGCCGCGTCGGCGACTTGGCTTTTGATTGCGAGATCCGCCGTCTCGGTCATGTCGCGTGCCTTTCGCCGAGATGTTGCCCGTTCCACCACCGCATCGCGCTCGTCTCCGCCACCATCAACTCCGCCGCATCGTCTTCATCCGCTTTCATCCACCTCGGCCGGTTGACCGCGTGCATGCCAGCGCCGCCGTCCCGCCTGAGCGCCGGTCATTCCCCGGTGCCGGGCCGCCGCCGGCAAAAAACTGTTGACACCGCGGCCATTCTGAATGACCATTCGTTCAACTGAATATATATTCACCTTTAAGCCCCGCCGTTGTCAAATGCTATTCTGAAACGCGGGTCGGAAAGCGCGGCGTCGGGACCTGCCGCGGGGGCCGGCGGAGAGCCGATGTCATGAACCTCCTTCTCGGGGATACTCTCGTCGTCGCTGGCGGCGCAAGCGAGCGGCCATGACGAAAGCGCCCGTCCTGACAAGCATGAACGCCTGCGACGCGTTGCTCGGGCCCACGCTGGCCGCGGGGCACGGGCTCACCCCGGCGCTGATTCACCGTGACGCGCGCTATACCTACGCCGAGCTCGAGGCGCTGGTGAATCGTTTCGGCAATGCGCTGGCCGGAAGCGGCGTCGGCCGGGGCGATCGGGTGCTATTGCTGCTCAAGGATACGCCCGAGTTCGTCGCCGCCTTTCTCGCGGCGATGAAGGTGGGCGGCGTCGCCGTCACCTTGAACACGCGCTCGGCCGCGAGGGATGTGCGCTTCGCCATCACCGACAGCGCCTGCCGGGCGATGGTCATCGACCGCGAATTTCTTGATCTCTTCGATGAAGCAGTGGCCGATGGCGGGCTTCGGCCGCCGGTGCTGGTCGTCTGCTGCACTGCGAGCGAGCCGGCCGCGCCGGCGATCAGCCTCGGCGCTTTCCTCAAGGACCGGCCGGACCGCCTGGAGAGCGCGCCGATGTCGCCGGATGACATGGCGTTCTGGATCTATACATCGGGCACGACCGGAACGCCCAAGGCCGCTGTGCATTGTCATCACGACCTGCTGCTCGGCGATCTGCACGTCGGGGAAATCCTCGGCATCAAGCGGGGGGACAGGGTGTTCTCCTCGTCGAAGCTGTTCTTCTCTTTCGCCCTCACCTTTTGTCTGCTCGGCGGCTTGCGCATGGGCGCGACGCTGATCCTCGAAGACCGCTGGCCCGACAGCGACGCCGTCGCCGAAACGGTGCGGCGCCACCGGCCGGACGTCATGTTCAGCGTGCCGACCATCTATCGCAACCTGCTGCGCGACGCTCACGCCAAGGAAGAGGCCTTCGGCGCGGTGCGCCGCTACGTTTCCGCCGGCGAGAAGCTGCCGGCCAGCCTGTTCGAGCGCTGGCGGCAGGCCACGGGCAAGCCGATCCTCGAGGGCATCGGCGCAACCGAGACGTTGTTCCTGTTCATCGCCAACACGCCCACGGCCTTCCGCGCCGGCGCCACCGGCCGGCCGCAGCCGGGGGTCGAGCTGCGTCTCCTGGACGAACGCAATCAGCCCGTCACCGAGCCTGGCGTCACCGGCGTCCTTTGGGTGCGCATGTCGTCTTTGTGCAGGGGTTATTGGCAGCAGCCAGAGAAGACGGCCGCGAGCTTCGTCGACGGCTGGTATCGCACCGGCGACGTCTTCAGCTTCGACAGCGAGGGCTGGTGGTATCACCATGGCCGCGGCGACGATCTGCTGAAGATCTCGGGGCAATGGGTATCGCCTGTGGAGATCGAGGATTGCGCCCTCGCCACGACGGGAATTCTCGATGCTGCCGTCGTCGGCGTCGAGAATGCCGACGGGCTGGTGCGGCTGGCGATGTTCGCGGTGCCGGCCGACAGCGCTGGCGGTCCGGAACTCGCCGCCCAGATCCAAGAGCGCATCAAGTCGCAACTGTCGATTTACAAGTGCCCGCGCAATATCCGCTTCGTCGAGGAAATTCCGCGGACCGCCACCGGCAAGATCCAGCGTTTCCGCCTGCGCGAGCTGGCCAACGAGCTGCGCCCGGAGCGCGAGGATGCGCCTGCGCCCTCGATCGGAGCAGCCCAACCACCGCCGGCCGCTAAATTTTCGCCGTGACCCTGGCCTTGTGCGGGGCCTGCCGGAGCAAGTCTGCGGCGGCGTCCTCGACAATCGTGCCGCGGAAATAATCGGGATTCATCGAGAGGTGCAGCATCGCCGGATTGACGAAGGCGAGGTCGCGGAAATTCTCTCGGGTCAGAAGCTTGGCATTCACCAGGCTCCAGGCTTCCGACAGGATACTGGTCGCGTCGAGGACGTCCCAATGGCCAATATCCGAGCCGAATATCGGCTTCAGCGCCGCGCCGAGGGGGTTGAGGCGGCGGTTGAAGGCGACCGCGATCATGCGGTCGTCGGCCTCGCAGCCGAAATAGAACGGGTCGACGAAGAGCGCGCGCAAATCCCTGACCTCGGTCAAGGCACAGGCCGCGAACTCGTCGAACGGGTCGGGCCGCTCGATCAGGTAGGTGCCGTGCGGCCGCGCGCGGATGCGCTCGGGCGCCAGCCGCGGGCTGCCGAACTCGCGGAACAGCCGTTCGAGCAGATCGACATCGAGAAGCTCGGGATCGAGATTCCGCTCCATCGCCTTGGCATTGCGCTTTTCCCAATGCTCGACGATGTCGTTGAGGAGAGTGACGGCCCAAGCGACGCCGCCCTCGAGGAAGCCGAAGCTCAGCTCGGGAAAGCGCCGGGTGACGCCGGCGAAAAACAGCGATCGGCAAAAGAACTCCGCGCCATTGGCGAAATCGCCGAGATGGTTGAAGACGTAATTGCTGGGCGAGGCGCGATAGCCGATGCCGCGCGATGAGGTGTGGCAGACCGGGGCGACCTTGAGCTCGATGCATTTCCGCCACAGCGGATCGTAGTCGTAAGGGGAATCCATCACGATCGAGCGCGTCGACTGGGTCGGCGACAGGAACGGATCCTTCCCGGTCGCCGGCCGCGCCGGCCCGCGCAGCTCGGTGCCGATCATGATCGCCTTGAAGCCCAGCTCGTTGACGGCGAATTCGAGCTCGGCAATGGCCTCTTGCGGCGTATAGGCCGGGATCACCGCCACCGGTCGCAGCCGATCGCCGACATCGGCAAACATTTCGGCATAGAGCATGTTGAGCGCACGGCAACTCGCCCGCCGCGCCGCCTCGTCGACGAGATACATATGGCTGAGCCCGCGCGTCGTGTAACAATGGGCGAAATCGATGCCGAGCTCGTCCATGCGCGAGCGGAAATAGCGCGGCAACTGCGCCATCGCCCGGTCGCCGGTATGGGCTCCCGAAGGCAGCCCCCACCAGAAGCCGCGGACGGTCGGACCGTGATTGGCGCGTACCGCCATCACCCTCTTGGCGGTGTCCTCGCCGGCGAGCTGGCGCACGAAATCGAGATGCGCGAAATCGCATTCGACGACATGCGCGTCGGCATCGATCACGGGATGATCGAGCCGGGCGCGGACATCGCGTCCCGGGAACCCCTCAAATCCCGACATGTCTCCTCCCATCCATCATGCGACGCGATGCGGCGGCGAATTTCCGCGCGATTTCACTGATGTTGCGGCGGATTGAATTCCTTCCAGGGATCTTTGACCTGTGGAACCGTCGCGAACTCCACATTCGACAGAATGCCCTTCTGCTTCTCGACGCGGCGGATATAAACGTTCTGAACGATGTCCCGTGTTTCCGGATCGATCATGATCGGTCCGCGCGGGCTGTCCGGATTTTTCCAGTTCTTCAGAATCTCCATCGCTTGGTCCGCGGTGAATGTGCCTTTCGTCTGCTTGATCACGTCGAAGATCGCGGCCATTCCGTCCCAGGCGAAAACGACATTGTAATTGGGCACGGCATCGGCGCCGTAGACCTTCGTCCAGGCCCGCAGAAACGCCGTGTTCTGCGGCCTTGCCGCGACCGGCGAATAGACGCCGGCGCTGACCACGCCGAGGGTGACGTCGCCCATGCTCGGCAGCAATTCATCGGAGACGACGTCCTGCGTCGTGACCAGTTTGACGCCGGCGGCGGTAATGCCGAGATCGGTCCAGGCCCTCATCAGCGTGCTCGATTGCTTGCCGCCGGGCGTGAAGAGGAACGCGACCTCCGGCTTCGCGTCCTTCACCCGCTGGAGAAACGGAACGAAATCGACTTCGGCCAGCGGCAATCGTATCGATCCGACGATGTCGCCGCCGCCCGCCTTGAAGGCCTTGATGAAGCCGCCCTCGGCGTCGTAACCGGGAATGTAGTCGCTCACCACCGTATAGGCCTTTTTCATGCCTTGCTGAACCGTCCATTGCCCCATCGGGTAGGAGGTCTGCCACAAGGTGTCGGAAACGCGGACGATATAGGGCGACATGCGCGTGATCGCGGAGCCGGCGGCGCTCATGATCACCAAGGGCAGCTTCGCTTCGGCAGTGATCGGCGCGATGGCAACGGCATTGGGCGAATAAACCACGCCGGCCAGGAACTGCACGTGATCGCGCGTGACGAGCTCTTGGGCGAGACGTTTTGCCACTTCGGGATTGGGGCCGGTGTCGTCGCGCCGGACGAGCGCCACTTTCACGCCGGCCGGCAGGTCGCGCTCGTGCTCCTGGACATAAAGGTTGATGCCTTTGTCGAGTTGTAGGCCGGGCTCGGAATTGGGCCCGGAGAGCGTCAAGATGACGCCGATTTTGACCGTCTGCGCGGCAACGGGAGAGAGCAGCGAAAGCAGCAGAAGAGCGCTTGCCGTGCCGCGAAGTGGAATGTGCAGGTTCCGCATTGTCTGTCTCCCCAATTGGTTCGGCTCCGTTCCCAGACCGGCCCTTCGTTGGGCCGTTCAGTTCGGATGGAACGCCGACAAGCTCGGCGGCTCGTCGTCGAACCCCAATTCCTTCCATCGCCGCGACACGCTCTCATAGACATTGCGGCGCAACAGCGTGCGTTGCGGAAAATCCTTGAGATGGCGGTGCGGCTTGCAGGCATCGATCAGCGCCTTCGAGCCGTAAGGCCGCTCCTCGACCACGACTTTGCTCGGATCGAGGCCGGTCGACCAGGTTCTCCGCGTGATGTCGATGTCGTCGGCCGGATTGCAGCGCGTGCTGAGCGCCCACAGCACCTGATTGAGATTGGTCGGATCCACGTCGTCATCCACCGCGATGATCCATTTCGTAAAATAGGCGGCGGCGGGACATTGCGCCGCCAATCCCAGGATTTGCGCGACATGGCCGGGATAAAGCTGCTTCAGCGAGATCACCACCATGCCCCAGCCCGAGGCCAGCGCCGGATGCGCGAAGACGCCGCAAACGCCGGGCACGCCGATCCCTTCCAGATCGTCCCAGATGCGCGCCGAGCGCATGATCGCATAATACATCCCGATCTCGCAGGAGGGATAGGTCGCCATCAAGGCGGC
>DATNIY010000028.1:0-2249 GCA_035604195.1 Allostellaceae bacterium
CGGACGCAACGGCGTCGGGAAGTCGACGCTGTTCCGGTTGATTCTGGGCGACCTCGTCCCGGATGGCGGCGAGATCCTGCTGCCCAAGGCCGCCAGGATCGGATCGGTCGATCAGGAGCATCCGGCCACCCCGGTCTCGCTGTTGGACACGATTCTCGCCGCCGATACCGAGCGGCAGGCGCTGAACGCCAGACTGGAAACCGCCGAGCCCGAACAGTTGGCCGAGATCTACCAGCGACTGATCGAGATCGACGCCGATAGCGCGCCGGCGCGGGCGGCGGAAATCCTCAGCGGCCTGGGCTTCTCCGCCGCCGACCTTACCCGTCCGATGGCGGAATTCTCCGGCGGCTGGCGCATGCGGGTGGCGCTGGCGGCGGCTTTGTTTGCGCAACCCGAGCTGCTGCTGCTCGACGAGCCCACCAACTACCTCGACCTCGAGGGCGCGCTCTGGCTCGAAGCGCGGCTGAAGAAATATCCGCACGCCGCGCTGATCGCCAGCCACGACCGCGAGCTGCTGAACAATTCGGTCGACGCCATCCTGCACCTGAGCCAAGGCAAGCTCGAGCTCTATACCGGCGGCTACGACGACTTCGAAAGGCGGCGCGCGGAAAAGACGCGGCTGCAGGCCGCCACCCGGGCCAAGCAGGATGCCGAGCGCGCCCATCTGCAAAAGTTCATCGATCGGTTCCGCGCCAAGGCCAGCAAGGCGGCGCAGGCGCAGTCGCGGATCAAACGTCTGGCCAAGCTTGAGCCGATCGCCGAGGTGGTCGAGGAGCGCGTGGCGCCGTTCACGATCCCTTCGCCGGCCCGGCCGCTGGCGCCGCCGCTGATCCAGCTCGAGGCCGCTGCGGTCGGCTACGACGGCACGCCGGTGCTGCGCAACCTCAACCTGAGGCTCGACGTCGACGACCGCATCGGGCTCCTCGGCGTCAATGGCGCCGGCAAATCGACGTTTGCCAAGATGATCGCCGGAGCGCTGCCGCTGCAAGCGGGCCATATGAAACGCGAAGGCCGCATCCAGGTCGGCTGGTTTCATCAGCATCAGATCGAGGCGCTCGACCCGGCCGACACCCCTTTGGACATCATCCGCCGTACCCTGCCGGACGACAGCGAGTCGGCGCGCCGGTCGCGGCTGGCGCAGTTCGGCTTGTCCTTCGACAAGCAGGAAACCACGGTCGCCAACCTGTCCGGCGGCGAGCGTGCGCGGCTTCTGCTCAACCTTGTCGCGATGACGGCGCCGCATTTGTTGATCCTCGACGAGCCAACCAATCACCTCGACATCGAAAGCCGTCGGGCGCTGCTCGACGCGCTCAACGACTACGAGGGCGCGGTGATCCTCATCACCCACGACCGCTCGCTGATCGAACTCGTGACCGACCGGCTCTGGCTCGCCGCCGACGGCCGCATCAAGGCCTTTCCGGGCGACCTGGACGACTACGCGCGCTTTGTCCTCGACCGCGCCAAGGCGGTGACACGCGCGCCCACACAGAGCATCGAGCATCACGCCGTCTCAGCACAACGGCCGGCAAAGCGGAAACGCAAGCGAGTTTGACGCCGTACGCAGCCCGTTCGCTCAGAGCGGCGGGTCGGCTACGTCCGGTCTCTTGAACGCGAGGCTTTCCTCCTCCAGATCGAGCTCGCGTTCGATGCGCCGGCGTGCTTCGTCGGTGATCTGGCCCTCCTGCAGCAGCCGGTAGATGTATTCCCGCTCCGCGGCGATCAGCTCCGCGCGCAGCTCAGCCGCCGCGGCGATGGCCTTGCGCCCAAGCTTCCTGTTCCTCGCCACCTGCCCGGCGCGATGGTCATGGCGCGCCCTTAAGATCGCCAGCACGTCGGACGATATCTTGCCGTCGGCCGCGAGCCCGTCCAGCCGGCCCTGCGCCAGGTTGATCGCTTCCAGCCGCGCCGTAATCTCAGCATCTTGCTCGCGCCGGCGCTCGTCTTCGGCGTCGTGCGGCAAGGCAAGCCAGCGCACGATACTGGGCAGCACCAGGCCCTGGCCGATCAGCGTGACCACGATGACGCCGAAGGTGACGAAGAGAATGAGATCGCGATCCGGGAACGGCACGCCGGCGATTGTGGTGAGCGGAATGGCCAGCGCGGCGGCGAGCGAGACCACGCCGCGCACGCCGACGAACGCCAGCAGGAAGACCCACTGCCAGGGCGGCAGCGGATCGCGGCGGCGCAGCGATGGGCTCAACCAGCGCGGCAGATAGGTCGCCGGATAGACCCAGATGAATCGTGCGACC
>DATNIY010000029.1:0-10375 GCA_035604195.1 Allostellaceae bacterium
CGCGCAAGAGGCCTGCCCGGCCGCGCAGGTAGTCCTGCATGAGGTTCGTCCAGGCGGCGATTTTCTCCTTTGGCGCGGCGGCATAGCCATAGCCCGGCATATCGACGAGGCGAAGCCCAGGCGCTGAGGGCGTGCCGCCGAGCGCGAAGAAATTGAGGGCCTGCGTCCGTCCCGGCGCGCGAGAAGTCCGCGCCAAGCTCTTGCGGCTTGTCAGCGCGTTCAGAAGAGAGGATTTGCCGACGTTGGAGCGACCGGCCAAGGCGATCTCAGCGGGAGCGGGAGGCGGCAATTGTGCAACTTCCGTCACTGTCCGAACGAATGTGCATTCGGCGGCGAAGAGCCTGCGTCCCAATTCCGCGAAATCTTGCGCAGGGCTATCGCGGTCTTCCGCCGGCTGGGGCGTCAAGAGAAGTGACTTCTTTTGGCAAGAAATTTCTGCATGGTGGTCGTCTGATCGTTAGCAGAATCGATGATGACGCACGGTCCTTCTCCCGCTGCGGGAGAAGGAAGCTCCCTCCCAGTCAGCTAATCCTCATGTCGTCGCCTTTCGGCGAAACGTGTTGGCGAGATTGCTCCACAATTCGATCTTCACCCCGGCGCGGTGCATGATCAGCGTCTGCTGGGCGACGGACAGCAGGTTGTTCCACGTCCAATAGATGACGAGACCGGAGGGGAAAGTTCCCAGCATGAAGGTGAAGATCACCGGCATCCAGGCAAACATCTGCTTCTGCACGGGGTCCGGCGGCTCCGGGTTCATCTTCATCTGGACGAACATCGAGAACCCCATGATCAGCGGCCAGATGCCGATCGCGAGGAAATGGCCGATGAGCGGCAACGAGGTGGGATCATAGGGCAGCAAGCCGAAAAGATTGAAGACGTTGGTTGGATCCGGCTGCGACAGATCCTTGATCCAGCCGAAGAAGGGGGCTTGGCGCATCTCGATCGTGATGAACAGCACCTTATAGAGCGAGAAGAAGACCGGTATCTGGATCAGCATCGGCAGACAGCCGGCGACCGGGTTGATCTTCTCGCGCTTGTAGAGCTCCATCAGCTCCTGCTGCTGTTTCACCTTGTCGTCGGCGTAGCGCTCGCGGAGCGCCGTCATCTGCGGCTGCACCCCCTTCATCTTCGCCATCGAGAGATAGCTGCGGTTGGCGAGCGGGAAGAAGGCGAGCTTGATGAGCACCGTGACGATCAGGATCGCCACGCCGAAATTGCCGGTGAACTTGTAGATGAGGTCGAGGAGCTGGAACATCGGCCGGGTGATGAAATAGAACCAGCCCCAGTCGATCAGCAGCTCGAATTTCTTGATGCCGAGATCGTTCTGGTACATATCCAGCGTCTGGACTTGCTTGGCGCCCGCGAAGACGCGAGCGGTCGTCTCAGCAGTTGCTCCCGGGGCAACGGTCATCGGTTCAGCGAGGAAATCCGCCTGATAGATCTTGTGCACGGTGCCGCGCGCCGAGAACGTGCCCTCGAACGGCACGTGTTGCTCAGGGATGACGACCGCGGCCCAATATTTATCGGTAAAGCCCAGCCAGCCGCCGGTCCCATCGAGGCTCTTGGTGGCCCTCGGCTCCTTTTCGATGGAATCATAGGTCGGCTCCTGCACACCCGAATCGCCGATGACGCCGACCATGCCTTCATGAAGAATGGAATAGCCGGACGTTTTCGGCTTGCCGTGACGGGAGACGAGCGCATAGGGGTAAAGCGTCACCGGCGAGCCCGACTTGTTCTCGACGCTGTCGGTGATCGTGAACATGTAATGGTCATCCACCGCAATGCGGCGATGGAAGACGAGTCCCTGGCCGTTGTCATAGGTGAGCGTGACAGGCGTCTGCGACGTCAGCTTGTCGCGATCGGCGCTCCAAACCGTTTCTGGTGTCGGCAGGGCGAGTGATTGGCCGGGCTTACTGACGAAGCCAAGTTCGGCGTAATAGGGCGCCGGCGATCCCGAGGGCGAAAGCAGCACGATGTTGGGGCTATGCGGGTCGGGCGTCTCGCGATAGGCCTTGAGCGACACGTCGTCGATCCGCGCCCCCTTAAGGTCGATCGAGCCGAACAGGTCGCGGCTGTCGAGCGTCACGCGGGGGCTCGCCGCAATTGCCGCGGCGCGAGTCATGATCGCTCCCGGGCTCTCCCCGGTCACGCCGCCTTGCAGCGGCGCGTTGGGGCTGGGCGGTGGCAGCGCAGCCGGTGAGCCGGGCTGCGGCGCCTCCGTGCTCGGCTGCTGCATTTGCGCCTGGGTCTGGCGTTCCTTTTGGAGCTGCGGCGCGGCGTAAAAATAATTCCAGCCGATGATGACCAGGATCGAGAGCGCGATCGCGAGGTAGAGATTCCTATTGTCTTCCGACATGGCGGCGAACCTAGTCTTTCATCTTTTTGGCTGTCGCGGCGGCGAGCGGCCGCGGTTTTGCCGAACGCCTGGCCTCGGACGGGCGCGCCGGCGCATGAATTTCAGCGAAGGCGCGGGCGAGTTCTTCTTGCAATGCCGGAAAAGCTTGGTCGAGGGCCGCCTCCCGCGCAAGGATCACATAGTCATAGCCCGCCCGCGCCGAAAGATCCGGCGTGAGCCGCAAAGCCTCCTTCAGGCGGCGGCGGATGCGGTTGCGAACGACCGCGCTGCCGAGCTTCTTCGTCACGGTAAAGCCGAAGCGCGGCGCGGCATCGGCCGCATGGCTCGAGCGGCAGACGGCATGAATGCTGAAGCTCTTGGCGTGAATACGCCTTCCCTTGGCGGCGTTGAGGAATTCGGCGCGTTTCTTCAGCCGCCCCAATCCTCGCGGCGGCGCCCGTTCCATGCTGCCGTCGGTCATGCTCCGCTCCGTAGCCAGGCGCTGGTTGCGGCTGGGGGCCTCAAGCCGACAGACGCTTGCGGCCGCGCGCGCGCCGGGCGGCGATCACCTTGCGGCCGCCGGGGGTGGCCATGCGGGCGCGAAAGCCGTGCCGACGCTTGCGCACCAGCTTGCTCGGTTGATAGGTCCGCTTCACGTTTCAACTCCGTCGCGAATAATCACATAGTGGCCGCAGCGTGCGCCCCGGCGCAAAATCTGCGATCCGGGGCTTGCCGGTCAGGACGCCACGAGAAGGGGAGACGCAGCCCTAAAGCCGCGCGCCTTATAGGAGCAGGAGCGGGAAAAAGTCAATTTGAGCAGCTCAGCCGCGGAAATCCAGCCCGATGTCAAGCGCCGCTGCGCTGTGGGTGAGCCAGCCGATCGAGATCAGATCGACGCCGGCCGCGGCGATCGCCGTGACGTTTTCGAGCGTAATCCCGCCCGAGGCCTCGATGATGGCCCTTCCGCCGACCATTTCGACCGCTTCGCGCAGCATATCGGGTCGCATATTGTCGAGAAGCACCGCATCGACGCGGGCCGCCAGCGCCTCGGCAAGTTGCGCGAGCGAATCCACCTCGACCTCGATCTTGACCATATGCCCGACGTTCTTGCGGGCCCGCCGCAGCGCCTCGGCGACGCCTCCGGCGATGGCAACATGATTGTCCTTGATGAGCACGGCGTCGTCGAGGCCGAAGCGATGATTGCCGCCGCCGCCGACGCGCACTGCGTATTTTTCGATCGCGCGCAGGCCGGGCGTCGTTTTGCGGGTGCAGACGATGCGCGCCTTGTAGCCCGCGACCGCCGCGACAGCCGTAGCGGTGGCGGTGGCGACACCGCTCAAATGGCAGAGAAAGTTCAGCGCCGTGCGCTCGGCCGTCAGGATTCCGCGCGCCGGCCCGTGGACCGTGGCGATCGTCTCTCCCGGCGTCAGCTTTGCGCCGTCGTGTTTCTCGACACGCGTCTCGATTGCGGGATCGATCAGTTCGAAGCTGAGTTTGGCGAGGTCGAGGCCGGCGACGACGCCTCCCTTTCGGGCGACAAGCGCGGCTTCCGCGCGCGCCTCGCGCGGCACGATCGCGTCGCTCGTCACATCGCCCGCCTGGCCGAGGTCTTCGAGGAGAGCGGCGCGGACGAGCGGTTCAATCATGATCCGCGGCAGGGCGGTCATCGCGATCCTATGGTCACGCGACGGCTTCGGGTGCGAGATCGCGGGCGGTCTCGAAAGCCTCGGCGAGATCGATCTCGCGCTGCCAGCCCGAAGTCGCGTCGCGCTGCGGGAAGTCTTCGCGATAATGTGCGCCGCGGCTCTCTTCGCGGCGCAAAGCGGCGATGACGATCATCAAGCCGACAAGCGCCGCATCGCTCGCCACGCCATTCCCCGCCGCGATCGGGTAAAGCTCGGCCGCGGCGCGCCAGAGCTTTTCGCCGTCGCGCAAGACGCCCGCGGCGCGCGAGAGGATCGAGCGGACCGGACCCGCCTCGCTGCGCGGCGCGACCGGCTCAATGCGCCCGACGGGCCGCCGCACCGCCGGCATGGCCCTGATGCCTGCGGCGGTAAAGCCGGCGCAGACCACCGCCTCCAGCAGCGAATTGCTGGCGAGGCGATTGGCCCCATGCAGGCCGGTGCAGGCGGCCTCCCCGCAGGCCCAGAGTCCCTCGACGGACGTGTGGCCTTCGATATCCACCTTGATGCCGCCCATGTGATAATGCGCGGCCGGACGCACTGGGATCGGTTCTCGGACGGGATCGATGCCTGCCGCGCGGCAGAGCGCCGTGATCGCCGGGAAACGGCCGGCGAAATCGAGATCGCGCGCCCGGCGGGCATCGAGAAAGATGCGATGCCCTTCTGCCATGTGGCGCCAGACGGCGCGCGCCACGACGTCGCGCGGCGCGAGTTCGGCGCGCGGCGTATCGGCCATGAACCGCGTGCCCTTCTCGTCGACCAGGATGGCGCCTTCGCCGCGCACCGCCTCGCTGATCAGGCTCAAAGGAGACCCAGGCGCATCGAGCGCGGTCGGATGGAACTGAATGAATTCGAGATCGGCGAGTCGAGCGCCGGCGCGCGCCGCCAGCGCAAGGCCCTGGCCGAACGAGCCGCTGGGATTTGTCCCGTGCGGGAAGAGACCGCCAATTCCGCCGGTGGCGATGACGATGCGGCTCGTCCGCAGGAGGATGGATGGACCATGGGCGAGGAGCCCCGCCACGGCGCCGTCTTCGAGGGCGAGGCGCCGCGCGGCCAGGCCCTCGATCACGCTGATCGAGGGGCAAGCCCGCACCGCACGCGTCAGGGCGCGGACGATCTCGCGCCCCGTCGCATCGCCGCCGGCATGGACGATCCGTTTGCGTCGATGCGCGGCCTCGAGCCCGAGCAGCAGTGTGCCATCGGGGCTTCGGTCGAATTGAACCCCGAAACGCTCGAGATCTTCGATCGCGGCCGGCGCCGCGCGGATGATGCGCTGGACGACCGGCGCGACGCAGAGCCCGTCGCCGGCGGCAAGCGTATCGGCGATATGCAGCGCGGCATCATCGTCCGGCCCGAGGCTCGCGGCGATCCCGCCCTGTGCCAGGATGCTCGACGTCTCCAGGCCGAGCGGTGCCTTGCTCAGCAAGACGCAAGGTTCCGGCGCCAGATGGAGCGCCGTCATCAGCCCGGCCACGCCGCCGCCGATGATGAGCGCACGCCCGTCGAGATCGTGAATGTCCATCATCGCACCGCCAGCATGCGTTCCACCGCCCGACGCGCCCGCGCCGCGGTTAAGGCATCGATCTCGACCTCATGCCGCATCGTCTCGAGCGCCCGACGGATCTTCGGGAGCGTGACGCGCTTCATATGCGGACAGAGATTGCAGGGGCGGATGAATTCGAGCTCCGGATATTGGATGGCGATATTGTCGCTCATCGAACATTCGGTGAGCAGCGCCAGGCGCTCCGGCCGGTTCCTGCCGACGTAAGAGGAGATTGCCGCGGTCGAACCGGAGAAATCTGAGGCTTTCACCACCTCCGGCGGGCATTCCGGATGCGCGAGAATGACGACGCCGGGATAATCCTCGCGCAGCTCTGCGACTTCTTCCACGCCGAACCGCTCATGCACTTCGCAATGCCCGGCCCAGGTGATGATCTCGACGCCGGTCTCGGCGGCGATGTTCTTCGCCAGATATTCGTCGGGGATCATGATCACGCGCGGCACGCCCAGGGATTCGATGACCGCGCGGGCATTGCCCGAGGTGCAGCAAATGTCGGATTCCGCCTTCACAGCGGCCGAGGTGTTCACATAGGTGACGATCGGCACGCCGGGGTGACGGCGGCGCAGCTCGCGCACGTCCTCTGGCGTAATGGACTCGGCGAGCGAGCAGCCGGCGGCCGGATCGGGGATCAGGACCGTCTTGCGCGGGTTCAGGAGTTTTGCCGTCTCCGCCATGAAATGGACGCCGGCGAGTACGATGACATCGGCGTCGACTTGCGTCGCCTCACGCGCCAGCGCGAGGCTGTCGCCGACGATGTCCGCGATGCAATGGAAGATCTCAGGCGTCTGGTAATTATGCGCCAGGATCACCGCGTTGCGGCGCTTCTTCAGCGCCTGAATGGCCTCGATATCGACGGCGAACACCGGCCATTCGATGGCCGGAATCTGGTGCCGTACCTTGGCGTAGAGATCCTCCCGAGGCGCGAGCGCGGTGGTGGCCATGGAATATACTCCGCCTGAGCATTACTTCATAATATGCTGGGGTTGAGTATAAGTTTTGTCAAGAGCGCGAGATGGGAAGTTTGGTCCCCACGATCGCCCGCTCGGTCAAGATTTCGCGGCGGAAGCGGAAGAGCTTGGCCGGGCGTCCGCGCGTGTCCTGGCTCATCTGGCCGGTCTCCTCGACAAGCTCCTGCTGTTCGACGAGCCGGCGGAAATTCTGCTTGTGCACGAGGCGGCCGGCGAGCGCCTCGACGCAGCGCTGCAACTGCAGAAGGGTGAACGTGTCCGGCATCAGCTCGAAGACCACGGGGTTATATTTGATCTTGGCCCGCAGCCGCGCGATGCCGGTCGCAAGAATGCGGCGATGGTCGAGGATCATGCTGCGGCCATGCGCCGGCGCCGGTCCGAGCTCAGGCTTCGAGCGGCGCGCCTCGGGGATGAGGCCTGCTTCATAGAGGAGTTCATAGCGCTGCAGCACCAGCTCCTCGTTCCACGGCCTGCCTTCGAGGCCGAAGGTGAAGGCGATGCGGTTGGCGCGTTCCTGACGCAGAGTGCGGTTCGGCGCCGCCTCGGCGAAGGCCTTGAGGTTGGGGACCAGCACCGCCTCGATCATCGGCGGGATGCCGAGGCGCCGGTCTTCCCAAGGCAGATAGACATACCAGCTCTGCCAGCTCGCTTCATAACCGCCGACCGCTGGCTGCTCGCGCGTCAGGCCGAGATAGCTGATCGAGATGACCCGCTGATCGGGCCCGAGCCCGCGGTCGCGATCGGCAAAGGTGTAAAGCTGTTCGACGTAGCCGAGCGGATGACGAGTCTGCCGCTCGACCCAAGCGCGCAGCCCCGATTGCAGTGAGCGATGCGTCAATTCGAACGGCCCGGAGGGCAGGGCGCGCGCATCCTGCAGCGTGAGCACCCGCGGCTCGCCGGCGGTGACCGTGACGAGCACGGCGATGAGATCGGCGGCGATGCCATGCCCTGCCGCGTCCTGCCCCGCCCCGCGGGGGCCGGGGGCCTTGGCGCTGCCGACCCCGGCTGGCGTGGGCTGCAGGGCACGTTCGGGCCTGCTCATCGCGTCCATGTCCTTGTTGCGGCTCGCCCGCGATCCGGCGGATCCGAGCCGGTGGCGGCCACAACTCGTGGCCGCACTAGGGATCATCTGTGCCTGTGCATTGTGACGAGACTCCCGCCGCATGAGGTGAATCTATCCGATATCCAAAGGCAGCGCAGCAATGGCGTGGCGCGGCCAACGCCAGGGCGCGAGATAGATCGCATCGCCGCGCAGCGTCAAGCGTGCCGCCCAAGGGTTGGCAGCGAGCCAAACGCGAACGGCGCGCGACATACGTCGCCGCTTTCGTGCGTCGGTCGTCGTCATGGCTTCGATGAGCGTCGGCCGGATCTTCACCTCGACGAAGACGATCGAATCGAATCTCTGGGCGATGAGGTCGATTTCGCCGCCGTTGACGCAATAGCGGCGGGCCAGGATGCGATACCCCTTGAGCCGCAGAAAGAGAGCTGCCGCGGCCTCGGCCCGGCGGCCGGAAAGGAGCGCCCGGCGACGTTTCCCGTCTTCAGCGGGCGCGGGCTGCCAGTTCGATCGCCCGGGCATAGACTTTTCGGCGCGGCTGGCCGGTCTCTGCGGAGACCACGGCCGCCGCCTCTTTCACGGAGAGGGTCTCGAGCGCCTTGCCGATGCGAAGATCGAGGTCCGCGGCGTCGATCTGCGCCACGCCCTCCGCAGGCGGCCCGACGAGCAGCACGATCTCGCCTTTCGGCGGTGGCGCCGCGGAGACCGCGGCAGCGAGCTCCGGCAGCGTGCCGCGCCGGACCGTTTCGAAAACCTTGGTCAGCTCGCGCGCCAGCGCGGCATCGCGCGGTCCGAGCACGGCGGCAAGATCGACGAGCGTCTCGGCGACCCGGCGCGGCGATTCGAAAAACACCAAAGTGCCCGGAATGGTCGAAAGCTCGGCGATCCTCTGCCGGCGCCCTGTGCTCTTCGGCGGCAGAAAGCCTTCGAAGAAGAACCGATCGGTCGGCAGGCCGGCGACCACCAGGGCGGTGAGCACGGCGGAGGCGCCGGGTACCGAAGTGACCGACAGGCCGTTGCCCAAGGCTTCCGCGACGAGCTTGTAGCCGGGATCGGAAATGAGCGGCGTGCCGGCGTCGGAGACGAGGGCCAGCGCAGCGCCGCTGGCAAGCCGGGCGATGAGATGCGGCCGCATGACCTCGGCGTTATGCTCGTGATAAGCGACGAGCGGGGTCGCAATTCCATAATAGGCGAGCAGCGTCTTGGTCACGCGCGTATCCTCGGCGACGACCGCATCGGCGGCCGCCAAAGTCGCGAGGGCGCGCAGCGAAATGTCGGCAAGATTGCCGATCGGCGTGGCAACCACGTGAAGACCGGGCGCCAGCGGTTCGGCCTCTGCTCTCAGGCCGAAGGCGGTGAATGTCGCCGACCCCGAGGGCTGCGGCGCGACCTCAGGATTTCTGCTCGCGTTCATGGGACTTGCCGCCGTGCCGAGGGACCGTTCTATATACCGTCCGAATGTTTCATTTGTAGAACAACACAGGATTGATCACAAGGCGGACCTTGGCTTTCGTTTACTTTCGGTTGCGGGAAAAGGGATATTATGTCTGAAACATGCGTGGCCCTTGGCTCAGCGGCGCCATGCTCCGGGCGCTCGTCAAGGGCAGGCGTTCAGCGCGTTGCGATGCGGCCAATCCCAGCGGTGCGCCGAGAGGAGTTTTCAACTTGGCCAACGGTTCTTCCGACGGGCTTGCCCGGCATGCAGCGCAACGCTGGTGCGCCGGCGGCTGGAAAGTCCTGGCCGCCGCCGGGGCGGCTCTGGCTTTGGCGTCCTGCGGCTCGCTCAACCCCTCGAGCCAGAACAGCAACGGCGATTTCACGGCTTCGGTCCCGGTCACTCCCGTGCAAGCGGAGCCGCTTCCCGGTCCGCAGGGCAGCGCCGATCAGATCGGCACGGGACCCGTTCACGTCGCAATGATCCTGCCTTTGACTCAAGGCTCGGGCGGTTCGAGCCTCGTCGGCACGTCGTTGCGCAATGCGGCCGATCTCGCTCTCTCGGAAACCGGCAGCACCGACATCACCATCATCGTGAAGGACGATCACTCGACCCCGGACGGTGCGCGCGACGCGGCGCAGGCGGCCATTGCCGAAGGGGATTCACTCATCATCGGTCCGCTGTTCTCGCCGAACGTCCGCGAGGTCGCGCGCCTTGCGCAAGCCGCCAACAAGCCGGTCATCGCATTTTCGACCGACACGTCGACCGCCGGGCCCGGCGTCTATCTTCTCTCTTTCCTGATCGAGAATTATGTCGACCGGATCGTCGACTATGCCGCTTCTCAGGGCAAGAAATCCTTCGCCGCGCTCATCCCCGACAATGATTACGGCCGTGTCGCCGAAGCCGAATTCCAGCAGTTTGCGGCGCGCCGCGGCCTGCGCGTGATGGAGATCGAACATTACCAGCCGCAAACGATGCGCGCGGCTGTGAAAAAGATCGCCGCGCTCGGCAACCAGATCGATACTTTGTTCATCCCCGAACAGGCCGATGCCATGCCCGCCATGGCGCAGGCGCTCGCGGCGGCCGGCATCGATTCGCGGAAGGCGCAAATTCTCGGCACCGGCCTGTGGAACGATGCGCGCGTGTTGAGCCTGCCGGCGCTGCAAGGCGCCTGGTTCGCGGCGCCGGACAACAGCGGCTTTACTGCCTTCGCCGAACGCTATCGGGCGCGGTTCAACTCGGATCCGACGCGCATCGCGACGCTCGGCTATGATGCCGCCTCGCTCGTTGTGGCGTTGGCCCGCACGCCGGGCACCGACCATTTCTCGAAAGATGTG
>DATNIY010000030.1:0-24182 GCA_035604195.1 Allostellaceae bacterium
AGCCAGGCCTGCCCGGCCTGCTCGAGCGCATCCGCGCGCAACCGCGGCGCCGCCTGCATCATCGCCCCGGCCAGCGCCTCGAGCCGCTCTGCCGCCTGCTGGTAGCGTTTGAGGCCGACGAGCGCAACCGCGGCGCAATGCTCGGCTGGAAAGCCGCCGCCTGCGGCGCGCCAATCCTCGGCGGTGGCGAGGGCCTGCTCGGGTTGGCTGTGCACCAGCGCGATGCAGCGCTCGTAGCGGCTGGCATCGTCCATGGGCACTGGTTTGGGCGCATCCTGGGACGCCGCGGCGGTGACCTCCGCCGCGATGGCGAGCGTCAGCGCTAGGCAAAGAAGGACTGACCTATTCGCCAGGCTGCACCGCCGAATGCTTGTCGAGCGCCGTCCGCGCCGGCGCCGCCGCGGCACCGGGATGGGCGAAGAAGGTCCTGGCCTTCTCGAGATAGAGATAGATCACGGGCGTGATGAACAACGTCAAAGCTTGCGACACGACGAGGCCGCCGACGACGACGAGACCGAGCGGCCGGCGCAGCTCGGAGCCCGCGCCAATGCCGACGGCGATTGGCAACCCGCCCATGATCGCCGCCATCGTCGTCATCATGATCGGCCGGAAGCGCAGCAGGCAGGCCTCGAAGATCGCCTCGTCGGCGGTGGCGTTGCCAGCGCGCTGCCGCTCCAGCGCGAAGTCGATCATCATGATCGCGTTCTTCTTGACGATGCCGATCAGCATGACGATGCCGATGATGGCGATGACGCTGAGATCGTCGTGGAACAGGATGAGCGTCGCCAACGCGCCCAACCCGGCGGCCGGCAGGCCCGACAGGATGGTGATGGGGTGGATGAAGCTCTCGTAGAGAATGCCGAGCACGATGTAGATGACGATGACCGCCGCGGCAAGCAGCAGGCCCTGGCCCTTGAGGGCGTCCTGGAAGACCTGCGCCGTGCCCTGGAATCCGGTCGCGACCGTGACCGGCAGGTTGACCGTGCGCTCGACTCGGGCGATCTCCTGGACCGCGGTGCCGAGCGACAGGCCCGGGACCAGGTTGAAGGAGATCGTGACCGACGGCAGCTGGCCCTGGTGATTGACGGTCACCGGCCCGACAGCGTTGCCGATCGTGGCGATGGCCTGAAGCGGCACGGCCGCGCCGGTCTGGCTCTTCAAATAGATCTTGCTGAGGTCGGTCGGCGCCTGCTGGTAGCGCTTGTCGATCTCGAGGATGACCTGGTACTCGTTCGACGGCTCGTAGATCGTCGAGATCTGCCGCGCGCCGAAGGCGCTGTAAAAGGTGTTGCGCACCTGATCGACGGTGATGCCGAGCAGCGCCGCCTTGTCGCGGTCGATGTCGACGACCACCTCGCGGTTGCGGAGCTGCAGGTCCGAATTGACATCTTGGAAGCCCGGCAGGTCGGTGATGCGCTCCTGCATCAGCGTCGCGTAATGGTAGAGCTCCTGGGTGTCGCCGTCCTGGAGCGTGTACTGATAGGTGCTCTTGGCCAGCCGCCCGCCGAGCTGGATGTTCTGCAGGCTCTGGAAATAGGTGTTCATGCCGGGGACCTGCGCCACCTTGGGACGCAGCTCCTGGATCACCTCGTCGGCCGAAAGCGCGCGCTCGTTGAGCGGCTTCAACTGGATGAACAGACGCCCGAAATTGAGCTGCGGCGTGAAGCCGGTGGCGCCCATGAAGGAATTGACGTCGCTGACGTTGGGATCGTCCTTGATGATCTGCGCCACGGCTTCCTGATGCTCGGCCATCGCCTGGAACGAGATGTCCTGGGCGCCTTCGGCGAAGGCGAAGATGTTGCCGGTGTCCTCGTTGGGAAAGAAGCCCTTGGGAACGATGACGTAGAGATACGCCGCCGCGACGATCGACAGGATCGTTACGAAAAGCGTGACCCGCCGCCACGCCATCACCTTGCGCAGCATCCACTCGTAGCCCGAGATCAGCGCATTGAAGCCCGATTCCGAGGCGCGGTAAAAAATGTTGTGGCGGGCCGCTTGATGCGGCTTCAAGAGGCGCGAGCACAGCATCGGCGTCAAGGTCAGCGAGACCAGTCCGGAGATCAGGATCGTCATGCTGATGGTGACCGCGAATTCGCGGAAGACGCGCCCGACGACGCCACTCATGAACAGGACGGGAATGAAGACCGCGACCAGCGACAGCGTGATCGACAGGATGGTGAAGGCGATCTCGCGCGCGCCGCGAAAAGCGGCGTCGATCACCCGCTCGCCGCCTTCGACGTGGCGCACGATGTTCTCGAGCATGACAATGGCGTCGTCGACGACGAAGCCGACCGAGAGCGTCAGCGCCAGGAGCGAGAGATTGTCGATGCTGAAGCCCAGGACATACATGCCGGCGAAGGTGCCGATCACCGACACCGGCAGCGCCAGCGCCGGAATGATGGTCGCGGTGACGTTGCGCAGGAAGATGAAGATCACCAGGACGACCAGCACGGCGGTCAGCATCAACGTGAACTGCACGTCGCTGACCGAGGTGCGGATCGACCTGGCGCGGTCGTTCAGGACGGTGAGCTTGACCGTGGCCGGGAGCTCCGCCTCGAAGACCGGCAAGAGCGCGCGGATGCTGTCGACGACCTGAACCGTATTGGCGTCGGGCTGGCGCTGCACCGCGAGGATGACCGAGCGCGTGCCGTTGAGCCAACCCGCAACCCGATCGTTCTCGACGCTGTCGACCGCGGTCGCGACATCGCGCAGCCGCACCGGCGCGCCGTTGCGATAGGCGACGATGATGGGCCCGTATTGGGCCGCTTTGGTCAGCTGGCCGTTCGCTTCGAGCGTGAAGCTCTGCTGCGGCCCCATGAGCGTGCCGACGGGCGTGCTCGAATTGGCGGCGGCGACGGCGTTCATCAGGTCGTCGAGCGTCATCCCCTTGGCGGCGAGCGCTTCGGGGTTGGCCTGGACCCGCACGGCGAATTTCTGCGCGCCGTAAACCTGGACCTGCGCCACGCCGGAGAGCATCGAGATGCGCTGCGCCATCATGGTCTCGGCATATTCATCCACCACCGAGAGCGGCAGGACGTCCGAGCTCAGTGTCAGGAACAGCACCGGCGCATCGGCCGGGTTGACCTTCTGGAAGCTCGGCGGAATTGTCATCTGGATCGGCAGCAGCTTCGCCGCCGTCGTCATCGCCGATTGCACGTCGAGCGCCGCGCCGTCGATGTTGCGGTCGAGGTCGAACTGCATCGTGATGGTGGTGATGCCCTGGCCGCTGGTCGAGGTCATCGAGCTGAGGCCGGCGATCGTCGAGAACTGCCTCTCGAGCGGGGTTGCCACCGAGGACGCCATGGTGTCGGCGCTTGCCCCCGGCAAGTCCGCCGAGACGACGATCGTCGGGAAGTCTACCCGCGGCAGCGCCGCCACCGGCAGCAATCGATAGCTGAACATGCCGAAGATGACGAAGGCCAGCATCAAGAGCGTCGTCATCACCGGACGACGGATGCACAGCTCCGGCAAGGTCATGACGCGTCGCCTGCCCGCGGCTGAGCTGCGGCGGCGCGCACTTCCACCTTGGTGCCGTTGGACAGGCGAAGCTGGCCGTCGACCGCCACCCGCTCACCCTTGGCGAGACCCTTGGCGATGACGGTTATGCCGGCGATGGTGCGGCTGACCGTCACCGGGCGGAACTCGGCCGTATTGTCCGGCTTGATAACGAAGACATAGGTGGTGTTCTGGCCCGCTTGCACCGCCGCCTGCGGCACGATCAGCGCATCGGGCTCGATGCGAAGCGTCATGGCGACGTTGACGAACTGGCCGGGCCAGAGCCGCTGTTCGGCATTGGCGAAGATGGCCTTCAAGGCGATGGTGCCCGAACTCACATCGACGGCGTTGTCGAAGTATTCAAGCTTTCCCGTCTCGGCCGGCGCGCTGTCTCCGGCGGGAACCACCTCGACCGCGACCGGCCCCTTGGCCATCGCGGTGCGGATCTCCGGCAGGGTGTCCTGCGGCAGCGAGAATCCGACATAGATCGGCACGATCTGATTGATGCTGAGAAGCGGCACGTCATTCGCCTTGAGGCTGTTGCCGGTCTTGATGGCGATGGTGCCGACGCGCCCGTCGATGGGCGCGCTGATCGTGTCGTAACTGAGCAGCACCTTGGCGTTCTCGAGCGCCGCCTGGTCGGCGCCGACCGAGGCCTCGAGCGCCTTGGCCGTGGTCACCGCGGTGTCGTATTGCTGGCGCGAGACGAAATCCTTGGCCACAAGCGGGGCGTAGCGCTCGACATCGTGCCGCGCATTGACGAGTTGCGCCACGTCATGGGCGAGCTGCGCATCGGCCTGATGGACCTGAGCCTCGGCGGCACGGCTGTCGAGCCGGATCATGACATCGCCGGTCTTCACAAATTGCCCGTCGCGGATCAGCATCTCGGTGATGACGCCGTCGATCCGCGATTTCACGGAGACGCTGGCGATCGTCTGCACCGCGCCGATGGTCTCCTGGCGCACCGGCATCGCCTGCTCGGCGACCGTGGCGACCGTCACCGGCACGAGCGGCGAAGCCCGCGTCACCGCGGTCTGCGAGCGGGCCGGGACGAGCACCTGATAGGAGACCCCGCCGGCGACCAGGATCGCCACGAAAGCGAGGGCCCACAACACCCGCTTCATTCGCTATCCCTGCCTTCGAACGGGCTGCCGCAACCGAGGGTCATGCTTAATCTGCCGGAAGACAAGCAAGACAATATATATGGCGGCGACCGGACGCGCCACTCGCCCGCCCCCGGAACCGGCCTGCCGTCCGCTATTAGATAGATGGCGTTAATGATTTTGCAAATCGTCGCTCGCCGGTACTTTGGTAAACTTCCCGCGAGCGCTGGGGAATGAATGGCGGATAGTGTGGGACCGCGGGCCGGGTTCGGCAATGTGATGCGCGCGCTGCGCATTCGCAATTACCGCACCTACACGCTGGGCAACGCCATCGCGCTGATCGGCACCTGGATCCAGCGCGTGGCGGTCGCCTGGCTCGCTTGGGAGCTCACTCATTCCGGCACCTGGCTCGGCCTCTGCGCTGCCGCCGACCTCATCCCGTCCGTTATCGTCAGCCCCTTCGCGGGGGCGCTCGCCGACCGCGTCGACCGCTTGCGTCTCTTGAAGGTGACGCAGTCGGTCGGCCTGTTGCAAGCGGCGCTGCTGTGCATCTTGACCTATGCCGGGATCATTACCGTCGAGGGGTTGTTCCTGCTGACCGTGGCCCTGGGCGTCATCAACGCCACCGCCCAGCCGGCGCGGCTGGCGCTCATTCCAAGCCTCGTCGAGCCGCCGCTGGTGCCGGCCGCGGTTGCCATCAACTCGCTGGTGTTCAACGGCGCGCGCTTCATCGGACCGGCCATTGCCGGCACTGCCATCGCCGCCGGCAGCACCGCGCTCGCTTTTGCGCTGAATGCGCTTTCCTATGTCGCCTTTCTCGTCACCGTGGCGCGGATCGAGTTGAAGCCGCCGCCAGCCGCGCCGCGCCGCCGCTTCTTTCTGCAGTCGTGGGAGGGCTATGTCTACGCGCTGCGCCATCCCGGCATCGGCAGAATCCTGGCGCTGTTCGCGGTCTCGACCGTGGCGCTCCGGGGCTTCATCGAGATCCTCGCGGGATTCGCCGACGATGTCTTCAACCGCGGCGCGCCGGGCCTCGCCTGGCTCATGGCGACCATCGGCATCGGCGCGGTGCTCGGCGGTATCTCCATGCTGCGGCGCAGCGGCGTCGCCGGGCTGACCGCGCGCACCGTCGATTATACGCTGGTCATGTCGCTGGCCGTGCTCGCCTTCACCGCCACGCGCAATTACTGGCTGGCGCTGCCTTGCCTTATCGTCGCCGGCTATGCCCTCTCGGTGACCGGGATCAGCGCGCAGACCCTGGTTCAGACCGCCGTCGATCCGGCGATGCGCGGCCGCGTCATGGGCTTCTATGGCATGCTGTTCCGCGCCGGCCCGGCCTTGGGCGCGATGCTCATGGGCATGCTTTCCAATAGTTTGGGCTTCCGGGCGCCGGTCGCCGCGGGAGCGGCGCTGTGCCTGGTGTCTTGGCTATGGGCGCAGCTCAACCGCGAGACAATGCGGCGCTCGCTCGAGACCGCACCCGACACGGCGGTCGCGGATTGACCCGGCTGTTTTGCTTCGGCCTCGGCTACACCGCCCGCTTCCTGGCAAATGGCCTGATGCGCGCGGGCTGGGAGGTCGCCGGCACCGCCCGCACGGAGGAGGACTGCGCGCGGCTTGCGGCCGCCGGCCTTCCAGTCTTGCCCTTCACGCGCGGCCGGCCGCTCGCTGATCCGGCCGCTGCCTTGGCGGGGGCGACGCATGTGCTGCTCTCCGTACCGCCCGAAGCGTCCGGCGATCCCGTGCTCGATGAGCACGGCGCCGATCTCGCGGGTGATCCGGGGTTGCGCTGGGTCGGATATCTCTCGACGACCGGCGTCTATGGCGATCGCGGCGGCGGCTGGGTCGATGAGGAAACGCTGCTCGCGCCCTCGGGCGAGCGCGGCCGGCAGCGGCAGGAGGCCGAAGCAGGCTGGCTTGCGCTGCATCGCAGCGCCGGCCTGCCCGTGCACGTCTTTCGCCTGGCCGGCATTTATGGGCCGGGGCGGAGCGCGCTCGATGCGCTGCGCGCCGGCACCGCCCGGCGCCTCGACAAGCCCGGCCAGGTCTTCTCCCGAATCCACGTCGCCGATCTCGCTGCCGTGTTGCTTGCCTCGATGGCGCGGCCCGATCCCGGCCGGATCTACAATGTCTGCGACGACGATCCGGCGCCGCCGGCGGAGGTCGTCGCATTCGCCGCGGCGCTCTTGGGCGTGAACCCGCCACCGCTGGTGCCTTTTGCCGCGGCTGAGCTCAGCCCGATGGCGCGCAGCTTCTATGCCGACAACAAGCGCGTCAGCAATCGCCGCATCAAGAATGAGCTGGGGGCGCGCTTGCTCTATCCGAGCTATCGAGAAGGGCTCGCGGCCCTGCTCAAGACGGAGCAGCCGACCGATCCCAGCTCGCTCGCAAGTGATGAGAGCCCTTCGTTCTAGAGAGTGCCGTGGCCACTGACGCGCCCGACCGGAAAGAGCCCATCGAGCCAAGTCACCGAACTATCATTCAGTGCCATCCGATTTCGCTTCCTGCACGTGCTGCTCAATGAGCGGAATGACGGACGGATGCGCATGATACACCCACCGCGCGCCGATATCCGTAACACGGCCGTCGCTCTTCTCGATCGAGACAAAGAACGGGCCCGGCCCGTCGATTTTACGATCGCGATTCCAGTTACCTTCAACGCGCCAGTACGTGCCCCCATCGATGACGAATAAGGGCTTCTGGCGTTCGAGCGCGTCCTTGCCGTAATGCGTCTCGCAGAGCGCTTCAGCAATTCTCACGGCGAGGTTGGCGTCGAAGACAACGCCACCGCGCATTTCGTGAAGCATGACCATGGTTTTCCCGGATGCCACCGGAAACGGCCGCGCTGTATCATCGGACACTTGCGCATCCTTCAAGACGCGGGATCGCCGTCGGGCGGCCAGGGGAGGGCGTTGACCGGGGCAAGCGCCGCTTCGATGTCGCGGGCGGTGGCGAGGTGCTCGGGGTTGTCGACGGTGAAGCGGTCCTCGGTCGCGATCATCAGCAGCGCGCCGTTCGGAAGATACTCCGTGATCGCCGTGCGCGGCGGCGTCACCAGCGGCGCAAAGCGCGGCGAGAGATAGGTCACCCACTCCACCCCGAACCGCGGCCGCTGGTGCGGCCCGCGCTTGGGCTGGAAATCATGCACGCTCCAGGGCGCAAGGCCGCACCACATCGGCTCCCAGAGCGAGGCGAGAACCAGCAACGCCGGCTTCAGCACGGAAAGCGTGATGAGCGAGGCATTCTCCGCGCACAGCGGCCCCGTCTCCAACGCGGCGGTATTGATGAAGAGATTTGCCGGTATCGTGCAGCCGGCATGGAAACGGAGAAGCACTCTGCGCGCTTTGTTCGGCGGAAAGCTGGTGGTTGAAAACCAGTAGCCCTCCTTCGGAAAAACTGCGCCCGTTCCCTCGAGATCATTACCGTCGGCGACGAACTTGACGACATCGTCGAAGCTCGCGGCCGCAAGCGGCGTATGTTTGGTATGTCCAATATGCCAGTTGGTGAAGTCTGGTTCGCTCTCGGAGAGCGCCGCGAGCGTGCGCAGAAAGCGCGGCGCCAAGCGCTCGGGCGTGTCGGCGCGCGGGCCCCAGGTGCACATGATGCTATATTTCAATTTGAAGTTTTCTACCATGGCGGCGGTTCCACGATCACGGTGATGGGCAGGTTATTCTCATTGAACATCTCTCTCACAGAATCGGCGACCGGCTCTTCCGTTGGGATCGCTGTTCGATGAATGACAGCGAGCGCACAATTGAAGCGATCAAGGGCGGCAAAGGAAAGCGCCTCACCTGTCGGCGGTCTCGTGGGGAAAAATCAGCAAGCGCGTAACGCCGCGAGCTTGCGCCGCATGCTTAGGATTTTGGTGAGTCTTTAGCGCGACGCCTCCGTTGAGCGGCCCCCTGGGGAGTTGGCGTCTTGCCCGCCATCTCCCGTTGCGGCTTATGCGGCGTCGTAACAGCCCGGCGAATCGCCTCCTTGAAGCGCCCTTCGGCCTCTTCGTCGCTGTATTCGTCGGGTTCCGTCTTTTCCATGGCTCCATCCCAGCAAAACCGCACCGGCCGCACACCCAGCCGCCAAAGGTTTTGCTTGGTGCGACTCGCGGGCCACTGCTAGACGAAACGTAGGCCGCCAGCGGTCCTTTTCCCTTCACCGGCTAACGCCGGGCTCTATGCGGAGCGCGGTCTGTCGCAAGCAGACCGGAGCAGCGGGCTTCTACCCGCTTTGACGCGAAAGGAAATGGCCGGATGGACACACCCATCGAGCGGGCCAAGGACGTGCATGTGTGCGCCTATCTACGCACACGGCGCGGACGACGGGAAGCGGTGCGCGAGCACCGGCGCCGCCATCCCTGCCAACTGTCCTTTGCCTTCTAGCGCCGGGCTCGCAACCCGGCACTACCGCTGGCGGCTTTCTCGTTTCGCTTTCTCTTGCGAGGCCGCCATGACGATACAACCCAAGTTCATAAGACGATATCTGCCGCCCAAAGACCATCTGGCGGCCATCGGCGCCGTGGCCGTCATGTGGACTGCCATTGAAGGCCTCATGGAATCCACAATATTGGGCCTCTACGAAATCGATCTTGGCCGCGGGCTTGTATTGACCAACGGCCTTTCTTTTCATGCGCGGATGTCGCTCTTGCGCATTTTGGCGGGTGAGGGAGCAATTACCGATAAGGCTCTTGCCGAGGAAATGAAGCTCATCCTTCCCCGCCTTGACGCAGGTTTCGGCGATCGAAACACTATTGTTCATGGGCTGTGGGGACCATCGGAAAAGCCCGAAACCATACGCCGCAGGACGATACGGGCGCGCGGCAAAAAATTGCAGACGGTAACCCAAGACTATTCATCGGCAGACCTTTGGGCCATTGCAGATGGCCTTGCCGAACTCGCCACTGACTTTGCCGATTTGGCACACCGTTTAAAGATCGAAGATCGTTTAAGGACCGCGCCACGGCACAGCAGCATATCGAAATAACCCTTTAGCTAGGTTTGGTACTCCTCGACCTTCGGATCGGAAGGCTGTCTCGTCTTACGGGATGACATAGCGCAGACTATAGCGCACCTTGCGTACAAACCCCACTCCGCCCTTGGGCGTAACTATGCCATTGAGACTTCAATAAAACCGGCCTGTCACGCGGCGCTATGCTACATCTAGTGTAGCCTATGCGAAAGTGATAGTTCCGGCAATTTGCGTGCAGCAAGGGCAATCCGTGGCGCTCAGTCCAACAGCGGCTCGAGCGTGCGCATGAGCAGCCCCAGATCC
Source organism: Allostellaceae bacterium (assembly GCA_035604195.1). GTDB lineage: Bacteria > Pseudomonadota > Alphaproteobacteria > ATCC43930 > CGMCC-115725 > DATJLY01. The sequence goes on from DATNIY010000030.1 coordinate 9,864, forward strand.
TGCTCGCGCGACAGGCGATGGTCGCCGTCCTTGACCAGGATCACCTGCACATCGTCATTGGCGAGCCGGGCGGCGAGGTCGAGGCTCGTCTGCCACGGCACGTCCTTATCCCGCATGCCGTGGATGAGGCGCACCGGACAGGCGAGCGCGATCTGATCGCGCGGCAGCAGGTGACGCCGGCCTTCCTCGATCAGGGAACGGGTGATGAGATAGCCGTCGGGCGAATATTCCGAGGGGATGCGCGCGGCGCCCGCCTCGAGAATCGTCTGCTGCAGCGCCGGCGGGAAGCGCTGCCACATCAGTGCCTCCGTCGCATCGGGCGCGGCGGCGATGCCGACGAGTCCGGCAATCCGCCCGGGCCGCGCCAGCGCGGCGAGCAGCATGAGCCAGCCGCCCATGCTCGAGCCGACCAGCACCTGCGGCCCTTCGGTGACGCGATCGAGGATTTCGAGCGCATCCTCCTTCCAGCGCCCGATCGTGGCATCGGCGAAAGCACCGGAGGAGGCGCCATGCCCGAAATAATCGAAGCGGAGAAAGGCCTGTCCGCGCGACGCGCACCAGGCATCGAGGGCGCGCGCCTTGGTCCCCGTCATGTCCGACATGAAGCCGCCGAGAAAGACCACGCCCGGGGATTTGCCGGGGCGGCGGCGGTAGGCGATGACCGCCCCGTCGGCGCGCGCTAGAATGTCGGGTGCCTCTCGCTCCTGAGGTGGCACTATCGGACCCGTCGCAGCCGGTGATCAGCCTTCGCCATGATGGACGCCGAGACTAGCATTGCGGCGCCGCGGCCGGGAAGGCACGCCGGCGCCGTGCTTCAGGTGCTGCCGAGCCTGGCCGCCGGCGGGGTCGAGCGCGGCACGGTCGAGGTCGCGGCGGCGCTGGTTCGCGCCGGCTGGTCTGCAGTCGTCGCCTCCTCCGGCGGCCCGATGGTGCGCGAGCTCGAGCGCGCCGGCGCCAGCCACGTCCTGCTGCCGCTCGCGGCCAAGAATCCCCTGGTCATGCGCGCCAATATCGGCCGGCTCGCCGCGGTCATCGAGGGCTATGGCATCGACATCGTGCATGCCAGGAGCCGCGCGCCCGCCTGGAGCGCGGAGGCGGCGGCCCGGCGCACTGGGCGCCACTTCGTCACCACCTTTCACAACGCCTATGGCGGCAGCGGCTTCTGGCTCAAGCGGCGCTACAACGCGGTCATGGCGCGCGGCGAGCGGGTCATCGCCATCTCGGAATTCGTCGCGGCGCATGTCGCGGCGGTCTATGGCGTCACGCCCGAGCGTTTGCGCGTGGTGCCGCGCGGCGTCGATGTCAGCCGTTTCGATCCCGAGCGCACCAGCGCCGACCGTGTCGTGGCACTCGCGCGGCGCTGGAGCCTGCCCGATGGCGTGTCCGTGGTCATGCTGCCGGGGCGGCTCACGCGCTGGAAGGGGCACCAGGTTCTGATCGAGGCGCTGCGCCGGCTCGATCGCCGCAGCCTCCATTGCGTCTTCGTCGGCAGCGGCGCGCGGCGTTACCGCCGCGAGCTTGAGCAGGCGGTCGGCCGCCTGCCGCCGAGCTGCACCATCCAGATCATCGAGGATTGCCGCGACATGGCGGCGGCCTACATGCTCGCCGATGTCGTCGTCTCGGCCTCGACCGGGCCCGAGGGCTTCGGCCGCGTCATCGTCGAGGCGCAGGCGATGGGGCGGCCGGTGATCGCGACGGCGCATGGCGGCGCTCAGGAGACGGTGCTGGCCGGCGAGACCGGCTGGCTCGTCCCGCCGGGCGACGCCGGCGCCCTCGCGGAAGCGCTCGACGCGGCGCTCGTCTTGGCACCCGAAGCGCGGCTCGCTCTCGCCGGGCGCGCGATCGCACATATCCGCGCCAATTTCACCACCGAGCAGATGACGGCGCGCACGCTCGCGGTTTACGAGGAGCTGCTTCCTGCGGCGGCGGAGGTCGCGCGCACCGGGCATGCGGCGGCGTGAGCGCGGTTGCGGCGGCGCCTCAGCCGCGGATTCTGGTCATCAAGCTCGGCGCGCTCGGCGATTTCGTTCAGGCGATGGGCGCCGCAGCCGCCATCCGCGCGCACCATCCCGAGGCCGAGATCACCTTGTTGACTTCGGCGCCTTATGCCGCGCTCGGCCGCGCCGCGCCTTATTTCGATCGCGTCTGGATCGACGATCGTCCGCATCTGGCTAAGCCGCTCGCGCTCCTGCGGTTGCGCCAGCGTCTCACTTCCGCCGGCTTCGCCCGAATCTATGACCTCCAGACCTCCGACCGCTCGAGCTTCTATTTCCATCTGATGGGGCCGGGAGCGCGGCCGGAATGGTCGGGGATCGCGCGCGGCGCCTCGCATCCGCATGTCAACCCGGCGCGCGACCACATGCACACGCTCGACCGCCAGGCCGACCAGCTCCGCGCCGCCGGCATCGCGCAGGTGCCGCCGCCGGATCTCGCTTGGGCGGCGAGCGATCTCGCCGGCATTGCGCTGCCCGAGCGGTTGCTGCTGTTGGTTCCGGGGGGCGCGGCGCATCGGCCGGCGAAGCGCTGGCCGGTCGAGCGCTTCGCCGCGCTTGCCGCTTATGCCGCCGCGGCCGGAGTCGCGGCAATCGTCATCGGCGGCGCGGCAGAGGCGGCGCTCGGCGCCGCTATCGTCGCAGCCTGTCCGACAGCGCTCGATCTCACGGGCAGGACCAGCTTCGGCGATCTCGTGGCGCTGGGCGCGCGGGCGCTGCACGCGGTCGGCAACGATACCGGCCCCATGCATCTCATCACTGCCGGCGGTGCGCCCGCGACGGTGCTTTATTCCGCCGCCTCCGATCCCGCGCTCACCGCGCCAAGGGGACCGCGCGTCATGGTGCTGCAGCGCGCCGATCTTGCCGATCTCGGGGTCGATGAGGTTGCCGCGACGTTCGCCTTCGGCTAAATCCCAGGGCCCATGAGCAACGATGCCCCGCACGCGGCCGAATCTGTCGCCATCACCTTGCCCGATGGCGCGGTGCGGCGTTTTCCCGCGGGCGTGACGGGCCGGGATATCGCTCAGGCGATCGGCCCCGGTCTCGCCAAGGCGGCGCTGGCGGTCAAGGTCGACAGCGAGGCCAGGGACCTCATGGCGCCGATTGACCGCGACGCGCGAATCGCCATCATCACCCGCGATTCGCCCGAGGCGCTCGAACTCATCCGGCACGACGCCGCGCATGTCATGGCCGAGGCGGTGAAGGAGCTTTACCCCGAGACGCAGGTCACCTTCGGCCCGGCGACCGAGACGGGCTTCTATTACGATTTTGCGCGCGCCACGCCCTTCACGCCCGAGGATCTCGCGCGCATCGAGCAGCGCATGCACGAGATCGTCGATCGCGACGAGGCGATCGCGCGCGAGGAATGGGAGCGCGACAAGGCCGTGGCGTTTTTCTCCTCGCTCGGCGAGAACTACAAGGCCGAGTGGATCCACGAGATTCCCAAGGACGAGGCGATCAGCCTCTACCGCCAAGGCGGCTTCGTCGATCTCTGCGCCGGGCCGCATCTGCCCTCGACCGGAAAGCTCGGCCACGCCTTCAAGCTGATGAAGGTCGCCGGCGCCTATTGGCGCGGCGATGCGCGCAACGCGCAGCTCCAGCGCGTCTATGGCACCGCCTGGGCGAACGAGAAGGACCTGAAGCAATACCTCTTCCAGCTCGAGGAGGCGGAAAAGCGCGACCATCGCCGCTTGGGGCGCGAGCTCGACCTTTTCCATACCCAAGAGGAAGCGGCCGGTAGCGTCTTCTGGCATCCCAAGGGCTGGACGCTTTACCGCATCATCGAGAATTACATCCGGCGGCGCCTCGAGGCCGCGGGCTACGTCGAGGTGAAAACGCCGCAGCTCCTCGATCGCTCGCTCTGGGAGGCTTCCGGCCATTGGGAGAAGTTCCGCGAGCACATGTTCACCGTGCGCGACGAGGACGGCGACCGCGTCCTCGCCTTGAAGCCGATGAACTGCCCCGGCCATGTGCAGATCTTCCGCCAGCACCTGCACTCCTACCGCGAGCTGCCCCTGCGCATGGCGGAGTTCGGCTCCTGCCACCGCAACGAGCCGTCGGGCGCGCTGCACGGCATCATGCGGGTCAGGGCCTTCACCCAGGACGACGCGCACATCTTCTGCACCGAAGAGCAGATCACCGGCGAGAGCATCGCCTTTTGCGACCTGCTGCGCTCGGTCTACCGCGATTTCGGCTTCACCGAGGTGGCGGTCAAATTCTCCGACCGGCCGCCGATTCGCGCCGGCAGCGATGCGGTGTGGGACAGGGCCGAGGCGGCGCTCAAAGCCGCGGTCGAGGCGGCGAAGCTGCCCTACACGCTCAATCCCGGCGAGGGCGCGTTCTACGGGCCGAAGCTCGAATTCGTGCTGCGCGACGCCTTGGGCCGCGACTGGCAATGCGGCACCCTCCAGGTCGATTTCGTGCTGCCCGAGCGGCTCGATGCCAACTACATCGGCGAGGACGGGCAGCGCCATCGGCCGGTCATGCTGCATCGCGCCATCCTCGGTTCGCTCGAGCGCTTCATCGCCATCCTCATCGAGCAGCATGCCGGGCGCTTTCCCTTGTGGCTCGCCCCGGTGCAGGCGCGGGTGCTCACCATAACCTCGGACGCCGATGCCTATGCCGGCGAGGTTCTCGCGGCGCTCGCCGCCGCCGGATTGCGGGCGGAGGCGGACCTCACCAACGAGAAGATCAACTACAAGATTCGCGAGCACAGCCTGGCCAAGATCCCGGCGCTGCTCGTCCTCGGCAAGCGCGAAGCCGAGACCCGCGCCGTGGCGCTCCGCCGCCTCGGCGGAAAAGCGCAAGAAAATCTTGCGCTTCCGGACGCCATCGCTAGATTGACAGACGAGTCGGCCGTGCCCTCGGCCTGAGGGGCGGGTGCGCTTTGCGCCCTAGGACCCGCCGGGCGGGCCCCGGCGTTGTCCTTTGTACAACTGATGGAGGTGCTCAATAGCCAGAACAAGTCAGCCGGTTGCGCCGTCCCGCGACGGGCCGCGCGTCAACCAGGAAATCACCGCTCTCAAAGTGCGCCTCGTCGACGAGCGCGGTGAGATGTTGGGGGTCGTCAGTCGCCATGACGCCCTCGCCCGAGCCACCGAGGCGGGATTGGATCTCGTCGAGGTGGCGGCCACCGCCGATCCGCCGGTCTGCAAAATCCTCGATTTCGGCAAATACAAATACGAGGAGCAAAAGAAGAAGAACGAGGCCCGGAAAAAACAGAAAGTCATCGAGGTCAAGGAAATCAAGCTGCGTCCCGGCATCGACGATCACGATTACGCCGTCAAGATGCGCAGCATGCTCAAATTCATCGATGAGGGCGACAAGGTCAAGGTGACCATGCGCTTCCGCGGCCGCGAGCTGGCGCATCAGGAGCTCGGCATGAACGTGCTGATGCGGGTGCGCGACGATCTCGACCAAGTCGCCAAGATCGAGCAGCACCCGCGCATGGAAGGGCGGCAAATGACGATGGTCATGTCGCCGAAATGAGCCGGGCCGCGCGCCGGCGAGGCTAGCGCGATGTCATCTCCCGGACATGCGCCGGTCATGGGGCGGGCCGATCCAGCCAAGACGGCGTAGCGAGCGGCGCGATCGCGGGCCGAGCGGCGTTAGCAAGCAGGAACGGCGCCCTGTGCGCCGTCGTTCCTCGCTCTGGGAGTTGTCGCATGAAGCCAAAGACGCTTGCTGCCCTGCCACTAAGCATCGCGCTCGCCGGTGCCGCCCTCGCCCAACCCGCTCCCGGCTCGGGAGGGGCACCGCAACCCTCCTCGGCCCCGGGCCGCGTCGCGTCGCATTCTCACCCCGCCGTGCCGCTGCGGCAGGCGGCTCGGACGAGCGGCGATACGCCGGAGGCGCGGCGGACCACCGACGCGCTCAACATCCTGGAGGAGAGGGGCTACGCCTTCAGCAACTTCCACGCCCAGGGCAATGCCTATGTTGCCACCGCGACCCTCCCGGACGGGCGGCAGATCGAGGTCACCGTCAACCCCGACACGGACCAGACCAGAAAAGCGCAATGAGCGCGCGGCCGCGCCGGTCTTGCCATTTGAGGACCGTCCCGCTATAACCCGCGCCTCGACCGGCGGTTGGGGCCGCGCATTGGCGCCTCGGGCATGCCTCGCCGCCGCCAGCAACGGGATTCCCTGGAAGAGGCCGAAATGCCCAAGCTGAAGACCAAGAGCGGGGCGAAAAAGCGCTTTTCGCGCACCGCGACCGGCAAGATCAAGATGAACGTGGCGCACAAGCGCCACCGCCTCATCAGCAAGCCCAAGAAGATGAAGCGCCACGCGCGCGGCACCGTCACCCTGCAGAAGGGCGATGCGCATCTGGTGTTGACCTACATGCCGTATTTGCGGGGCTGAGCCATGGCGCGGATCAAACGCGGCGTGACGGCGCATGCCCGTCACAAGAAGGTGCTGGATCTCGCCAAGGGCTATCGCGGTCGCGCCAAGTCGAGCTTCCGCGTCGCCATCGAAAAGGTCGAGAAGGGGCTGCGCTACGCCTATCGCGACCGCCGCGCCAAGAAGCGGACCTTCCGCGCCTTGTGGATCCAGCGTATCAACGCCGGCGCGCGCGAGGAGGGCCTGACCTATTCGCAGCTGATGAACGGGTTGAAGCGCGCGGGCATCGAACTCGACCGCAAAATCCTGGCCGATCTCGCGGCGCGCGAACCCGCAGCCTTCAAGGCCGTGGTCCACGAGGCGCAGGCGGCGCTCGCCAAGGGCTGAGGGGATGAGCGACAGGCGCGGCGGCGGGCGATTTATCGGCGGGACCTGTCGCTAGGCCCCGCCGGCAGACGCGTGATCGCGAGAGACGGAGGGGCCGCTTGCTGCGGCCTTTTTCGTCACCGGAGGGAAGATGGAAAGCCTTGACCACATCCGCGACGAGATCCTTCGCTTGGTCAAGAAGGCGGCGAGTCCCGAGACGCTCGAGGAGATTCGGATCGCCGCCTTGGGCCGCAAGGGCAGCGTCACCGCGCTGATGAAGGAATTGGCCGGCCTCGATCCCGAGGCGCGCAAGAGCCGCGGCGCCGCCTTGAACCGTCTCAAGGACGAACTCGATGGCGCGCTCGCCGATGCCGGGACCCGGCTCGAGCGCGCGGCGCTGGCGGCGCGGCTCGCCGGCGAGCGGATCGACGTGACCTTGCCGGTCAAGTCAGAGACCGATGGCCGCATCCATCCGATCAGCCAAACCATCGACGAGCTCGTCGCGATCTTCGGCGAGATGGGCTTCACCGTCGTCGAAGGGCCGCATATCGAGGATGATTTTCACAATTTCACCGCGCTCAACATCCCGCCCGAGCATCCCGCGCGGCAAGAGCAGGACACCTTCTATCTCGCCGGCGAGCACCAAGCCGCGCGCAAGGTGCTGCGCACCCATACCTCGCCGGTGCAGATCCGCACCATGCAGAAGCAGAAGCCGCCCATCCGCATCATCGTGCCCGGCCGCACCTTCCGCAGCGACCACGACGCGACGCACTCGCCGATGTTCCATCAGGTCGAAGGGCTGGTGGTCGACCGCGCGACACATATGGGGCATCTGAAGGGCTGCCTCATCGAGTTCTGCCGCGCCTTCTTCGACATCGACGATCTGCCCGTGCGCTTCCGGCCGAGCTACTTCCCCTTCACCGAGCCCTCGGCCGAGGTCGATATCGGCTGTTCGCGCGAGGGCGGCGGCTTGAAGATCGGCGCCGGCGGCGACTGGCTCGAGATCTTGGGCTCGGGCATGGTCCATCCCAAGGTGCTGCGCAATTGCGGCATCGATCCCGAGGCGTATCAGGGCTTCGCCTTCGGCATGGGGATCGAGCGCATCGCCATGCTGAAATACGGCATTCCCGATCTCCGCATCTTCTACGAGAGCGATCTGCGTTGGCTCCGGCATTACGGGTTCCTGCCGCTCGATGTCCCTTCGCTCGCGCTGGGAGCGGCGCGATGAAGACGACGCTCGGCTGGCTCAAGACGCATCTTATGACCACGGCCGCCGTCGAAGAGGTCGTGCAAACCCTGGTCATGCGCGGGCTCGAGGTCGAGAGCGTCGAGAACCGCGCCAAAAATCTCGCGCCCTTCCGCGTCGCCCGCGTCTTGAAGGCGGAGCCGCACCCCAACGCCGACAAGCTCAAGCTCTGCACCGTCGACGCCGGCGCGGGCGAGGTGCAGGTCGTCTGCGGCGCGCCCAACGCGCACGCCGGCATGCTCGGCGTCTTTGCGCCGACAGGCGCGGTCATCCCGCGCAGCGGTCAAGTGCTGAAGACGGCCGCCATCCGCGGCGTGCAGTCGAACGGGATGCTGTGCTCGGGCTGGGAGTTGGGCCTGTCCGAGGATCACGAAGGCATCATCGAGCTGCCCGAGGGTCTTGCAATCGGCAGTGCCTTCGCCGCCGCCATCGGCCTCGATGATCCCGTGCTCGACATCAAGGTGACGCCCAACCGCGCCGATTGCCTGGGCGTGCGCGGCATCGCGCGCGATCTCGCGTCCTCCGGCCTCGGCCATTTGCAGATCCTCGATCTGACGCCGGTGCCGGGCAGCTTCCCCTGCCCCATAGCGGTGCATCTCGCTGGGCCGGACGAGAAGGCGTGCCCGCTCTTCCTCGGCCGGCTGATCCGCGGCGTCAAGAACGGCGCCTCGCCGCGCTGGCTGCAGGAGCGGCTCCAGGCGATCGGGTTGCGGCCGATCTCGGCGCTCGTCGATGTCACCAACTTCCTCACCTTCGATCTCGATCGGCCGCTCCATGTCTTCGATGCCGACAAACTCGACGGCGATCTCGCGGTGCGCGGAGCGCGGCGCGGCGAGGTGCTCGCCGCTCTCAACGGCAAGAGCTATACGCTCGATGCCGAGATGACGGTGATCGCCGACAACAACGGCGCCTTGAGTTTGGGCGGCGTCGTTGGCGGCGAAAGCACCGGCTGCACGGCGGCGACGACGAAGATCTATATCGAGGCGGCGCTGTTCGATCCGCTGCGCACCGCTGCGACCGGCCGCAAGCTCAATCTGCAGAGCGACGCGCGCTATCGCTTCGAGCGCGGGCTCGATCCTGAATTCGTGCGGCCCGGGCTCGAGATCGCGACCCGGCTTTTGCTCGAGCTGTGCGGCGGCGAGGCGAGCGAGATCGCGCAATCCGGCGCCGTCCCGGACTGGCGGCGGCACATCCGCTATCGGCCGGACCGCACGCGCAGCCTCGGCGGCCTCGAGATCGGCGCGAGCGAGCAGCGGCGCATCCTCGAAGCGCTCGGTTGCACCGTCGCCGAGGAAGCGACGCATTGGATGGTCGAGCCGCCGTCCTGGCGCGGCGACATCGAAGGCGAGGCCTGCCTCGTCGAGGAAGTGCTGCGCATTCACGGCTACGACGCCATTCCCGCCGTGCCGCTCATGCGCGAGAGCGCGCTGTCGAAGCCGGTGCTGTCGCCGGCCCAGCGCCGCGCCAATATGGTGCGCCGCAGCCTTGCCGCGCGCGGGCTGGTCGAGGCCGTGACCTTCTCCTTCATGTCGGCGCGCGAGGCGGCGCTGTTCGGCGGCGTGCCGGACTCGCTGCTTCTCGACAATCCGATCAGCGCCGATCTCGACGCGATGCGGCCCTCGGTGCTGCCCAATCTCGTCAAGGCGGCACAGCGCAACGCCGATCGCGGCTTTCCCGACGGGGCGCTCTATGAGATCGGGCCGCAATACCGCGACGACACGCCGGAGGGCGAGGATTTGATGGCGACCGGCTTGCGCAGCGGGCGCACCGGCGCCAAGCGCTGGGACGATCCGGGCCGGCCGGCCGACGCGTTTCTCGCCAAGGGCGATGCGATGGCGGTGCTCGCCGCCGCCGCTGTCGCCGGCGAGGGCGTGCAGGTGACATCCGGCCCGCCGGCCTGGTATCATCCCGGCCGCGCCGGCGCGTTGCGCCTCGGTCCCAAGCTTTTGGGCTGGTTCGGCGAGATCCATCCCGCGGTCTTGGCAGCGTTCGACGTCAAGGGGCCGATGGCGGGCTTCGAGGTTTTTCTTGATGCCTTGCCCTTGCCGCGCGCCCGCGGCGGCCGCGCCCGGCAGCCTCTCAAGCTCTCGCTCTTCCAGCCGGTCGAGCGCGACTTCGCCTTCACGGTGGATCGCGATCTTCCGGCCGAGACGCTGCTGCGCGCGGCGCGCAATATCGACAAGAAGCTGGTGAGCGAAGTTCGGCTCTTCGATGTCTATGCCGGCGCCGGGCTGCCCGAGGGCAAGAAGTCGCTCGCCATCACCGTGGTGCTGCAGCCCGAGGAGGCGACGCTCACCGACGCCGCGCTCGAGGGGTTCTCGCAAAAACTCGTCGCCGCCGTCGAGAAGGCGACGGGCGGCAGCTTGCGGCGCTGAAGCGATGGTCGGATTTGCCAAAATCCGCAAGGCGGCGCTTGCGCGCTTGGGCGAGACGGAGCTGAAGGCGCGCATGCCCGCGGTCAAGGCGCCGGCGGCGTTGAAGCGACTCAAGGACGACCGCTATTTCTCGTTGATGGCGCTGCGCATCTTCCGCGCCGGCTTGCGGCACAGCATGGTCGACGAGAAATGGCCCGCCTTTGAAGAGGCGTTCCACAGCTTCGATCCGCGCCGCGTGCGCGCCATGAGCGATGAAGATGTCGAGCGCCTGATGAAGGATGCGCGGCTCATCCGCCATCTCGGCAAGCTCCGCGCCGTCCACGCCAATGCCGCGGCTGTTCTCGACCTGGCGGAGCAGCACGGCAGTTTCGGCAGATATCTCGCGGACTGGCCGGTCGAGACCATCGTCGCGTTGTGGGACGATCTCGCCAAGCGCTTTCAGCAGCTCGGCGGCAACTCCACGCCGCGCTTCCTGCGCATGGCCGGCAAGGACACCTTCGTCCTGACGCCGGCGGTGGTGAAAGCGCTCAACCAATGGGGCGCCTTCAAAGGCGAGCCCAAGAACAAGGCCGACCGCGCCAAGGTGCAGGCGATTTTCAATGCCTGGGCCAAGGAGACCGGCCTTCCGCTCGCACATCTCAGCATGACGCTCGCGGCATCGGTCGATTAGGGCGCGATCCGACCCAGTTGAAACACTTGGCTCATCACCCCCGCGAAAGCGGGGGTCCAAGCAGCACTGGATTCCCGCCTTCGCGGGAATGACGATGCAAGTATGTCATTTCCATCTGCTTGGATTGCGCCGAGTTCACCTGCCCCCTATGTTTGCGCAGTCCCATGAGTGATCTCGCCCATATCCGCAACTTCGCCATCATCGCCCATATCGATCACGGCAAGTCCACCTTGGCCGATCGCCTGATCGAGCTGTGCGGCGGGCTCGAGGCGCGGGAGATGCGCGCCCAGGTGCTCGACAGCATGGACATCGAGCGCGAGCGCGGCATCACCATCAAGGCGCAGACCGTGCGCCTCGCCTACAAGGCCAAGGACGGCGCGAGCTACGAGCTCAATCTCATGGACACGCCCGGCCATGTCGATTTCGCCTATGAGGTGAGCCGCTCCTTGGCCGCCTGCGAGGGCTCGCTCCTCGTCGTCGATGCGAGCCAGGGCGTCGAGGCGCAGACGCTGGCCAATGTCTATCAGGCGATCGAAGCGGGGCACGAGATCGTGCCGGTGCTCAACAAGATCGACCTGCCTGCGGCCGAGCCGCAGCGCGTCAAAGAGCAGATCGAGGAAGTGATCGGCCTCGATGCTTCGGGCGCCATCGAGATCTCGGCCAAGACCGGGCAGAACGTCGAGGCGGTGCTCGAGGCCCTGGTGACCCGCCTGCCGCCGCCCCAGGGCGATGCCGCGGCGCCGCTCAAGGCGCTGCTCATCGACAGTTGGTATGATTCCTATTTGGGCGTCGTCATCCTGGTGCGAGTGAAGGACGGCGTGCTGAAGGCGGGGCTGCGCGTTCGCCTGATGGCCACGGGCGCGGTGCATGTGGTCGACCGCGTCGGCGTGTTCACGCCGAAGCCGGTATCGGTCGACGCGCTCGCCCCCGGCGAAGTCGGCTTCATCACCGCGGGGATCAAGACGGTCGCCGACTGCAAGGTGGGCGACACCATCACCGACGACCGCCGGCCGGCGCCAGCGGCGCTGCCCGGCTTCAAGCCGGTGCAGCCGGTGGTGTTCTGCGGCCTCTTTCCGACCGATGCCGCGGATTACGAGCGGCTGCGCGACAGTCTTGCCAAACTCCGCCTCAACGATGCGAGCTTCGAATACGAGCCCGAGACCTCGGCCGCCCTGGGCTTCGGCTTCCGCTGCGGCTTTTTGGGGCTGCTTCATCTCGAGATCATCGAAGAGCGGCTCGAGCGCGAATTCGACCTCGAGCTCATCGCGACGGCGCCGTCCGTCGTCTATCGCGTCTTTCTCACCAACGGGGAGCGGCTCGATCTCCATAATCCCGTGGACATGCCCGACCCCGTGCGGATCGACCACATCGGGGAGCCCTGGATCAAGGCGACGATCCTGGTGCCGGACGCCTATCTCGGCAGCGTGCTGGCGCTGTGCGAGGAGCGGCGCGGCGTGCAGCAGGACCTGACTTATGCCGGCAGCCGCGCCATGGTGGTCTATCGCCTGCCCTTGAACGAGGTGGTGTTCGATTTCTACGATCGACTCAAATCGGTGAGCCGCGGCTATGCCAGCTTCGACTATCACCTCGACGGCTATGCCGAGGGCGATCTCGTGCTGATGAACATTCTGGTGAATAGCGAGCCGGTCGATGCGCTCTCCATCATCGTGCATCGCGGCCAGGCGGAGCGGCGCGGACGGGCGCTGTGCGAGCGGCTCAAGGATCTGATCCCGCGCCAGCTCTTCCAGATCGCGATCCAGGCGGCCTTGGGCGGCCGCATCATCGCGCGCGAGACGGTGAAGGCGCTGCGCAAGGACGTGCTGGCCAAATGCTATGGCGGCGACGTCACGCGCAAGCGCAAGCTCTTGGAGAAGCAGAAGGAAGGCAAGAAGCGCATGCGCCAGTTCGGCAAGGTCGAGATTCCGCAATCGGCCTTTCTCGCGGCCTTGAAGATGGGCGATGGTTGAGGCGGTTCCGCGGTTGCACGCGGGAACGAGCCTCGGCTAGGCTCGCCGCCCGCTGCGCCCAGTGGGGTCGCGCGGAGGGGTGGCCGAGTGGTCTAAGGCGCACGCCTGGAGAGCGTGTATAGGGGCAACCCTATCGCGGGTTCGAATCCCGCTCCCTCCGCCAAGCCCCTCATTCGCCAATGTCCGCGATCGTTCGCCAACGTTCACATAATCACCGTAAAAATCAGTGGCTTAATGCGGCGTTGTTGCAGAAATGGGTTCAGCGGGTTGCTGGTACCATGGGGAGATGGGAAAGGGCGAATTCACGGTCCGATACAAGGTCCGAAATTGGCCGGCGTAGAATCGGGCGCTGGTCCACCGCGGGCAGTTGACGCTCTGGTTCGACGAGCGCGCGATAGCCGCCTGGCGGGACACGACCTGCAACGAACCTGGCCGGCCAAAGATACACGCGGACGCTGCCCTCGAGTGCACGCTCATCCTCAAATCAGTCTTTCGCCTCAGCCTTCGGGCCACACAGGGATTCCTGAGGTCGGTCGTGACGCTCATGAGGCTCGAACTCCCGGTGCCCGATTACAGCACCATGAGCCGCCGGCAGGCGGGGTTGGCGGTGTTGGCCTGCGGCGCTGTCGCAGCCATCGTGCCGAGGCGGACTGCGAGAATGAGTGAAGGAATTGATCCACCGACTTGGCGTGTGGCGCGCGATGCAACCCTTCGGGCGATTGCGGTGCAGGGCCGATAGGGTTGGCGAACGTCGAGCGGCTGCAGCCGGCAAAGTCTGGCTGAGAATGCGATGTTTCGATTTAAGGCGGGATTCGGCGGGAAGCTCTGGGCGCGGACCTTTGATAATCAACGGGTCGAGGCTGCAATCAAATGCGCCGTGCTCAACCGGATGACCGGACTCGGCATGCCGCACACCCTCAGAGTGCTCTGAAGTACGTCGCGCAGGGTGCGAGACCTTCGTCTCGAGCGGGAATTATGCAACAAAGCCCCATCACGGAATCGACGAGTGACCCATTCCGGTTTCTGGACAGTCGCTTCGCGGATTTCCAAGTTTGGGCGGGCGGGCAACGGAATATCATGTACCTGGCAACGGATCATTATTCGCTCAGCGCGTTGCCTTGCGTGCCTTTTGCAGTTCAAGAAACTTGCCCATTGCTGCCGCAGGTTCCCCGCTTCGGACAGCGGTCGCGAAGCTATCGATGCCTGCGTCGATCGCTGCCCGGAGCGGCACGTCCTCCCACGAGCGGATCAGTTGTTTCTGCAACCGGACCGCGCCCGGCGAACACGAAAGCAATTGATCGAGCCACTGTCCGACCGCTTTATCAAGTTCGCCGTCGCTGACGAGCTGTTCGACCAGGCCCCAC
>DATNIY010000031.1:0-80031 GCA_035604195.1 Allostellaceae bacterium
GCCGCCTTGGATGAGCTTGGCCGTGGGATAGACCCGCTCCGCCACCAGAAGGCCCGCCTGCGGTCCCTTGCCGTCGCGATAGGTCACCAACCGGTATTCGCCCGCCATGCAATCCTCCCTAATGCGAGGCCGCGACTTTAGAGAGTTTTCGCCGCGCCCACTAGATCGGCGCGCTATGCTGGGGCGTCCGGGCGCAGAGGAGGGAGCGATGGCAAAGGACGGAACTGCCGCGATCGCGATCGAGCGGGTCGACCATATCGGCATCAGGGTGCGCGATCTCGAGCGCGCGATGGCGTTCTACCGCGTCTTGGGCTTCACTCTCCACCATCAGGTGACGTTCGATGCCGTCGCCATCATCAAGAATGCGGCCGGGGTCGAGATCAATCTCGTCATCAACGCCAATGCCGCCGCCGCCGGGAGCAATATCCTGATGGACGTGCCGGAGAAATATCCCGGCTACACTCATGTGGCGCTCCGCGTCGCCTCGGTCGCCGACACCATCGCCACGCTCAAAGAGAACGGCATCGTCATCACCCAGGGCCCAGTCTCCTTCGGCAAGGACGGCTCGGTCTCGGTCTTCGTCCGCGATCCCGACCGCAACGTCATCGAACTCAGAGGCCGCGCCCAGGACCAAGGCAAGCTCGAAGGGCTGAAGCAGTACGAGCCGTAAGCGCGGTCCATATGCCTCAGAAGGGGAGGCATTGCCCCGATTGGGCGCCGGCGAGGCTCACGGCGATCGGCACGGGATTGGGCGTGACATCCGCCGGATTCGAGGCGTGCGACGCCGGCGCGCCGCCGAAGGGGCAAGAGACACCGCCGCTGACGTAATCGGCGTCTGGACCCGTGGTGCCGCCGGCCGGATCGTTGTTGAAGTTGAAGAACCCGTTCGATCCCTGCAGGAGCTGCACGGCGCCGCTTATGCTGACTCCACCGGATAGCCGGAAGGTTGAGGTCTGCTCGACGAGGATGTTGCCCGTCCAGGTGAGGCCGAACCCGCCGAGGAACGGTCCCACCCCGAGTTCCAGCGTGCTCTGCTCCTGCACCAGCCCGGGGCCGCTGATGTTGTCCGGATTGTCTGCACCGTTATAGAGGGCGCTGGTCTGCTCGATCAGGCTCGAGCCATGGTCGATCTGAACCGCCGAGGCGCCATTTTGCGCCGTGACCGAGTTCCCGCCGGCGAACGTGATCGATGAGTTGCCGCTCGCCTGGAGCGCGGGCGCGCCGCCCGCGGCGGCGTTGTCCTGGATATACGACCCAACAAGAACCAGGCTCGAACCGCCGGATGTGAGAATGCCGTTAGTGCTGGTTCCGCTGTTCTGCAGCCACAACGACGATCCGCCGCGAATTTGCATGGAACCGCCGGAAAAGCTCGACGCCTCGACGTGAATCTTTGCGCCGGTGTCGGCGGCGAGCGGCACCTGCGGGACGGAGACGATGCTGTCGTAGATCGCAACGCTGCCGCCATGCAAAGCCGTGATGCCATTTCCGGCTTGAGAATTGACCTGCACCCACCAGCTTGGTGGGAACGCCAAAGTGAAGCAGGAGCAAAAGCCGCCGCCGAAGGTGTCTGGATTGTACGTGGCGGCCGTGCCCATCGCGATGCCGTTGGTGTTGGGCACGCCGATCACGGCCGCCGCATTGTCGATCACCGAGATACCGCTGTTGGCGCCGGGGACTCCGGCGATCCCGAAGCCCAAAACGCCGCCGCTTTGGAAGATGAGGCTTGATGCCCCCTCGACGCGGATGCCATCCCTTTGCGCCGATTCGATGGTGGTTTCCTGCAATGTCACGGAACCGCCGTCGTGGATCCAAAGATTGGCATAGACGACGCCGGGCTGATCGCTGGATGTGCCGGTGATCGTTAGCCCGTTCACCAGAATGTTGCGCGCGCCGGCGACCTCGATCTGGCCTTCGAGCCCGGCCGCATACGCGAAATTGACGCTTTCTTGTTGAACCGGATCCGGGCCGCCGCTGTTCTCGAAAGTAAGATTGCTCGTGGTGACCGTGACGTTGCCGAGGCAGGTGCCGGTGATCTGGATCACCGTGCCGGGCGCGACGCCGACGAGTTGGCTCGCGAGATAGCCCGGTCGCGGATTGGCCGAGCAATCGACCGCGAGCGTCTGCTGCGCCTGCACCCCGCCCGCGGCGCCGAAAAGCGCTAGCGCGGCCAGAGCCCAGAGTTTTGGCCCTCGCATTATGCGTCCTTTGCCCTTCGGCGTTGGTTTGCCACAGCCTCCGCTATCGTAAAACGCGAGTCAAAGGAATCCATGGCTAACGGTTAACGCTGCCTCTCGGCGCCAAGCGGTAGCCGCCGGGCTCGGAGATGGGAATCTCGGATTTGGTCGGGTCGCGCTCGACTATCTGACGCAGCCGAGCGCGACGAGCAAACCCGGCCTATCCGGCGGCCTCCAGCTTCGCCATGAGGCCGAGACGTTCGGCGACGCCGCGACCGTAAGCGCGGTCTGCCTTGAGGAAGTGACCGATCTGGCGCAGCTGTATCGGCTCCGGCACGCCGTGCATGGCGGCGGCGATGTTGTCCATCAGCTGCTTCTTCTGCGCGGCCGACATCAGGCGGAAGAGCGCGCCCGCTTGGCCGTAATCGTCGTTGCCCTGGCGGTGATCGTAGCGGTCGGCAGCGCCCGAGATCGGCAGCGGCGGCTCCTTGAAGCGCGCATCCTCGGCGGGACCGCCGAAGCTGTTGGGCTCGTAATTGACGGCGCCGCCGCAATTCCCATCGAAGCGCATGGCGCCGTCGCGGTGATAGTCGTGCACCGGACAGCGCGGCTTGTTGACGGGCAGGCTCTCGTGATTGACGCCGAGCCGATAACGATGCGCGTCGGCATAGGCGAAGATCCGGAACTGCAGCATCTTGTCGGGGCTGTGGCTGATGCCCGGCACCACATTCGCCGGCGAGAACGAGGCCTGCTCGACCTCGGCGAAATAGTTTTCCGGGTTGCGGTTCAGCTCGAGGATGCCGACCTCGATCAGCGGATAGTCCTTGTGCGGCCAAATCTTGGTCAGGTCGAAGGGGTTGTAGGGCGTCTTGTCGGCCTCTGCCTCGGGCATGATCTGGACGCAGACGCGCCACTTCGGATAGTCGCCGCGCGCGATCGCATCGAAGAGGTCGCGCTGGTGGC
Source organism: Allostellaceae bacterium (assembly GCA_035604195.1). GTDB lineage: Bacteria > Pseudomonadota > Alphaproteobacteria > ATCC43930 > CGMCC-115725 > DATJLY01. Next base: position 3,138 of record DATNIY010000031.1, read on the forward strand.
TCTCGCGGTCGTTGCCGACGACCGCCGCGGCTTCGGCATCGGTCAGATTGGCGATGCTCTGCATCGCTTTGAAATGGAATTTCACCCAGCAGCGCTCGCCGGCGGCGTTGATGAAGCTATAGGTATGGCTGCCGAAGCCATGCATGTTGCGGTAGCTCTTGGGCAGGCCGCGGTCGGAGAACAGGATGGTGACTTGGTGCAGGCTTTCCGGGCTTAAGGACCAGAAGTCCCACATCGCCGTCGGATTGCGCAAATTGGTCTTGGGATCGCGCTTCTGCGTTCGGATGAAGTCGGGGAATTTGTAGGGATCACGGACGAAGAAGACCGGCGTGTTGTTGCCGACGAGATCCCAGTTGCCCTCCTCGGTGTAGAATTTGAGGGCGAAGCCGCGGACGTCGCGCTCGGCATCGGCGGCGCCGCGCTCGCCGGCCACGGTCGAGAAGCGGAGGAAGCATTCGGTCTTCCTGCCGACTTGGCTGAACACCTTCGCCTTGGTGTAGCGGGTGATGTCCTTAGTGACCGTGAGCGTGCCGTAGGCGCCCGAGCCCTTGGCGTGCACGACCCGCTCGGGAATGCGCTCACGGTTGAAATGCGCGTGTTTCTCGAAAAGCTGCCAGTCCTGGACCAGAAGCGGGCCGCGCGGCCCGGCGGTCAGGCTGTTCTGATTGTCGCCGACGGGTATGCCGGCGGCCGTGGTCAGGGTGGTCTTGGGTGCCATGCGACTCTCCAAGTGCTGTAGGTTGAGAACGAGAATTGGAATTAGAATAATTCTAATTCAGTGTACCGGTCAACCACCAATTTTGCGCAGCGCAAAAATCTGCCCCGGAACGGCTCGGCAGCGCAGTGATTCAGCGCAAACGGAATGGCGCGACGGATCGCCGTGGTCGCATCGACGTGACGACTGGCCTGGTCGCGGCGCTAATCCGCCGCCTTACGGCACCAGGCGGTAGCCGCCGGGCTCGGTGATGAGGATCTCGGCCTTGGTCGGGTCGCGCTCGATCTTCTGGCGCAGGCGATAGACATGGGTCTCGAGCGTGTGGGTCGTGACGCCCGAATTGTAGCCCCAGACCTCGTTCAGCAGCGTGTCGCGCCCGATGGTGCGGTCGCCGGCGCGGTAGAGGTATTTGAGGATTGCAGTCTCCTTCTCGGTCAAGCGCACCTTGCGCTTGCCGTTATCGGCGGTCAGGAGCTTGGCCGAGGGCCGGAAGGTGTAGGGGCCGATGGTGAAGACCGCGTCCTCGCTCAATTCGTGCTGACGGAGCTGGGCCCTGAGCCGCGCCAGCAGCACATTGAGCCGAAACGGCTTGGTGATGTAGTCGTTGGCGCCGCTGTCGAGGCCGAGGATGGTGTCGGCGTCGCCGTCGGCGCCGGTCAGCATGAGGATGGGCGCGCGCACCCCATTGCGCCGCATCAGCCGGCACAGCTCGCGCCCGTCCATGTCCGGGAGCCCGACATCGAGCAGGACGGCGTCGTAGTAATGCGCCTTGGCGAGATCGAGCGCCTCGGCGGCATTCGCGGCCTCGGCGGCGGCGAATTCCTCGTGCAGCTGCAGCTGCTCGGCGAGCGAGCGCCGCAGCGCCGCATCGTCGTCGACGATCAGGATCTTGCGGCCGGCTGCCATGCCGTCTCGTCGCTTTTCCATTCCCCCGATTCTCATATAGGCAGGCGGGCGCCGCCGCCTCCCCGTCTTGGTTGCACCGGCCGGGCGGAAAATCAAGCGCCCCGTCCCCCGGCCAATGGAGGGATGGCTTGCCCGGGCCGCTTCTCCTCGATTATCGTCTCCTGCGTGACTTGGCGCCGCCTTCTGCTGCACGTGCCGGCCGCAGCGCTCCTTGGCCTCGCGCTCGGCGGCGGCAGCGTCGCGGCCGAGCCCGCGCCGCTTTCCGCGACGGGCGAGGGGATCTACGCCACGGCGCGGCCGAAGCTCCTGCAGATCCGCACTCTGGTCGAGGCCGCCGGAAGGCAATCGACCATAGGCTCGGCCTTCCTGGTGAGCGCCGACGGCATCGCCGTCACCAATTACCACGTCGTCTCGCAATACGCGCTCGAGCCCGACGACTACCGCCTCGAATACGCCACCGCCGACGGCCGCCATGGCGCGCTCACGCTGCTTGCCGTCGACGTCGCCAATGATCTCGCGGCGGTGCGCCTCGACCGCGGCGGCGAGCCCTTCTTCGCCTTCGACCAGCGCGCGCTCGCCGGCACCGTGCCCAAGGGCGAGCGGCTTTATGCCATGGGCAACCCGCTCGATCTCGGCTTCACCATTTCCGAAGGCACCTATAACGGCGCGGTCGAGCGCAGCTATGCCGAGCGCATCCACTTCTCCGGCGCGATCAATCCAGGCATGAGCGGCGGCCCGACGCTGGCCGCCGATGGCAGCGTCGTCGGCATCAACGTGGCGAAGAATTTGGGCGGCGAATTGGTCAGCTTTCTCGTGCCGGCGCGCTTCGCCGATGCTCTCGTCGCCCGCGCCACGGACGGCGCGCCGCCGGAACCCAAGGCATTTGTCGCCGAGATCGGCCGGCAGCTCGCGGCGCGGCAGGAAAAGCTCTACGACGCGCTCGGCACTTACGGCTTCCGTGCCAGCGGCTTCGGTCCGTACCAGGCGCCCGAATCCGCGGCGCCCTGGTTCACTTGCTGGGCGCGGACCAATGCCGACCAGGTGCCGAAGCCGCGCGCCGCCGCCAATACCACCAACTGCGGCAGCGACACCCGCCTCTTCATCGCCGGCGATCTCACCACCGGGCTCATTCAGCTGAGCCAATCCTATTTGCGCGGCGTCGATCTCAACGACTTCCAGTTCGCCGCCTTTCTGACCCAGGAGACGCAGTCCTCCTGGCTCAGCCCGTGGAGCCGAAAATGGCAGACGCCGCAGCGCTGCCGCGAGGATTTCGTCGCCGATTCCGGCGCCCAGGACCGCCCGCTCTTGCGCGTCGTCTGGTGCGCCCGCGCCTACCGCCAATTCGAAGGGCTCTACGACGTCCTGGTGCTGAGCGTGACGCAGGACCGCGCCGAAGAGGCGCTCGCCTCGCGGCTCAGCCTGCAAGGGATCGGCTACGACAGCGCCGTCGCGCTCACCCGGCGCTTTCTCGAAGCGGTGCAATGGACGAAATAATCTGGGTCGAGATCCTGACGCGGCACGGCGATGTCGCGGCGCGTTATCGCTGCGCCGGGCGGGGGGTCCGCATCGGCCGCGCCTATTCCAACGACGTCGTACTCGACGATCCCGCGGTCGCGCCCGAGCACATCTGCATCCTGCGCGGCGAGGACGGCAGGCTGTTCGCCGAGGATCTCGGCAGCCTCAATGGACTTTATCTCGGCCACGGACGCGAGCGGCAGCGGCGCATCGCCCTCGACGGCGACCGGCCGATCCGCATCGGCGGCACATATCTGCGCATCCGCGCGGCGGATCATGCCGTGGCGCCCGACCGCATCGCCAAGCCGCAGGCGCGGCGCTGGCCCGCGGCGCTGGCGCTGGCAGGTGCGGCGCTCGGGCTCGCGCTCTTGCCGCTCTGGCTCGGCGAGACCGGCGAGTTCGAGACCTCGCGCTATGTGTTGCCGATCCTCGGCGGCGCGCTCCTGATCTTCGGCTGGACCGCGTTCTGGTCGGTGCTGGCGCGGGTCTTTTCGCGGGATGCCGGCTTCGAGCGCAATTTGCTGATCGCGCTTGCCGGGGTTTCAGCCATCCTGATCTATCTGCAGCTGGTCGCGGTCGCGGCCTATGCCTTCTCCTGGCCGGCGCTCGGGGCCTATTCCTATGTCGGCTTGTGGGCGATGCTGGCGGCGGTGTGTTTCTGCCATCTTCGTCCGATCGGTCCGCCCCGGCTCGGGCTCAAGGGCGCTGCCGTTGCCGGGCTCTTGGCCGTGGGCATTGCGGCGCAAGCGGTGCTGCAGCTCGACACCCGCACCGGCTTCGATCCGCGCGACCATGTGCGCCGCCTGCTGCCGCCGGGCCTGCGCCTCACCGCCGCCAAGAGCACGGATGAATTCTTCGGCGAGCTCGCGCCCTTGAAGCGCGACCTCGACCGCGCCCGCGCGAAAGACACGCCCTAGCACATTATTCGGTTCGATCGAATCGCTCTCGATCGCGCCCGACCCTAACCGATCCCCGGCAGGATCGCGCGAATGGGTCGGAGGACGAGCCGAGACGCGAGCCAGGCGGCGAGCGCGATGGTCAATGCGAGCCTTATTGTCGCCAGCGCGATCAGGCCGAGGAAATGGTTGTCGAAAGCTTCGCGCGCGGCTCGGCGGCTCTCGATCTGCTGCTCGACGAGCGCGACGACATGGGCGCGTGCCGCTTGCGCGGGCCCGCTCGAGATGGCGATGGCCTCGTCGGTTTCATGGCTGAGCTTGAGCTGATACATGTCTCCGCCGCGGGCGACGTAGACGGCGAGCGCATCCTCGATCCGGACGATTGCGTCGGCCGCTTGCGGCGTCGCCGCATGCTGTTTCAATTCTTCAAGCGTCGCCTTGAAATGATCGATCGCCGTCACCCAGGCGGAGGCGAAATCGTCGAGATGCGCCTTGTCGGTGGCGAGCATGGCCTTCTTTTCGCTCGAGGTGGCGCTGGCGATGGCCGCGCCCGCTGTCACGGCCAGCGACTCTTCGGCCGCTGCCGCAGCGACGGTCCGATCGCGTTCCGCGACCAGCCGACCGATGCTGCCGGCGGCGACCGCGACCACGCCCGTGAGAATGATCGCCGTCCCGACCGCCGATGCGATGATCCTGCCGGGGCTCCGCGCGTCGCCCCAGCGCGCCGACATCACCATGCCCATGTGCCGCGCCATTGGCGGGAAAGGCCGATTGTCCGCGGCGATGGTAAAGATAGGCTTGATGGGGCCTCAGCGCTCGACCGTGACGCCGTGCCAGAAGGCGATGTGGTCCTTGATGTTGGCCGCTGCCGGCTTGGGCTCGGGATAGTACCAGGCGGCGTCCGTGTTCTCGGCGCCGTCGACCGCGATCGTGTAGTAATGCGCCGTGCCCTTCCACGAGCAGATCGTGGTCGTCGAACTGGCGCGGAAGAAGCGGCGGTCGATGGTCTCCGGCGGAAAATAGACATTGCCCTCGACCAGCTCGAAGCGGTCGCTCTCGGCGAGAACCTGACCCCGCCACAAGGCCCGCGCCATCTCGATCTCCTCTCGCGTGCTGGCGCTTATGTGGGCATCTCAGACCGCGGCCGGCAAGGCCAGCAGATCGCGATGCCCGATGACGAGCGCGAGCTTGTCCGCCGCCGCCGCGCCGCGCCGGCGCTCCGCCCAGCGCGCGATCGCTTGGGCCGAAGCGGGATCGGCCGCGCGCGCCGCCGCCGCTTCGCCGGCGACCAGTGCGGCCAGCAAGTGGCGCTCGCCGGCGCCGATCCGCCACTCGCTCGGCTGCTCTGCGATGTGACAGCCCGCAGCGGCGAGGCTCTGCGCGAGCGCGGCGGCGGCGCCCGCGCCGAGCGCCGGACCGAAGCCCTTGTCGCGTTGCTGATGGCGCCGGAACGCAGCCGCCACGATCGCGTCCTCGGGCGTCGGCGGCAGCCATTCCCGCTTCCCGTCCACGGTCAGCGCCGCCAGCAGTGGCAGCCGCGCTTGCGCGAGCCAGCGCGCGAAGCCGCCGAGCCAGGCCGCGGAAACCAGGTCGAAGAACGCTGCCGCGGCGACGCCGTCTATGGGCGCGGGCAGGCTCGACCAATCGCCGGCAAGATCGTGCGCCGTGCCAAAAAAACGCCAGCGCGCGCCGGCGGCTTCGATGGCGATCGCGTCGGCCTCGGCGCAGATGGCGTAGCCGCGACACTGCGCCCATGTGCCGAACGCTTCCGCCTGTGCGCCGAGAAGGGCGGTGTCGCGCTCGACCAGATGCCAGTCCTGATCGACCGCGATGAGCGGCGCCAGCGCGCGCGCATTGGCGCCGGTGCCGGCACCGAGATCGAGGAGCCTCAGGGTCCTGCCGCGCGGCATTGCTCCGGCAAAGCGGCGCGCCAGGCCCCAAGCGCGCGCCGCTTCATCCGCGGGCTCGCGCAGCGCGAGCCAGGAAGCCGCGAATTCACTCACCCGAGAAGCCGATCGCAAACGGTGGCGAAGCGGCGAGCCGTGTCGTCCCAGCTTGGCAATTTTGCAACGGCGGCGGCGCGGCCCAAACGCCGGCGCAGCGCGCGGTCGGCGATCACCCGAGCGAGCGCAGCGGCGAGCGCCGCCGCATCGCCCGGCGGCACCAAAATACCCGCGCTCGCCGGCACGGTCTCGGGAATGGCGCCCGCCGCGGTGGCGACGATCGGCAGCGCGTACGCCATCGCCTCGGCGAGCGCCATGCCATAGCCCTCGTGAAAGGACGCCAGCATGAAGAGATCGGCCGCGGCATAGGCGCGGTAAAGCCGCGCCGTCGGCCATTCGCCGGCAAGTGCGACGCGCGCGCCGAGCCGGTGCGCTGCGATCCTCTGGCGCAGCGCTCCGACATATGCCGGATCGCGCCCGAGGCCGCCGATGATGGTGAGCCGCCAGGGCAGCGCCTTAAGCCGCGCCAGCGCGTCCACCAGCACAAGATGCCCCTTGCGCGGCGTGACGCTCGCCACCGAAAGGAGGCGCAGCTTCCCCGCATGCGGCGGATGCGGCGGCGGGCGCGCGGGCCTTGCCGTCCCCGGCGGCACCACGGCAATGCGCGCGCGCGCGACGCCATGGGCTTCGACCGCCGCCGCGCTGTGCCGCGACGGGCAGATGATGCCCGCGAACAGCGGCAAGAGCTGCGCCTCGAGCGCGGCGAAGCGGCGGCGCGAAGCGGCGTCGAGGCCGGTCTCGAGCGCAAGCGAATGATGGACGAGCGCCACAAGGCGCAGCCGCCGCGCCTCGTCCGCCAGGCAATCGGCAAAGCCCGGCAGCGCCAGCCCGTCGATCACCGCGGCAGCACCGGGTGGCAGGCCGGCAAGCGCCGCCGCCGCGGCGCCGCGCGCGACGTCATTCGCCGCGGGAAAGCGTCCCGCCAGTTCATGAACGCGCACCGCTCGTCCTCGCGCGCCGAGCGCATCGACGAGATGACGCGCATAGAGATAGCCGCCGGTGCGCTGGTCGATCGCGCCGGGAAGCAGCAGCGCAAGCGCCGTCACGCCAACGGTCCCGCGCAGCTCGCCAATGCCACCGGAGATTCGCGCAGGCTCACCCGCAGTTCGGCGAGCGCGCCTGCCGTGCCCGGGCCGAGCGCGCCTGCGGCGATGCGCGCTTTGAGGCGGCGGAAAATCTCGCCCGCCAAAAACTCCGTCGTCGTGTTGCGGCCGCGGAAGCCGGCGATGTCGTCGAGGTTGCGGTAGTTGAGCGCGCCCAGCACCTCGCGCAGGAGCGCGAGCGCGAGGCCGATGTCGCAGACGAGCCCGTTGCCGTCGAGCTCGCGCCGCTTCACTTCCATCTCGACGGCATAGGTTGCGCCATGGAGCTGCTGCGCCGGGCCGAAGATCTCGCCGACGAAGCTGTGGGCGATCATCATGTGGTCGCTGACCGCGAGGCTGTACATGCGGACTCCGGAATCAGGGATAGCGCAAGATATGGCAGAGCGCGCCGTTGGGCGCCGTGGCCAACCGTGCCAGCAGGTGCGGCGCTTCGGTGAAGGCGCTCGCGCCGGTGATAAGGCGGTCATAGACGGGATCGGCGAGCAATTCGAGCGCCAGCGCCAAGCGCCGCTCGCGGCTCCAGCGCGCCCGCCGCGCGGCCGCCACCGCTCCCACTTGCGAGGAGCGCAAGGTCAGGCGGCGGACGTGAAAATCTTCGCCAAGCGGCGCCGCGACCGCGCCCTCGCCATACCAGCTCATCTCCAGCACCGTCGCCTCGAAGCCGGCGAGGCGCAGCGCCGTCGCGAGCCCCGCTGCCGTGCCGCTGGCATGGACGACGAGATCGTTGTCGCCGGGCGCCTCCGCCGGTACTGCAAAGCTGCAATTCAAGGCGCGCGCGAGTTCGGCGCGGCTCTCTGCGATGTCGATGAGCGTCACCGCCGCGCCCGGCAGCTTGGCCGCGAGGCTCGCTGTCAGGCAGCCGATCACGCCCGCGCCGACGATGGCAATGCGGTCGCCCGGCAGCGGCATGCCGTCCCAGACGCCGTTGAGTGCGGTCTCCATATTCGCGGCGAGCGCCGCGCGCGCATCGGGCATGCCATCGGGAACCGGATGGACGGCGTGCGCCGGCACGACGAAGCGATCCTGGTGCGGATGAAGGCAGAAGACGCGCCGGCCCTGAAGCTCGCGCGGCCCGGCCTCGACCATGCCGACCGCGGCATAGCCGTATTTGACCGGCGCCGGGAACTCGCCTTCTTGGAACGGGCAGCGCATGGCGCGAAATTGGCTCGGCGGCACGCGGCCTTGAAAAACCAGCGCTTCGGTGCCGCGGCTCACTGCCGAGACGCTGGTGCGCACCAGCACTTCGCCCGGGCCGGGCGCGGCGATGGCGGCGCTGCGGATCTCGCCGCGTCCGGGGGCGGCGAGCCAGAAGGCCCGCGCCTCAATCATCGAAGATGCATTCGAACATGAGGTCGTCGCCGAGCGCGGCGCGGCGGATGCGCGGCCGCAAGCCGTAGCTCGGATCGGCGATCTCCGGCAGGATCAGGCTCGGCCGGCCTGAGCCCAAAAGCACCGGCGCCAAGGTCAATTGCAGCCGGTCGAGCGCGCGCGCGGCGAGAAAGCGCGAGATCGTCACGCCGCCGCCCTCGACGAAAAGAAAGGCCAAGCCGCGCTCGGCCAGCACGCGGCGGATCTCCTGCGGTGCGAGGCCGCCATTGGCGCGCGGCACCGCGACGATCTCGGCCTCGCCGAGCCGCTCGCCCGGACGCACGCGGTCCGCTGCAGCAAGCAGCAGGGTCGGCGCCGCGCCGTCGCGGAAGACGCGATGGCGCCGCTCGAGCCGGCGCTCGGCATCGATGACGATGCGCACGGGATGGTCGCCGCTGCAGCGCCGCACGGTGAGCTGCGGATCGTCGTGCAGCACCGTGCCGGCGCCGACCAGCACTGCATCGGCCAAGGCACGCATGCGGTGGGTATGTAGGAGGTCGGCCTCGCCGCTGAGCCAGCGCGAGGCGCCGGCCAAGGTGGCGATGCGGCCGTCGAGGCTTTGGGCGAGATGGGCGATGGCAAAGGGACGCGAGCGCGGCACCGCGACGAGCGGGCCATAAAGTTCGATGAGCGCCGTCGCCTCCGCGCCGATGGCAGCAGCGACGAGCGCGGCGCCGTGCTCCGGATCGTGGCGCCGCGCCAGCAGCGCCTGCCAGGCGGCAGCCTCGCCGAGGCCCTCCGGCCGGCGCGCCGCCGGGCTGCTCTCCATCATCTTTCACGGCCCCCTGTTGCGCGCTGCGATAATGAGGCTAAATGCCGACGTCTGTCACATCTTTGCCGTTTACCGTCATCCGATGCTCTGGGACAAACACATTTTCGCGAGAAGCGGCCGGTGATGCCGCGGCTCGGACCCGCCGCGACGATCGCGGCGCCGCGGCCGCTGCTCATGGGCGCGATGCTGCAGATCCTGCTGCTGGGCAGCGGTTTGGTCGCGGCCGCGCTGCCCTTGGGCTGGCGTGGGCAGGCGGTGGCGTTCACGCTCTATGCGGCGATCGCCGCGTTCGTTGTCGGCGGGTTGGGCCGCCATCCCTACCCCCGCTTCGGCCTGGCTAACGCCGTCACCTTGGCGCGCGCCGCGGCGGCAACCTTGCTCCTCGGCGTCTATGCCGAGGCGATGGCGGGCGGCGCGCTGCGGCTCGATGCGCCGCTGCAATGGGCGCTGGCGGCGATGGCGGCGTCCTGCCTTGCGCTCGACGGGCTCGATGGCTGGCTTGCGCGCCGCGGCGGGCTCGCCAGCGATTTCGGCGCGCGCTTCGACATGGAGACCGATGCGCTGCTCGTCCTGGCGCTGGCGCTCTTGGTCCATGCCGCGGGCCAGGCGGGTCTCTTTGTGCTGACGAGCGGGCTCATTCGTTATATTTTCGTCGCCGCCGGCCGGTTGTGGCCGCCGCTGCGGGCGCCGCTGCCGCCGAGCTTCCGGCGCAAGGCCGTTTGCGTGCTGCAGACGGCGCTGCTCGTTGCGGCGCTGGCGCCGGCGGTGCCGCCGGCGGTGGCAAGCGGCCTCTGCCTCGCGGGGCTGGCGCTGCTCGGCTATTCTTTCGCGGTCGATTGTGCTCGGCTGGCGACAGGGGTGGGCGCGCCCAGGCGCGTCCCCATATGAATGACAGAGGCGAATCCGATCTTGTTGCAGTCTCAGCCCCTTACCGAGCCGCCGGCCGATGCGGCCCGCGTCCTGCGGGCGGTCGACCTCGCCGTCGCGGATCTGCGCCGCGGCGGCTTGGTGCTGCTCGAGCATGCGGGGCAGACCGCCGCGCTCGCCGCGGCCGAAGCGCTCGCCCCGGGGATCCTAGAGCGGATGAGCGAGCTTGCTGGGCACAAGCTGGTGCTGGTGCTGACGCGCCGGCGCGCCGCGGCGCTTGGCCTCGCCGAGGCGCCGCCGCCGGAAGTGCGCGGCGGCAGCGTGCTCTTGCCGATACCCGAAGGCAGCGCGGCCGCGCTCCTGCGCGAATTGGCCGACCCTGGCGCCAAGGCCGGCGCGCTGCTGCGGGCGGCGCCGGCCGCAATTGACCAGGGCGCCGCCGACGCCGCGGTGGAGCTGACCAAGCTCGCTCGGCTCCTGCCGGCCGCGGTGATGGGACCGGTCGGTCCGCGCGCGGCGGCGCTGCTCCGCCAGGAGGACGTCCATTCCGTCGAAGCCGCGGCGATCATGGCCTATCAGGTCACCGCGGCCCAGTCGCTGCGTCCGGTGGCGGAGGCCAAGGTGCCGCTGGCCAATGCCGAGAACGCCCGCATCATCGCCTTCCGGCCGAGCGACGGCGGCGTGGGCCATGTCGCCATCCTGATCGGCGACCCCGACCCAGCCCAGCCGGTGCTGGCGCGGCTCCATTCCGAGTGCTTCACCGGCGATCTCCTGGGCAGCCTGCGCTGCGATTGCGGCGACCAGCTGCGTGGCGCGATCGCGGAGATCGCGCGGGTGGGCAGCGGCATCGTCCTCTATCTGGCGCAGGAGGGGCGGGGCATCGGGCTCGCCAACAAGCTTAGGGCCTACACGCTCCAGGATGCCGGGCTCGATACCTATGACGCCAACGAGCAATTGGGCTTCGATGCCGACGAGCGGGTCTATCTGCCGGCGGCCGAGATGCTGCGCCAATTAGGCTTCGGCCGGGTCCGGCTCCTGACCAACAACCCGGAAAAGGTGGCGGCGCTGACCCGCTGCGGCATCGCCGTGGTCGAGCGGGTGCCGCATGTCTTCCGCTCCAACGGCCACAACGAGCGCTATCTCCGCAGCAAGGCCACCCGACTCGGCCATTGGCTGTGAGGATTTATTAAGAAATCAATGATTTGCTGGGCGGCGCTGCGCCCGCTCCTGCGGCGCATGGCTGCCATCTCGCTGCGCTGCGAAATAGGACTAAATCGGTCCTTGAAAATCGACCCTCCCCGGCCCATCTTTCGAGATAGCTGCCCGGTCCATGCGAGAGGGCGGCGAAGGCAAGAGAGTTCAGGGAATGCACACCAAGATTGATACGAGTCTCATGCGCCTGGTCGAAGAGGCCAAGCGGTTTCCCATGCTGACGCCCGAGCGCGAGCGCGAGCTGGTGCTGGCTTGGCGCGACGCGGGCGACCGCGACGCGGTCCAGGAGCTGGTCGGCAGCCATCTGCGCCTGGTCGTCAAGATCGCGCGCGGCTTCGGCGGCTATGGCCTGCCGATCGCCGATCTCGTCGCCGAGGGCAATGTCGGGCTGATGCAGGCAGCCGAGAAGTTCGACCCCAACCGCGGCTTCCGCTTTGCCACCTATGCGATGTGGTGGGTGCGGGCGGCGATTCAGGAATACGTTCTGCATTCGTGGTCGCTGGTGAAGATGGGGACGACGGCGGCGCAGAAGAAGCTGTTCTTCAATTTGCGCAAGCTCAAGGGCCGCATGGAGCAGTTCGAGCAGGGCGATCTCGCGCCGGAGATGGTGACCGCGATCGCGACCGAGCTCGACGTTCCCGAGCTCGAGGTCATCGAGATGAACCGCCGGCTGTCCGGTGCCGACACCTCTTTGAACACGCCGCTTGGTACCGAGGCCGACAGCGAGTGGCTCGATGTACTGCCCGACGACCGGCCGAGTCAGGAGACCCTGCTCGCCGACCGCGAACAGTTCCAGCAGCGCAAGGAGCGGCTCGGCGCCGCCCTCAAGACGCTCAACCAGCGCGAGCGCGACATCATCGTCGAGCGCCGCCTGAAGGACGATCCCTCGACGCTCGAGGAGCTCAGCCACCGCTATGCGGTGTCGCGCGAGCGGATCCGCCAGATCGAGGTGCGCGCGCTCGAGAAGCTGCGCCATGCCATGCTGAGCGTCGCCAACGCCTCGCGGCCTCGCATCTCCGTCGCGGCCTGATCACGACAGCCACCACGCGCCGAGCGCCAGGGTGAGGATGGTGAGCGGCGCGCCGATGCGGAAATAGCTCCAAAAGCCGATCGCAATGCCGTGCCGCCTGGCGTGCTGCACGACGATCAGATTCGCGACCGATCCCAGAATGGTGAAATTGCCGGCGAGGGTCGCGGCCATCGCCAGCGTGAGCCACGCCCGCTGCGCATCGGCGAGGGGTGCTACGAACGGCTTCAGCACCAGCACCGCCGGCACGTTGCTGACCAGGTTCGACAGCACCGCCGCGACGACGGTCAGGACCGGCGGGCGCTCGAGGCCAATGCGTCCCGCCTCGGCGCGGAGTTCGGGCGTAAACACTGCCTTCTCCATGCCGGCAATGACGATGAAGAGCCCGGCGAAAAGCAGCAACAGCGACCAATCGATCTCGGCATAGACGCGCTCGGGCTTGACCCGCCGGGTCAGCAGCAAGAGCGCGCCTGCGACGATCGCGACCTTGGCCGGCGGCTGTCCCAGGCAGAACAACGCCACCATCGCCGCGGTAGCCAGCAATGCCTTCAACAGCAGCGCCCGGTTGCGGCGCACCCGCAGCTCAATGGGCGCGAGTCGCGCGCGCGTCAGGAACTCGGTGCGATAGGCGAAGGCGAGGATGAGTGCCGCGATGACCAGCCCTGCGGCCGCGACGGGCGCCAATTGCGCCGCGAAGACGCCATAGGGGATGTGCGAGAAGCTGCCGATCATGATGTTCTGGGGATTGCCGGTGATGGTGGCGGTGCTGCCGATATTGGCGGCCATCGCCACCGCCAGCAGATAAGGCACGGGATTGCGGTCGAGCGCGCGCGCCGCCTGCGCCACCAGCGGCGTCAGCACCAGGCAGACGGTGTCGTTGACGAGGAAAGCCGAGAGCCCGCCGGAGACCACGATCACGCCGCCCAAGAGCAGCAGCGGATGGCGCGCGCGCTGCGCGATAAAGGCCGCGGCGAGGCCGAAGAAGCCGGCAAAGCGCAGATTCGCCACCACGATCATCATGCCCAGAAGTAGGGTCAAGGTGTCGAGATCGATGGCGCGATAGGCCTCCTCGAGCGTGAGCGTGCCGCTTGCTACCATCAGACTCGCACCGATCAGCGCCGCACCGGCCCGGTCGAGCCGCGCCCCGGGCAGCCTGCCGATGGCAATGACGGCATAAGTCGCGATGAAGATCAGGGAGGCGAGCATCGTTGGCATGATAGCGACCAGGCCCGGTAACCGCCCTGATTTTGCCTTGATCCTGCGCTAGCTCCTGAGCCTCCGCGCCGGGGCGAATCTATGCTAGAAAGCGCGCGGGTCATGTGGTGCAAGCACCTCTAGGCGATGGCGGCGCGAGGAAGCGGCGAATTGCGTGCGGAGCCCGCGGACCGTTCGGGACCGCGCGGCGCGGCGCGGCGCGGGGGCGGGACGAGGACCGGCCGGCGCCGCTGGGTTTGGACGGCGGCGCTGCTTGTCATGCTGTGGGGCTTGGTCCTCGGCGGCGGTGCGCTCGCCTATTTCGCGCTGACCCTGCCGCCGACCGACGAGTTGACCCTCGCCACGAGGCGGCCGTCGGTGACGCTGCTCGGCGAGGACGGCTCGCTCATCGCCACCTTCGGCGACCTCTTCGGCGAGCCGCTCCGTCTGAAGGACATGCCGCGCTATCTGCCGGAGGCGGTGATCGCCACCGAGGACCGCCGCTTCTACAGCCATTTCGGCGTCGACCTCATCGGCCTCGGGCGCGCCGCCTATGCCGATCTGCGCGCCGGGCATGTCGTCCAAGGCGGCAGCACCATCACGCAGCAGCTCGCCAAGAACCTCTTCCTCACCAACGAGCGCACCCTGAGCCGCAAGATCCAGGAGGTTATGCTGGCGCTCTGGCTCGAGCACAAATTCAGCAAGGACCAGATCCTCGAGATCTACTTGAACCGCATCTATCTCGGCGCCGGGACCTACGGCGTCGATGCGGCGGCGCGGCGCTATTTCGGCAAATCGGCGCGCGAGGTCTCGCTTTACGAGGCGGCGGTGATCGCCGGGCTGCTGAAGGCGCCGACGCGCTTCTCGCCGGCGCATGACGTCGACGCCGCCGCCGACCGCGCCGAACAGGTGCTCGCCAACATGGTCGATGCCGGCTACATCACCGCGGCCCAGGCCGCGACCGCCGAGCGCCAGAGGAGCGGGCTCGGCCAAGCCGCCCGGACACCGCCGGGAAGCCGCTATTTCGCCGATTGGGTGGCGCAGCAGCTCTCGAGCTTCGGCGCCACGCAAGGACGCGACATCGTCGTCGCCACCACGCTCGATCCGCGCATGCAGACCGAGGCGGAAGCGGCGGTTCTCGATACGCTCGAGCGCAACGGCGAAAAGTCGATGGTCGGCGAGGGCGCGCTCGTCGCGATGTCGCCGGACGGCGCGGTGCGCGCCATGGTCGGCGGCCGTAACTATGCCGACAGCCAATTCAACCGCGCGGCCCAGGCGCTGCGCCAGCCGGGCTCGTCCTTCAAGCCCTTCGTCTATCTCGCGGCGCTCGAGCATGGGCTGCGGCCGAGCGATCATTTCATCGACCACCCCATCCGCATCGGCAATTGGCAGCCGCACAATTACGAAGGCAAGTACCGCGGCGATGTGACTGCGGCCGAGGCGGTGGCGCAATCGCTCAACTCGGTTGCGGCGCAAGTGCTGGAGCGCGCCGGCATCGACAACGTCATCAACGCGGCGCACCGTCTCGGCATCACCAGCGATTTGACCCACGACGCCTCCTTGGCGCTCGGCACCAGCGATGTCTCGCTCCTCGAGCTCACCACCGCTTATGCCGCCTTCGCCAGCGGCGGCGTCGCGGCCTGGCCCTACGGCATCCGCGAGATCCGCGACAGCGACGGCCAGGTGATCTACCGCCGCTCCGGACCCGGACCGGGCCGCGTCGTCGATCCCGCCATCGCCGGCGAGATGAACGAGATGCTGACGGGCGTCATCGCCCACGGCACCGGACGCGCCGCGCAGCTCGACCGGCCGGCGGCGGGCAAGACCGGAACCACCCAGGATTCGCGCGACGCCCTCTTCATCGGCTACACCGCCGATCTCGTTTGCGGCGTATGGTTCGGCAACGACGATAATTCTCCGATGAATCACGTGACCGGCGGCACCTTGCCGGCGCGCACCTGGCACGCCTTCATGGTCCAGGCGACGCGCGGCATGCCGGTGAAGCCGCTGCCCATGCCCGAGGCGGCGCCGGTCGTGGCCGAGGCCAGCTCATCGTCGCCGCTGATCCAGCCGCTGCAAGGCGCGATGACGGGCCTGCAACGCCTGCTCCATGCGATCTTCGGCGGCCGATAGGAAGCGGCGCCGCTACTCTTCGCTGGCCGTCGCCGGCACCGCCGCCAGCACGATGCGGCGATAGAAGCCCGACAGGATCGTGGCGCCCAGACCGACCACGATGAAATTCGAGACGGTGTCGACGACGCCGCGCAACAGCAGAAGCCCCAGAGGCGGTCCCGCCAGCGGGGCGCCCAATTGCATGGACGAGAGCAGCAGCGACAAGACAAATGCCACGATGAGCACGAAGGGCGCGCAGCTGATGAAGCCGCAGGCGGCGAGCCGCCAGGTATTGCCGCGCATGTCGCGCCACGCCGCGCCGAGGCCGAGCGGCGCGCCATAGGCGGCGGCGGGAAAGAGCAGCGACAATCGCGCCGCCGCAAGCCACAAGAGAACGCTCGCGGCGCTCGCCATCAGGAGCATGAGGAGCGCGCCGTTGCTGAGCGCCTCGCCTGGCTGGACGGCAGGGCCGGTAAAGGCGACCGCCAGAATCGCCGTCAGCAGGGCCAGGAAGGCCAGATACATCAGCACGGTGTAAACCAGAAAGCGGATGAAGGCGCCGCGGAAGAGCCGGGGCGGCACCGCGCGCTGGCGGCCATAGAGCACGGTCTGATGCCAATGCACGGCGAAGGCGTTGAGGCAGAGGAGGGCGACGACGACTTCGATGGCGTCGGCGACGGTGAAGCCGAAGGCCGCGTCCGCCGCCGTGGCGGCGGCGGGCAGCAATAATTCAGGCAGGATGGCCGCGGCCAGCAGAATAAGCAGCGGCGCCCAGGCGAATTCGAGCAGCAGATCGAGCCGCCCGAAGACCAGGCGATAGGCCTCGACCGCCACTTCGACGACGGGCACCTTGACCCGCGCCTGAGCCTCGTCCATCCGGCGTTCCCCCTCACCAGCAGACGCAAGCTTGCCTCGCCGCCGCCGCGGCATGCAAGCGCCCACGGGGGCGGGCGACGGCGGCGCTATTGCATGAACCAGCCGTGGCTGACGACGAGCGACTGGCCGGTCAATGCGTTGGTCTCGAAAGCGGCGAAGAACAGCGCCACCTGCGCCACGTCCTGGACGGTCGTGAACTCGCCGTCGACCGTGTCCTTCAGCATGACGTTCTTGATCACCTGGTCCTCGGTGATGCCAAGCTCTTTCGCCTGCTCGGGGATCTGCTTCTCGACCAAGGGCGTACGGACGAAGCCGGGGCAGATGACGTTGGCGCGGACCTTGTACTTGGCGCCTTCCTTGGCGACGACCTTGGCGAGGCCGATGAGCCCATGCTTCGCCGTGACATAGGGCGCCTTCAGCACCGAGGCTTCCTTCGAATGCACCGAGCCCATGTAGATGATGCTGCCGCCGGTGCCCTGCTTGTACATCTGCCGGAGCGCTGCGCGCGTCGTCAGAAACGCGCCGTCGAGATGGATGGCCAGGAGCTTCTTCCATTTGGCGAAGTCGAACTGGTCGAGCGGCGCGACGATCTGGATGCCGGCATTGCTGACGAGGATGTCGAGCCGGCCCCATTGCCCAATGGCCTTGGCCATGCCGGCCTCGACTTGGCCCTCATCAGTCACGTCCATGGCGACGCCGATGGCGCGCCGCTCCGGTCCGCCCAATTCGGCGGCGGTCGCATCGGCGCCCTTGGCGTCGAGATCGGCGATGGCGACGCGCGCGCCTTCGGCGAGATAGGTGCGGGCGATCTCCTTGCCGATGCCGCTCGCCGCGCCGGTGACGACCGCGACCTTGTCCTTGAGACGCATGGTTGTCCTCCTCGATTGAGCGTTGCGCGAGACCTAGCGGAGATAATCGTGGACCACTTTGCCGAGGCCCAGGGTCAGGTCGGAGAGAATGTGCACCGCCGACACGATTTCCAGGACCGGCAGGTCGGCGACCGGCGCGAGCGCATGCGGCTCGAGCTTGAGTGCGGCCGGTCCGGTCCAGGCGCCCGTCACCGTGACATCCTCGAGGTAATACTCGACCAGCTCGCAGATCCTGGGCGTGCCGTCGACATGCGGAATGATTTTCAGGAGATAATTCGGCGCGGCCAGCGCCGCCTTGATGGCGGCCGCATCGGCCAACGCGTGCTTGTAGCCCATGGTTCCCGTCGCCACCCGCACCGGGCCATAGTCGAGGGTGCCGACGAGCATGTCGGTCTCGGTCCTGAGGCTCGGGCTCGCCAGCTTCTTGGGGAAGCCCCACAACTCGCGGCCGCCGGCGATGGGCCCCTCATCGTTCAGGAACATGCAATGGCAATAGCCGCCCTTGCGCCCGCGGAAGGAGACCGGAATCACTTGGCCGGTCTCGGTGTAGTCGCCGAAGCCGGTCGAATCGGGCATGCGGATGAACTCGTATTTGACCAGCGGCGCTTCGAGTTCCAGGGGTTCCGGCAGGACCGCCTTGAGCCGCTCCGGATCGGAGCGGTAGGTGATGACCAGGAACTCGCGGTTGATGAAGCGATAAGGCCCACGCGGATAGGCCGGGCTGGTGAGCGGCATGGCGTAGGCGCGTTCGCGAACTTCCTGTTGCTTCATCTCGCTTCCCTTCCTCTTGCCGCGGCGCGCCGGGCGGCGAGGATTGCATCACTCGCCTTGGTGTTCGTTGATGTCGAAGGTCGCCACGCCGTCGTAATTGTGCGGCCGGGCCAATGCCTGGGGATGGCGCAAGGTGCGGATTGTCGCGTTGTAGCCCGCCCGCCAGTGCTCCTCCATGCTGAGGCGCGAGAACTCGTAATCCTTGGAATCGCCCTCGTATTGCTGCGCCTGGTAGATGAGATGAACGATGGAATAGACCTTGTGGTCGCCGAAGCTGCGCAACAGCTTCGCCTCCTCGCTCTCGTCGATCGCCTCCGGCATCTTCTCCATCATCATGGCGACGGCGCAGCGCAGCCGCTGGCTGTTCTTGAAGCGGTCGGTGTTCTCGCGCGTGCGGCTCGAATATTGGATCTCCTTCTGCCGCGTCGCCACCTCGATCATGTTGTCGGGAAAGGCGCCGCGCGCGCTCCACAGATCGATCTGGAAAGCGAGCGTGTCCTGGCGCGGGCCATATTGCAGCACCCATTGCAGCGGCGTGTTCGACACCAGTCCGCCATCCCAGTAATGCTCGCCCTCGATCTCGATCGCGGGAAAGCTGGGCGGCAGCGCGCCGCTCGCCAGCACGTGCTCCGGCCGAATGACATGCGTCGTCGTGTCGAAATAAACGAAGTTGCCGGAGCGGACATTGACCGCGCCGACGCTGAAGCGCGGCGCGCCGGCGTTGATCCGGTCGAAATCGACGAGGCGTTCGAGCGTCGCCTTGAGCGGCGCGGTGTCGTAATAGCTGGTGGCATCGAGGCTGCCCGGCGGCTGCAGCCAAGGCGGTGGCAGGCGCGGCTTGAAGAAGCCGGGCACGCCGCCCAGGAGCGCAGCCGACGCGCTCATCTGGTTGACGAGTTGGCGCGCATCATTGCCCTTGACCAGCATGGCACCGAGCGCGCCGGTCAGATCCCAGCCGGGCCGCGCCGTGAGCCCTTCCCAGAAGCGCCGCAGCGTGTCGACCCGCGTCTCCGGCGGATTGCCGGCGATGATCGCGGAATTGAATGCGCCGATCGAGATCCCCGCCACCCAATTGGGATGGATTCCGGCTTCGGACAGGGCCTGATAGACCCCGCCCTGATAGGCGCCCAGCGCGCCACCGCCCTGCAGCAGCAGCGCCACGCATTCGAATGGCAGCCGGGCGAGCGCGGTTCGGGTCTTGCTTTGCGGCTGTTCATCCATGGCGATCGACCGGTAGCTGGCGTTCGCGTGATTTCGAGCGCATCGGCGTCGGAGCTTTAGATTGGGGCGCTGTCGGCCCTGTGCAACCGCAGCAATGTTACAACGCTGTCACCTCGGTAAACGATCCGCCA
Organism: Allostellaceae bacterium; assembly: GCA_035604195.1. GTDB lineage: Bacteria > Pseudomonadota > Alphaproteobacteria > ATCC43930 > CGMCC-115725 > DATJLY01. Next base: position 22,696 of record DATNIY010000031.1, read on the forward strand.
CCCCGCGCTCGACGGGGCAAAGGCGCCATGCTAAGGCGCGGCCATGAGCGAGGAGGAGCGCGCGCCCTACCGGCCTTTCGACGGCGGCCGGTTTCGCCCGGCCATGGGGCTGATGCCGCTCAACGAGAGCAATTGGCTCGAGATCGACCGGCATTTCGCCGCCGGCCTCGCGGAAAAGCGTGCCCTTCTCGCCGAACGGCATGGCGAGGTCTTTGCCGCGCTTCCCGCGGCCGCGGCGCCCGCTTCCGAGCTTTTGGCGCTCCTCGCCGCGCATCTGCCGCGGCACCATCCCGAAATCTTTCGCCGCGAGAACGACCGTCTCTTCAACCGCGCCAACGGCGAGGATTGGGATTTGACCCGTGGCGATCTTCATCCGCTCGATCTCGCCGGCCGACTGGTACAGGAGGATCTCTGCCTGCTCGAGGCCGCGAGCGACAGTTATCGCCTGATCGGCGCCACGCTGTGCTCACCCTCGCGCTGGCGCTTGGCCGAGAAGATCGGCCGGCCGCTCGCGGCGATCCACGCGCCGGTGCCGGGATATGGCGCGGCGCTCGCCCGTCCGGTCGACCGCTTCTTCGCGCATTTGAAGCCCGGGAAGCTCGTCTGGCGGCTCAATTGGGGCGTGCTCGACGATCCCGCGCCGTTCCAGCCGGTGGCAGCGCCTGCCGCCTCGATCACGGCAGAGAAAGCGGGCGAGCTTTTGTGGCTCCGGGTCGAGCGCCAGACCCTGCGGCGGCTGGTCGCGACCGGCGCCGTCGTCTTCGCCATCCGCACGCACATCACGCCCTTGGCCGCGGCGATCCGCATGCCTGCCGACGCCGCCGATCTCGCCGCCGCGATCCGCGCCATGCCCGAGGACATGCGGCGCTACAAGCGCATCGCGCTCTTCGCGCCCGCAGTTCTCGCCTGGCTCGACCAGCGCGCGGGCGCCGCGGCAGCACCGGTGCTATGCTGGGAATGAGGAGGTGACGCCCATGTTCCTGCGCAACCAGTGGTATGTCGCGGCGTGGTCGCATGAGGTTGGGCGCGCGCTGTTGAGCCGGCGGATCGCGGGCGAGCCGATCGTGCTCTATCGTACCGAAGGCGGCCGCGCCGTCGCCTTCGCCGATCGCTGCCCGCATCGCCTGGCGCCCTTGTCGCGCGGCCGGCTCGTCGGCGATGCGCTCGAATGCGGCTACCACGGCATCGCCTTCGCCGATGACGGGCGCTGCATCCGCATTCCCGGCCAGGAGGCGATCCCCAAGGACGCCCGCGCCAGGGCCTATCGGCTCGAGGAGCGCTGGGGCTGGGTGTGGATTTGGCTCGGCGAGGCCGAGAAGGCCGATGGCGATCTCCTCCCCGATTTCCACTGGATGAGCGAGCCGGATTGGGCGCCCGTCGGCGGCACGCTCAATTTCAAGGCGCATTACCAGCTTCTCCTCGACAATCTCCTCGATCTCTCGCACGAGGCCTTCCTGCATCGCGCCACCATCGGCAACAACGCCGTCGCCGACGTGCCGGCGCAAGCCGAAGCCTCCGGCGACCGCGTCCGCGTCACCCGTTTCATGCCCGACTGCAAGCCGCCGCCGCTGTTCGTCCGCGCGCGCGGCTTCACCGGCAACATCGACCGGCTGCAGGACATCACCTTCATCCCTCCCTGCTACATCACCATCGACGTGCGCGCGACGCCCGCCGGCACCAACGACATGTCGGCGGCGCTGCAATGGCAGGTGCTCAACGCGCTGACGCCGGAGACCGAGCGCAGCACGCATTACTTCTGGGGCCTGCCGCGCCACTTCGCGCAGGACGACCACGAGCTCGACGATCTGCTCGAGCGCGCCATCGTCAAGACCTTCAACGAGGACCGGGGGATGCTCGAGGCGCAGCAGCAGGTGCTCGAGGAGCACGCGCTCGACGAGCGCACGCTCTTGGCCGATTGCGACGCCGGCCCGTCGCGCGCGCGCAGCATCATCGCGCGGCTCATGCGCGAGGAGGCGGCTGCGCGGGCGTAAGAGGCGCAGAAGGTTGGGGTGGAGCACGCGATCGGGTTAAATGGAATCATCGCTCTTCGTCGTTCCCGCGAAACCGGGAACCCAATCGCAAGCGATGCGCCGCGACGTGGACCCCCGCTTGCGCGGGGGTGACGACTGAAATGTTTCAATCTGATCGGATTGTATTCTAATGACGCGTGCGGAAAAGCTGATCCTCAAGGAGTTGCTCGAGGTCTTGACTGCGAGCCACAAGGCAACGCTCGCCGCGCTCGACCGGGCGGAACGCGAGGTCGCCGCAACCCGCGCCTATTTCGGCGCAAAGCGGCCGGCGCTGGCGCAATCATGAGCTTCGCCGACAAGGTGCTCGACGCGCTCCGGAATGCGGTCCTGCTCGAGTCCCGCATCACCGTGCTCGCCGACAGCGTCGGCGATCTCGCGAAGGACATCCGCGACATCGACCGCCGCCTGGTGCGGGTCGAAACAGTGATCGAGATCGGCACCAAGGGCGGCTTCTCGAGCCGCCCGCCGGAGATCGAGAAGGGAGGCTGAGCCGGCTCAGCCGGCGCTGACGTCGAGGGCGTAGCCGGCGGCGCGCACGGTCCGCACCAGATCGGGCTGGCCGCCGGCATTCAAGGCCTTGCGCAGGCGGCGGATGTGGACATCGACGGTGCGCAGCTCGACCTCGGCGTCGCGGCCCCACACCGCATCCAGAAGCTGCTCGCGCGAGAAGACGCGGCCCGGCCGCTCCAAGAGGAAGCGCAGGAGCCGGAACTCGGTCGGGCCCAAATGCACCGGCTCGCCGGCGCGCGACACCCGATGCGCCGAGAGATCGAGCGCCACATTGCCGAAATTCAGCACCTCGGCCGAGGCGGAGGGCCGCGCCCGGCGGATGACGGCACGCAGGCGCGCAATGAGCTCGTTGGGGCTGAAGGGCTTCACCACATAATCGTCGGCGCCGCTGTCGAGGCCGCGCACGCGATCGCCTTCCTCGCCGCGCGCCGTCAGCATGATGATCGGGAGATCGCGCCAAGCGGGCGCCCGCCGGATCTGGCGGCACAGTTCGAGCCCCGAGAGCCGCGGCAGCATCCAGTCGAGCAGCACCGCATCGGGCTTGCCCTCCTTGAGCTGCAACAGCGCCTCCTCGCCGTCGCGCGCCTCGCTCACCGCGAAGCCTTCCTTCTCGAGGTTGTAGCGCAGCAGGGTCGACAACGCCGTTTCGTCCTCGACCACCAGAATGGATGGACGCATCAGGCCTGGTCCTCGCTGGTGCCGGGATCGGCGCCCACCGCCAGGCTGGTCCGGTCGCGCTTCGGCCGGATTTGGGTCAAGGCCGTGCCGTGCACGAGGAAGTAGACCGTCTCCGCGATATTGGTCGTGTGGTCGCCGATGCGCTCGAGGTTCTTCGCCATGAACAGCAAATGGGTGCAGGCGGTGATGGTGCGCGGGTCCTCGAACATATAGGTCAGCAGCTCGCGGAACAGGCTCGTGTAGAGGTCGTCCATCTCCTCGTCGCGCAGCCACACGGCTATCGCCTTGTCGGCGTCGCGCTCGACATAGGCGTCGAGAATGTCCTTGATCATGGCGCTGCCCAGCCGGCCCATGCGCTGGATCGCGCTCGCGGGCTTGACCGGCGGGATCTGGTCGAGGGCCATCGAGCGCTTGGCGACGTTGGCGGCGTAATCGCCGATGCGCTCCAGATCGGTCGCGGTCTTGAGCGCGGCGATGATCTGGCGCAGGTCGCGCGCCATCGGTTGGCGCAGGGCGAGGAGGCGGACGACGAGGCTCTCCACCTCGCGTTCGAGCTCGTCGACACTGGTGTCGCTCTCGATCACCTGCGCCGCCAGCTCGCTGTCGCGCTTTGCGACCGCCTCCATGGACGAGGTGAGCTGGCTTTCGGCCCGCCCGCCCATCTCGGCGACGATGTTGTCGAGCCGCTGTAGATCCTGGTCGTAGCTCTTCATGATGTGCTCGGAGACCATGGCTCGCTCCTCAGCCGAACCGCCCGGTGATGTAATCCTCGGTCTGCCGCTTCTGCGGATGGGTGAAGATCGCCTCCGTCTCGTCGAACTCGATGAGCTCCCCGATATACATGAAGGCGGTGTAGTCCGAGGTGCGGGCCGCCTGCTGCATATTGTGGGTGACGATGACGATGCAATAGTCGGATTTCAATTCGGCAATCAGCTCTTCGACCCGTTGGGTCGAAATCGGGTCGAGCGCCGAGGCCGGCTCGTCGAGCAGCAGCACCTCGGGCTTCACCGCGATGGCGCGGGCGATGCACAGGCGCTGTTGCTGGCCGCCCGACAGCGAAAGGCCGTTCTGCTTGAGCTTGTCCTTGACCTCGTCCCACAGCCCGGCCCGGCGCAGGGCCTGCTCGACCCGCTCGTCGAGCTCGCTCGTCGAGAGCCGCTCATAGAGCCGGATGCCGAAGGCGATGTTGTCATAGATCGACATCGGAAAGGGCGTCGGCTTCTGGAACACCATTCCGACGCGGGCGCGCAGCAGATTCAAATCCTGGCCGGCGTCGAGAATGTTCTGGCCGTCGATCCGCACCTCGCCCGCGGCGCGCTGGTCGGGATAAAGCTCGTAGATGCGGTTCAGCACCCGGAGCAAGGTCGATTTGCCGCAGCCCGAGGGGCCGATGAAGGCGGTGACCCGCTTGTCGTAGATCTCGATATCGATGCCCTTCAGCGCTTCGAAATTGCGGTAATAGAAGTGGAGGCCCCTGATCACGATCTTGGTCGACGGCTTCTCGAGCGGCGCCGGCCTGCCCGCGGGCACGACCGGCGCGGCGAGGGTTGGACGGGTCGGGGTGGGGGTGGGGATGGTCACGGGGGCGATGTCGATGGTCATCTGCTGAAGCTGCTCCAGCTCACCAAGAGGCGCGCGATGATGTTGAGGACGAGGATGGTGAAGGTGATGAGGAGCGCCCCGCCCCAGGCAAGGCGCTGCCAGTCCGCATAGGGGCTCAGGGCGAATTGGAAGATGACCACCGGCAGATTGGCCATCGGCGCATTCATGTTGCTGCTCCAGAACTGGTTGTTGAGCGCGGTGAAGAGCAGCGGCGCGGTCTCGCCGGCGATGCGCGCGATCGCCAGCATGACGCCGGTGAGCATGCCCTGCAGCGCCGCCCGGTAGATCACTTTGATGACCACCTTCCATTGCGGCGCGCCCAAAGCGATCGCCGCCTCGCGCAGACCCACCGGCACCAGGGTCAGCATGTCCTCGGTGGTGCGGACGACGACGGGGATGACGATGATGGCGAGCGCCGCGCTGCCGGCCCAGGCCGAGAAATGGCCCATCGGCACCACCATGACCTGATAGACGAAGAGGCCGATGACGATCGACGGCGCGCTCAGCAAGATGTCGTTGACGAAGCGCACCACCGGAGCGAGCCGGCTGCCGCGGCCATACTCCGCCAGAAAGGTGCCGGTGAGCACGCCGATCGGCGTGCCGGCAAGCGTGGCGCAGACGGTCATCATCACGCTGCCATAGATCGCGTTGATCAGCCCGCCATTGCTGCCCGGCGGCGGCGTGGTCTTGGCGAAGAGGTCGGTGCTCAAGGCGGGCACGCCGTTCTTGAGCAGCGACCACAAGATGAGGAAGAGGATGACGAGGCCGGAGGCCGTGGCGAGGAGCGACAGCATCAGGATGACGGCGTTGGTGGCGCGGCGGCGGGCATAGACGGTCATTTCGCCGCGCGCTCCTCGATGCGCATCAGCATCAGCTTCGCCGCGGCGAGCACGACGAAGGTGATGACGAAGAGAATGAGGCCCAATTCGATGAGCGAGGAGGTGTAGAGGTCGCCCACCGCCTCGGTGAACTCGTTGGCGAGCGTCGCCGAGATCGTGGTGCCGGGGGCGAGCAGCGAGGCCTGGATGCGGTGCGCGTTGCCGATGACGAAGGTGACCGCCATGGTCTCGCCGAGCGCGCGGCCCAACCCCAGCATGGCGCCGCCGACGATGCCAACCCTGGTGTAGGGCAGGACGATGTCGCGGACGACCTCGGATGTCGTGGCGCCGACGCCATAGGCGCTCTCGCGCAGCATCGCCGGCACCGTCATGAACACATCGCGCGTCACCGCGGCGATGAAGGGCAGGATCATCACCGCCAGGATGAAGCCGGCGGTGAGGATGCCCAGGCCCAAGGGCGGCCCGGCGAAGAGCAGCCCCAGCCCCGGCACCGCGCCGAGCGTGGCAATGAGGAAGGGCTGCACCGTGACCTGCAGTACCGGCGCCAGTACGAAGAGCCCCCAGATACCGTAGATGATGCTGGGAATGGCGGCCAGCAGCTCGATCAAGATGCCGATCGGCCGGCGCATCATGGGCGGGCACAGCTCGGTCAGAAAGACGGCGATACCCAGCGCCACCGGCACGGCGAGGATCATGGCGACCAAGGAAGTGACGAGCGTGCCATAGACCGCCGGCAGGGCGCCGAAGACGTCCTTCACCGGGTTCCACGCCTGGCTCGCCAGGAAGCCGAAGCCGAAGGCCCTGACCGCGGGACCCGCGCCGATCGCCAGCGCTACCAGGACGGCGCCGAGCAGGCTCAGCACTCCCACCGCGAAAGCGCGGGTGGTGCTGCGGAAGACGAGGTCTTCGACGCGCTGCCGGCGCATGCGGCCGGACGGGACGCGGGCGGTCGCTTCGGTCGTGTTTATCGCCGCCACGGCGCCTCCGCCGAGGTCGGGCGAGATTTATTAGCGTTTTTCAAATACTTAACCCGAAAGAGCCGGACCCCTTATCGAGGCCCTTTCCAACTCTCGGCCTCAAGGAGTACCCGCGCTCCGTTGCGGTTTTATGACAGCGCCGTTGCGGTCGGGAGATGGACCGTGAAGACCGAGCCGCGGCCCAATTCGCTCTCGATGTCGAGGGCGCCGCGGTGGTGGCTGACGATGTGCTTGACGATGGCGAGTCCCAGCCCGGTGCCGCCGAGCTCGCGCGAGCGCGCCGGGTCCGCGCGGTAGAAGCGCTCGGTCAGGCGCGGCAGCTGCTCGCGCGCGATCCCCTCGCCGTGATCGCGCACGGCGACCGCGACGGCAGCGTTGCGCTGGCCGCCGCGCCCGCCCGGCAGCGGCCGCGCGGAGCGGCGGATCGTGACCTCGACCGCGGTATCGCGCGCGCCATATTTGATCGCGTTGTCGATCAGATTTTGAAACACCTGGGCGAGCTCGTCGGCGTCGCCGAGCACCGCCGGCAGGTCCGGCGGCAAATCGAGGGCGATGCGCATGCCGCGCTGGGCAGCGCGCTGCTCGAGCGCCTGCGCCACCGTCTCGATCACCGGGGCGAGAGCGACGGCGCCGGTCGGCGGGCGGTGCTCATTGAGCTCGATGCGCGACAGCGACAGGAGGTCGTCGACAAGGCGGGTCATGCGGCCGGCCTGCTCGGCCATGATGGCGAGGAAGCGGTCGCCCGCCGCCTTGTCGTCGCGGGCCGGGCCGCGCAGGGTTTCGATGAAGCCGACCAGGGTCGCCAAGGGCGTGCGCAGCTCATGGCTGGCATTGGCGACGAAATCGGCGCGCAACTGCTCGCTCCGCTTGATGGCGGTGAGGTCGTGCAGCATCAGCACCGCGGCGGCGCCATCCGCGGTGCGCGGCTGCAAGGGCGCGAGGCGTGCGCTTAGATGGCGCTCCACCGGACTCGGCACGTCGAATTCGGCGACGCGGTCGCCCTCGCCGCGCAGCACCGCATCGACCGCGGCCAGCACCGCCGGGTGACGGAGCGCGCCGGCGAGGTCGCGGTCGACGAGCCGATCGCCCAACAGCGCCGTCGCCGCGGCATTGGCGCTGACGACGCGGCGCGCCTCGTCGATGAGGATGAGCGGCTCGGGCAAGGCCGCCAGCACGGCGCGGGCGGCGCCGAGCTCGGCCTCGCTCGCCCGGATCCGCGCCCGCGCGCCGCGTGCCCAGCGCCCGACCGAACGCCAGAGCTCGCGCACCTCGAAGCTCGCGGTGTGAACCTCCGGGTTGGCGCGCTCGTCCGCCATCGCTGCGACGGCGTTCTTGATCGCCTCGAGCCCGGCGAGGAGCGGCCGCAGCAGCAGAAAGGTCGCAATATAGACGAAGACGATCGCTACGAGCGCCGGCTCGGCCTCGAGCGCACCGAGCCAGACCAGCACCATCAGCGCCAGCAAGGCCGGCGCCGACAGCACCAATGCGCTGAGCAGGTGGCGTGGCTGAATGCGCAAACCCGTCAGCCGAGGACCTCATGCGCGGCGAGCGCCGCGAGATTGACCAGATCGGATACGTTGGCGCCCATCTCGACGATCTGCGCCGGCTTGTCGAGGCCGGTGACGAGCGGGCCGATCCGCTTGCCGCCGCCCAGCTGCTCCAGGAGCTGCGAGGCGAGGTTGGCGGTGTCGATCCCGGGCATGATCAACACGTTCGCCGGGGCCGAAAGCCGGCAGAAGGGGTAGCGCTCGAGCATGAGCACGCGGTTGAGCGCCACCTCGGCGCTCATCTCGCCGTCATACTCGAAGTCGACGCGGCGCGCGTCGAGCAAGGCCACGGCGGCGCGCACCGGCTCGGCGGCAGCGCCGCCGGGATTGCCGAAATTCGAGCTCGAGAGCAGCGCCACGCGCGGCTCCTGGCCCAGCATCTTGCGCGCCCGCGCCGCGGCCTGCATCGCGATGTCGGCGAGCGCTTCGGCCGAAGGCAGCGCTTGAGCGGTGGTGTCGGCGATCATCACCGAGCGGCCGTGCGACAGCAGCAGCGCATAGCCGAAGATGCGGCTCTTCGGCTTGGCGCCGATGACCCGCGCCACCTCCTCGAAGGCGGTGAAGTAGTTGCGCGTCGTGCCGGTGACCAGCGCATCGGCGTCGCCGCAGGCGACCATGCAGGCGGCGAAGACGTTGCGGTCCTGGTTCACCGTGCGCTGGCAGTCGCGGTACAGCGCGCCATCCCGCTGCCAACGGGCATAGAGAAAGTCGGTGTAACGCCGATTGGCCTGCGACAGCTGCGCGTTGTGGATTTCGAGCTCGCGCCCGGCCTCGACCAGCCCCATGTTGCGCATGGTCGCGCTGATGCGCTCCTCGCGTCCGATCAGGATGGGCGTGCCATAGCCCTGCTCGCGGAACGAGAGCGCGGCGCGGATGGTCTTTTCCTCCTCGCCCTCGGCGAAGACGACGCGCTTGGGGTTGGCGCGCACCTCATCGAAGATGCGCGAGAGGCTGGCGGCGGCGGGGTCGAGCCGGCCCTTGAGCCGGTTGCGATAGGCCGCGATATCGGCGATCGGCTTGCGTGCGACGCCCGAATCCATCGCCGCCTTCGCCACTGCCGAGGGCACCGCCCAGATGAGCCGGGGATCGAACGGCGTCGGCACGATGTAGGCGGGGCCGTAGCGCAGGCGCTGTCCGGAATAGGCCGCCGCCACTTCGTCCGGGACGTCCTCGCGGGCCAATTCGGCGAGCGCCTTGGCGGCGGCGATCTTCATCGCCTCGTTGATGGTGGAGGCGCGCACGTCGAGGGCGCCGCGGAAGATGTAGGGAAAGCCAAGCACGTTGTTGATCTGGTTCGGATAGTCCGAGCGCCCCGTGCACATGATCGCATCGTCGCGCACGGCGCGGACGTCCTCGGGCGTGATCTCGGGATCGGGATTGGCCATGGCGGCGATCATCGGCCGCGGCGCCATGGACTTCACCATCTCCTTGGTCACCGCGCCCTTGGCGGAGAGGCCGAAAAACACGTCGGCGCCCTCCATCGCCTCGGCCAGCGTGCGCTTCTTGGTCTCGACCGCATGCGCGGATTTCCACTGGTTGATGCCGTCGCGGCGGCCGCGATAGATGACGCCTTTGGTGTCGCAGAGGATCACGTTGTCGTGCGGCAGGCCCATGCTCTTCAACAGCTCGACGCAGGCAATGGAGGCGGCGCCGGCGCCGTTGACCACCATCTTGATCGATTTGAGATCGCGCCCGGTGAGGTCGAGCGCGTTCAAGAGCGCCGCCGTGGCGATGATGGCGGTGCCGTGCTGGTCGTCGTGGAAGACGGGAATCTCCAGGAGTTCGCGAAGCCGCGCCTCGATGATGAAGCATTCCGGCGCCTTGATGTCCTCGAGATTGATGCCGCCGAAGGCGGGATGCAGCAGCTTCACGCAATTGACGAAGGCATCGACGTCGCGGGTGTCGATCTCGAGATCCACCGCATCGATGCCGGCAAAGCGCTTGAACAGCACCGCCTTGCCTTCCATCACCGGCTTCGCCGCCAGCGCGCCCAGATCGCCCAGCCCCAAGACCGCGGTGCCGTTGGTAATGACCGCGACGAGATTGCCCTTGGCGGTGTAGTCGTAGGCGCGCGCCGGATCGCGCTCGATGCGCAGGCAGGGAAAGGCCACGCCCGGCGAATAGGCGAGCGCGAGATCGTGCTGCGTGGTGAGCGCCTTGGTCGGCCTGATTTCGATCTTGCCAGGCTGGCCCTGCGCGTGGAAGCGCAGAGCCTCTTCCTCGGTGATCCGTTGCGCGGGGTCTTCCATGGCGCGATGCTCCCTTTTTCTGCGAGTGTAGAGGAGACGCTACACTGGCGTCAAAGCCGTGACCCGATTTGACCCCGGCGGCGGCGGGGCAATAGGATCGCTTGGCGACGATGACGGTCGCAGGCGCCGAGGGGAGCGGGAATGACGCAGGCCGAGACCGCGCAGCAGAATCATGTCTGGCGCTTCTTCCGCGCCGGCGGATTCGATCAGGTTCGGCTCGACAGCGGCGACGACATCGCGGCGCTCGCGACGCTCGACCTGATCGACCTCGATCACGACGGCTGCGGCCGGCGCCGGGGCGGTAACCGGCAGACCGGGTGCATAGACGAGCCGCGCGCCGGATCGGATTCGGCATGAGCCTCCTTACCGTGCGGCACGTCACCATCTACCGCTATGCGGATCCGGTCGAGCTGGGCGAGCATCGCATGATGTTCCGGCCACGCGAGAGCCACGACCTCCGCCTGATCGCGGCGCAGCTCGACATCGTGCCGCAGCCGACGCAGCTGCGCTGGGTGCACGACGTCTTCGACAACTCGGTCGCCGTCGCGACGTTCTCCGAGCGAACGAACGAACTCCGTTTTGACAGCACTGTCACGCTCGAGCATATCGAAACCGAGCTGCCCGACTACGCCCTTGAGCCCGCGGCAGCAACCTATCCCTTCGCCTATGCGCGCGATGACCTGCCCAACCTCGCTCCGGCGCTGCAGCGGCAATCCCCCGCCGCTGACATCGATCGCTGGGCGGCGAGCTTCCTGGCGCCCTCCGTCTCGACCGACACCATCGCGCTGCTGCGCGCGATGACGGTCGGCATCCGAGAGCAGGTCGCCTATACGCGCCGCACCGAGCGAGGCGTGCAGACGCCGAGCGAAACCTTGCGGCGCGGCAGCGGCTCCTGTCGCGACTTCGCCTTGCTTATGATCGAGGGGGTGCGGTCCCTCGGCCTCGCCGCGCGCTTCGTCAGCGGCTATATCTTCGTGCCGAATGCCGAGCCTTCGGGCACGCTTGGCGGAGGCGCGACCCATGCCTGGCTGCAAGTCTACCTGCCGGGCGCGGGATGGGTCGATTTCGATCCGACCAACCGCATGATCGGCAACCGCAACCTCGTTCGCGTTGCGGTGGCGTGGGACCCGGCGCATGCCTTGCCGCTCTGGGGCAGCTTCATCGGAAGCGCCTCCTCCTTCCTCGGCATGGAGGTTGCCGTAAGCGTCGTCGACGGGACGCGCCCGGCTCAAGGGCGCTCGAATGGGAGAAAACGGCCTCGGACGTCATCGGCCACATAGGCGGCGCCTTGGCCGTCGCATCCCAAGAGGCACGTGATGCAGATCCGGGTCGGCTATGAGTTGGTTTACGAATGTCCCCAGCCGACGCCCATGATACTGACGCTGAACGTCCACTATACGCGCGCCTCCGACATCGTCTTTCCCGACTATCTGAGAACCGATCCCGCCGTGCCGGTCGCCGCCTATCGCGACAGCTTCGGCAATTGGTGCACCAGGATCGTGGCTCCCAAGGGCCGGATCCGCCTGTCGAGCAGCGCCGTGATAAACGACAGCGGCGCGCCCGACCCGGTCGTTGCCACGGCGGACCAGCACCAGGTCCGGGATCTGCCGGAAGAGACCCTGCTGTTTCTCCTCGGCAGCCGGTACTGCGAGACCGACCGGCTGTCGCAGACAGCATGGGACCTGTTCGGCCACTCGGTGACGGGCTGGGGCCGGGTTCAGGCGATCTGCGATTTCGTTCACAACCACATCACCTTCGGCTATGAGCATGCGCGTCCCACCAGGACCGCTTTGGAGGCGTTCAGCGAGCGGACCGGCGTCTGCCGCGACTTCGCGCATCTCGCCGTCGCCTTCTGCCGCTGCATGAACATCCCAGCGCGCTATTGCACCGGCTACCTCGGCGACATCGGCGTCCCGCCCAGTGGGCCGATGGATTTCGCCAGCTGGATGGAGGTCTATCTCGGGGGCACGTGGCACACGTTCGACCCCCGCAACAACGCGCCGCGGATCGGCCGGGTGCTCATCGCGCGCGGCCGTGATGCGGCGGACGTTGCGATCAGCCACACCTTCGGCCCGGCCATGCTGCTGAGCTTCGTGGTGGTCACCGACGAGATCGGCGGCCCCGCGCGTGGAAGCGCAGAGCCTCTTCCTCGGTGATCCGTTGCGCGGGGTCTTCCATGGCGCGGCGCCCCCTTTTTCTGCGAGTGTCGTGGAGGCGCCACACTGGCCTCAAAGCCGCAGCCGAATTTGACCCCGGCGGCGGCGGGGCAATAGGATCGCTTGGCGACGATGCCGGTCGCAGGCGCCGAGGGGGGCGGGAATGACGCAGGCCGAGACCGCGCAGCAGAATCATGTCTGGCGCTTCTTCCGCGCCGGCGGATTCGATCAGGTTCGGCTCGACAGCGGCGACGACATCGCGGCGCTCGCGACGCTCGACCAGAAGCTCTGGGTGGCGCTCGCCTGCCCGACCCACGGCATCGAATTCGACGAGCGCACGCTCGACCTGATCGACGTCGATCACGACGGCCGCGTTCGCGCCCCCGATCTGCTGGCCGCCGCCGAATGGGCGGTAGGCCTGCTCAAGAAGCCGAACGATCTCACCCTCGGGCGCGCCACCTTGCCGCTCGACGCCATCGCCGACGGCGCGCCGGAAGGACAGGAGATCCTGGAATCCGCCCGCACCATCTTGGGCGTGCTCGGCAAGGGCGCGGCGCGCGAGATCACCATCGCGGACACCGCCGCCATCGAGCGCATCTATGACGCGACCGCCTTCAACGGCGACGGCGTCATTCCCGTCGAGGCCGCCGAGGACGAGGCGACGCGTGCGGCCTTGGGCGAGATCATCAACGTGATCGGCGCCGTCGCCGACCGCAGCGGCCGGCCCGGCGTCTCGCAGGCAACATCCGACCGCTTCTTCACCGAGGCGGAAGCCTACGCGCGGTGGCAGGACGAGGCGGAAGCGCAGGCGGCATCGATCCTGCTCTTGGGCGAGCGCACCGAAGAAGCCGCGGCGACGCTCGCCGCGCTCGACGCCAAGCTCGCCGACTATTTCACGCGCTGCCGCCTCGCCCAGTACGACCCGCGCGCGGCCGAGCCGCTCAACCCGCCGCTCGCGGCCTATGAAGCGCTGGCCGCGCAAGCGATCGCGCCGGCGGACGCCGAGGTCGCGGGGCTGCCGCTGGCGCGGATCGAGGCCGGGCGGCCTCTCTCGCTCAAGGAGGGCATCAACCCCGCCTGGGCGGAGGGCGTCGAGCGCTTTCGCCAGGCGGTCGTCGTGCCGCTTCTGGGCGAGCGCGACAGCTTGAGCGAGGAAGCGTGGCAGGCGCTCAAGGCGCGCTTCGCCGAATTCCACGCCTGGCTAGCGCGCAAGCCCGCGACCGCGGTCGAGCCGCTCGGCATCGCGCGCATTCGCGCCCTAGTCTCCTCCGAGCTGCGCCGGCGCATCGACGCGCTTATTGCCCGCGACATCGCGCTCGAGCCGCAGATGAACGCGATCTCGCGCGTCGAGAAGCTGACGCGGCTGCAGCGCGATCTCCTGCCGCTGTTGCGCAACTTCGTTTCCTTCCGCGATTTCTACACGCGGCACGAGAAGGCGGCGTTCCAGGCCGGCCGGCTCTATCTCGATGGCCGCTGCTGCGAACTCTGCGTCACCGTCGAGGACGAAGCGAAGCACGCCCAGCTCGCAACCTTGAGCCGGATCTACCTGGCCTATTGCCGCTGCACGCGCCAGGGCCAGAAGGAGCCCATGACCATCGCCGCCGCCTTCACCGCCGGCGGCTCCGATAATCTCATGGTCGGGCGCAACGGCGTCTTCTACGACCGCAAGGGCCGCGATTGGGACGCGACCATCGTCAAGATCATCTCCCATCCCATCAGCGTCCGGCAGGCCTTCTGGCTGCCCTACCAGCAATTCGGCCGGATGGTGGGCGAAGGCGTTCAAAAGGTCGCCGCCGCGCGCAGCCAGGCCTCGCAAGCCCAGATGGTGCGCGGCGCGGCGCAGGCGACGGCGCCGGCGGCGGGCGGCGCAACGCCCCCGGCGCAGCCGCAGTCCCAGGGCTACGACGCCGCGCGCATGGCCGGGATTTTCGCCGCCATCGGCCTCGCCATCGGCGCCATCGGCACGGCCATCGCTACGATTGTCACCGGCTTCATGGGCCTGTCGTGGTGGCAGATGCCGCTGGCGATCCTCGGCGTCATCCTGCTCATTTCCGGGCCCTCGGTGGTGATCGCCATGCTGAAGCTGCGGCAACGCAACCTCGGGCCGATCCTCGATGCCTGCGGCTGGGCGGTGAACGCGCGGCTCAAGATCAACATTCCCTTCGGCCGCTCCCTCACGTCCTTGGCGCAGCTGCCGCCGCGGGCGGAACGCTCGCTCACCGATCCCTATGCCCAGAAGCGTCAGCCCTGGGGGCTCTATATCTTCGTCTTGATCCTTGCCGCCGTCATCGGCGCGCTGTGGAAGACCGGCCTCATCGCCCGCTGGCTCGGCGGTTGAGGGTTAGGTCCGCGCCGCATCGGGGTCGCGGGTGTGGATATGGGCGTTGCGCCCGCCCGCTGCTTCGAGGATGCGCAGCGCGGCGGCCTCGCGTTCGGGATTGCCGACGCGCACCCAGAGCAGCACCGCGCCCGCAGCGAGCGCCTTGGCGAAATCGGCGCTGTGGCGGTTGGCGGTGTAGCGCTCGATCACCTCGTTGAGCGCCATGCCGCCGAGGCCGGCGCCCACGAGCGCGGCGAGCGCTGCCGCGACCGCGCCGCCCGACAGTAGCACGATGCCGGCGACGGTGACGGGGGCCAAGAAGCTCACTTCATCGGTCAGGCTGGCGGCGACGTTTTCCCGCGGCGTCCCGGGATAGCCCGGCACCTGGCCCGCGATCTCCAGCGATTCATGTGTCGCCAGGACCGAGAGGTCGTCGGGCGCGAAGCCCGCAGCAAGCAGCGCCGCGATGGCGCCGCGGAACGACTCCTTGCTGGCGAAGGCAGCGACCGTCTCGCGGATCGCCGGATGGGGTTTATTGGCAACTTCCATGCTCTACTCTCCTGCGGCTCCGGTTTCCCCGCATGCCGCAGAATGCTACCGTCGAGCGCCGATCGCAACTCGCTCGTCCCGATGACCGACATCGTACCAGCCGCCGCCCGCGACCCGACGGCGCTTCCGCCGGCCGCGGAGGCGACGCCGATGATGGCGCAGTATCTCGAATTGAAGCGCGCCCATCCCGATTGCCTCCTCTTCTACCGCATGGGCGATTTCTTCGAGCTGTTCTTCGAGGACGCGGTGAAGGCGGCCCAGGCGCTCGACATCACCTTGACCAAGCGCGGCCGGCACGACGGCGAGGACATCCCGATGTGCGGCGTGCCGGTTCATGCCGCCGATGCCTATCTCGCCCGCCTCATCCGCCAGGGCTTCCGCGTCGCCGTCTGCGAGCAGATCGAGGATCCCGCCGAGGCGAAGAAGCGCGGCGGCAAGAGCCCGGTCAAGCGCGCGGTCATCCGCATCGTCACGCCCGGCACGCTCACCGAGGACAGCCTGCTCGACGCGCGCCGGCACAATTATCTCGCGGCGCTCGCCGATGCGGCGGCCTCCTTGGGCCTCGCCTGGCTCGACCTCTCGACCGGCGAGGTCGAGACGCAAGAGGTCGCACCTGGTTCGCTCGCCGCGGCGCTGGCGCGGCTCGAGCCGGGCGAGCTGCTGCTGCCCGAGCGGCTCTTGGCGCGGCCCGATTTCTTCGATCTCTGGGGCGAGTGGAAGACCGCGCTCTGCCCCTTGCCCAATGCCCGCTTCGACAGCGAGGGCGGCCGCAAGCGGCTCGAAGGCTTCTATGGCGTGCGCGCGCTCGATGCCTTCGGCGCTTTCGGCCGCGCCGAGATCGCCGCCTGCGGCGCGCTCGTCGATTACGTGCAGCTGACGCAGCAGGGCAAGGCGCCGCTGCTGCGTGCGCCGCGGCGCCTCGCCGCCGGCGCCTTCATGGAAATCGACGCGGCGACGCGGCGCAATCTCGAACTCGCCGAGAATCTTTCCGGCGAGCGCAAGGGCAGCCTGTTGTCGATCATCGACCGCAGTGTCACCGGCGCCGGATCGCGGCTCATCGCGACCGAACTCGCCGCGCCCTTGACCGATCCCGCGCGCATCAACGAGCGGCTCGATGGCGTTGCATTCTTGGTCGCAGATGAGCGGCTGCGCCAGGATTTACGCCAACATCTGAAGCGCACCGCCGACATCGCTCGTGCCATGAGCCGGCTGGGATTGGGGCGCGGCGGCCCGCGCGATCTGGCCGCGCTCAGGGACACATTGGGCGAGACAGCGCAATTGCGCGGCCTGCTGCGTGCGGCCGAGCCGCAACCGCTGCCGTCGCTTCTCGCGCGCGCCGAGCGCGATCTCGGCGATCATTTCGTGCTCGTCGATCGGCTCACCCGCGCGCTTGCCGCCGATCTGCCGCTTCTCCCGCGCGATGGCGGCTTCGTCGCCCCGGGCTATGCGCCCGAGCTCGACGAGCTGCGGGGCTTGCGCGACGAGAGCCGGCGCAAGGTGGCCAATCTCCAGGCGCGCTACGCCGCCGAGACCGGCATTCCCGCGCTCAAGATCCGCCACAACAACATCTTGGGCTATCACATCGAGGTGACGCCGGTGCAGACGGCGAAGATGGGCGAGGGCTTCATCCACCGCCAGACCCTGGCGAGCGCGGTGCGCTACGGCACGGTCGAATTGGGCGAACTCGAGAGCCGCATCGCCAGCGCCGCCGACAAGGCATTGGCGCTCGAGCTTCGCTATTTCGAGGATCTCGTCGGCGAGGCGGCGGCGCGCGCCGAGGCGATCGCGGCGGCCGCGGCGGCGCTGGCGCTGCTCGACCGCAGCGCAGCCCTGGCCGAACTCGCCGTCGCCGAGCGCTATTGCCGGCCTGCGGTCGAAGATGGCCCCGGCTTCAGCATCACCGGCGGCCGCCATCCCGTGGTCGAGGCGGCGCTGCGCGCGGCGCAGGGAGCGGCCTTCATCGGCAATGATTGCGACCTCGATCAAGGGCGGCGGCTATGGCTCGTCACCGGCCCGAACATGGCGGGCAAGAGCACATTCCTGCGCCAAAACGCGCTCATCGCCGTGCTGGCGCAGATGGGCTCCTTCGTCCCGGCCGAGGCGGCGCGCATCGGCATCGTCGATCGCCTGTTCAGCCGGGTCGGCGCGGCGGATGATCTTGCACGCGGACGCTCGACCTTCATGGTCGAGATGGTCGAGACCGCGGCGATCCTCAACCAGGCGACCGAGCGCTCGCTCGTCATCCTCGACGAGATCGGCCGCGGCACCGCGACCTTCGACGGCTTGTCGATCGCTTGGGCCGCAGTCGAGCACCTTCACGACGTCAACCGCTGCCGCGCGCTCTTCGCGACGCATTACCACGAGCTCACGGCGCTGGCGGCGAAGCTCGCGGATTTGGCCTGCTACACCATGCGGGTCAAGGAGTGGCAGAGCGACGTCGTCTTCCTGCACGAGGTGGCGCCGGGCGCGGCCGATCGCTCCTACGGCATTCATGTGGCGAAGCTCGCGGGCCTGCCGGCGAGCGTCATCGCCCGTGCCGAGCAAGTGCTGGCGACGCTCGAGACGGGCGAGCAGGGCGGCGCATTGGCGCGGCTCGCGCACGATTTGCCGCTTTTTGCCGCGGCGCGCGCGGCGGCGCCGGCGCAGCCTCCCTCCGCGGTCGAGGCGGCGCTCGCGGCGGTCCGGCCCGACGAGCTTTCGCCCAAAGAGGCGCTCGAACTGCTTTATCGGCTCAAGGCGCTGCCGGCGGAGCGGCGTTAACCACCGCGGGCTTGCGGCTTGCCGAAATGTTAATCGCTGCGGCGTTGAATCTCGGCTCTCGAGGCTGGGCGGCGCGAGACGAAATGAGTCAGGACGACAACGAGGCGGCGGCGCCGGTGCGCCGGTCCTACCTCCTGCGGCATTGGCGGGGCGAGCTGTCGCTGCCGGTCGCCTATTGGATCAATGGCTGGCTCGGCGACATTCCCATCATCTTGCTGGCGACGGGCGCGGGGCTGCTGATTCGCGTGCCCGCCCTGGTGAAGCCGGCGCTCGCCGCAGGGATGGCGGTATGGGTTCTCGCCTTTCTGGTCTCGATCTGGCAGCTCGTCGGCATCTGGCGCTCGGCGGGCCGGCATGTCGGGCGCGGCGGGCGCAAGATCTGGGCGGTTCTGGGGCAAGTGAGTGTCGGCCTCGGCGCCGTCATGCTGGCGGCGCAATTGGTCACTTCCGCGATCCCGCAGATGCTGGAATTGGGCCGCATCTGGGCGGGCGATGCGGCGCTCGCCGAGCATCAGATCCGCGTGCTGCCGGGCGGGCGCGATCTCTTCTATTCCGGCGCAATCACCTATGGCGTGAGCGAGGAAGTTCGGCGCGCGCTCGACGCGGCGCCGGGGGTGACGGTCATTCACTTGAGCAGCCGCGGCGGCCGCCTCGTCGAGGCGCAGCATCTGCACGACCTCATCGCCGAGCGCGGCCTCGCCACATATGTCGGTCAATTCTGTGTCTCTGCCTGCACCAGCGCCTTCATGGGCGGCCGCGAACGCTGGCTCGCGCCCGGCGCCAGGCTCGGCTTCCATCAGGCGAGCACGCCCGGCGGGTTGTCGATCGCGACCGTGCTCGAGGTCGCCGCGGAGAAGCAGGCACTCATTCGCTCCGGCGTATCCCAGGCCTTTGCCGCGCGCGCCTTCGACGCGCCGCCCTCGGCGATGTGGTATCCGAGCGCGCCGGAGCTGCTCGCGGCCCGGGTCGTTACCGGCATCGCTCCACCCGGACAATTCGCCAGCGAGCGTTGATCGGCGGTCCGGACCGCCGCGGCTGAGGCGGGCCACGCGACAAGCGCCATCGGGCGGTGTAGGATCGCCGGCATGAACGCCGTCGAGCGGCAACGCGAGATCTTCGACCGCCGCGCGGTCGCGGCCGAGCTCGACAAGCTGGCGCCCGTGACGGAGCCGGCGCGCGCCCGGGTCGCCGCGGTGCTGAAGCCGGCGCTCGAGGCCGGCCGCGCCGAGATCGAGCGGCGCTTCGAGGCGCGCGCCACCGGCACCGGGACGGTGCACGAGCTGTCGTTTCTGATCGATCAGGTTATCCGCGCGCTCTACGATTTCGCCACGACGCAGGTCTATCCGCTCGCCAACCCGACCGCGGGCGAGCGCATGACCCTGGTCGCGGTCGGCGGCTACGGCCGCGGCGAATTGGCGCCCTATTCCGACATCGACCTCTTGTTTCTGCTGCCCTACAAGCAGACGCCGCACACCGAGCAGGTGGTCGAGTACATCCTTTATACGCTATGGGATTTGGGCCTCAAGGTCGGCCAGGCGACACGCTCGGTCAACGAGACGCTGGTGCGGGCCAAGGGCGACCTCTCCATCCGCACCGCCGTGCTCGAAGCGCGCTATCTCTGGGGCGAGCAGGAACCCTTCCTCGAACTGAAGCGCCGCTTCGAGGCCGAGATCATCAAGGGGACCGCGGCGCAATTCGTCGCCGCCAAGCTCGAGGAGCGCGACAAGCGCCACGCGCGCCTCGGCGATTCGCGCTATCTCGTCGAGCCCAACGTCAAGGAGGGGAAGGGGGGCCTGCGCGACCTGCACACCCTCTTCTGGATCGCCAAATACATCTATCGGGTCGATGACATCGAGAAGCTGGTCGAGCGCAACGTGCTCTCGGCCGAAGAGGCGCAGCGTTTCGCGCGGGCGCAGAACTTCCTGTGGACGGTGCGCTGCCACCTCCACTTCCTCACGGGCCGCGCCGAGGACCGTCTGACTTTCGACGTCCAAGCCGAGGTCGGGCGGCGCATGGGCTACACCGACCATGAGGGAACGCGCGGCGTCGAGTCCTTCATGAAGCACTACTTCCTGGTGGCGAAGGACGTGGGCGATCTGACACGCATCTTCTGCGCGCTCCTGGAGGCCGAGCAGCGCTCGCGCCCGCGCTTCCAATGGCGGCCCTGGCCCGTCCGCAAGCGCCAGGTCCAAGGTTTCCGCGTCGACATCGACCGGCTCGATGTCGCGAGCGACAGCGCCTTCCGCGACGATCCCGTCAATTTCGTCCGCCTCTTCCACGCCGCCCAAGAGCACGAGCTCGACATCCACCCGCATGCGCTGCGCCTGATCACGCAGTCGCTGAAGCTCATCGACGGCAAGCTGCGCGCCGATCCCGAGGCCAACCGCCTGTTCATGGAGATGCTGACTTCGCGCAAGAATCCGGAGATTACGCTCAGGCGGATGAACGAGGCCGGCGTCTTCGGCTGTTTCGTCCCGGATTTCGGCCGCGTCGTCGCGCAGATGCAGTACGACATGTATCATGTCTATACGGTGGACGAGCACTCGCTCTTCGCCATCGGCATCCTGCATCAGATCGAGATGGGCGCGCTCAAGGACGAGCTGCCGCTCACTACCGCGATCATTCCAACCATCGCCTCGCGGCGCGCGCTTTATCTCGCCGTGCTTCTGCACGACATCGCCAAGGGCCGCGGCGGCGACCATTCCGTGCTGGGCGAGAAGGTCGCGGAGAATTTAGGGCCGCGCCTCGGGCTTTCCGCCGAGGAGACCGAGACGGTGGCGTGGCTCGTGCGCTGGCATCTCGTCATGAGCAGCACCGCCTTCAAGCTCGACATCGACGATCCCCAGACCATCCACGGTTTCGTCGAGCGGGTGCAGTCGCCGGAGCGGCTGAAGCTCCTGCTGGTTCTCACTGTCGCCGATATCCGCGCCGTCGGCCCGCATGTTTGGAACGGCTGGAAGGCGACGCTGTTGCGCGAGCTTTACCATCGCGCCATCGAGGTCATGTCGGGCGGGCTGCAAGGCGAGGCGCGCGAGGCGCGCATCAAAGCGCAACAGGATTCGGTGCGGAAGCTCCTGCCGGACTTCGCGCCGGAGGAAGTCCAAGCCTTCTTCGCCAAGGGCTATCCGACCTATTTCCTCTCCTTCGAACCCGAGACCTTGGCGCGCCATGCGCGGCTGACGCGGCGGCAGGAGCGCGGCAGCGAGCCCCTGACCGTCGAAACGCGGGTCGATTCCGCGCGCGCGGTGACCGAGGTGACGCTCTATACCGCCGACCACGCCGGGTTGTTCTCGCGCATCGCCGGCGCGCTCGCCCTGGCCGGCGCCAACATCGTCGACGCCAAGATCCTGACCATGGCGAACGGCATGGCACTCGACACGTTCCTGGTGCAGGACCGCCGCGGCGGCGCCTTCGCCGAGCCGGCGAAGCTCGCCAAGCTCAGCGTCCTGTTCGAGGGCGTGCTGTCGGGCCGCATCAAGCCGCATGTCGAATTGAACGAGCCCGAGGCGATCCCGAGCCGCACCCGCGTCTTCACCGTGCCGCCGCGCGTCCTCATCGACAACAACGCGAGCAAGACGCATACCGTGGTCGAGGTGAACGGCCGCGACCGGCCGGGGCTGCTCTTTGAACTCACGCGCGCGCTCACCAACCTCAATTTGCAGATCTCGAGCGCGAAGATCTCGACCTATGGCGAGAAGGTGGTGGACGTGTTCTACGTCAAGGACCTCTTCGGCCATCAGGTCGAGCCCGAGAGGCGGCGCAACGAAATCCGCGACCGCCTGACCGCGGTTCTCGCCGGCCCCGCGACGGACGAGACGCGCGCGCCGGGTCGGGCCAAGGACAGCACGGTCGCGGCGGAATAATCCTGCCGCGAGCCGTTCGCCTCGGTCCTTCTACGCTTTCATTGCCGCCTGCACCCGCGCCGGTGACAGCGGCAAATGCCGCAACCGCTTGCCGCCGGTAAGTTGGGCGACGGCGTTGGCAATGGCGGGCGCCACCGGTCCGACGCCGATTTCGCCGACGCCCGAGGGATGGTTGTCGGTCGAGATCACCTTGACCTCGATCATCGGCATGTCCGCCATCCGGATGACCCGGTACTTGTCGAAGTTCTGTTCCTGAACCTCGCCGTTCACGACGTTGATCTGCTCATAAAGCGCGGCCGAGAGCCCCATGGTGATCGCCCCCTCGAGCTGGTAGGCGACGTTGCGCGGCTGCACGGCAAGCCCTGGATCGACCGCGGCCCAAATATGGTGAACCTTGATCTGGCCGGTTTTCTCGTCGAGCGAAACCTCGGCGATCTCCGCGAGAAAACTGTCGTACAAGTCCGAATAGGCGATCCCAAGAGCGCGGCCCGGACGCTTCTTGGCCCAATCCGCCATCTTGGCGACGGTCTCGATTACAGCGGTCGCGCGCGGCTGGTTCTTGAGGAGCCCGAGCCGATACTGCACGGGATCGACGCCCTTCATCGCCGCAAGCTCGTCGATCGTCACTTCGATGGCGAATTTGGTATAGCCCGACGCGGTCGCGCGCCACGGGCCGATGTCGAAGCCGCGTTCGGCGCGGATCCACTCGACGAGATGCGCAGGAACCGCGTAGTGGAATTCGCCCCAGCCGGCGGTGACGATGTCCTTGCCGCCGAAATGCTCGAGCACCGGCGGACCGAGCCGGCCGAAATGCGAAGGCGCGACGATGCGCTGCCGCCAGCCCACGATGTCGCCCGACGCGTCGAGCCCGACCGACACCTGCTGCGCCGAGAACGGCCGGAAGATGTCGTTGCGCATGTCGTCTTCGCGGGTCCAGATGAGCTTGACCGGCCGCCCCGGCACTGCTTTCGCCAGCATGATGGCATGGGCGATATGGTCGGCATCATCCGAGGTACGGCCGAACGCGCCGCCGATCAGCGTCGAATGCACCACGACCTTTTCCGGCGGCACGCCGCCGACCATCGTCGCGAAGATGATCGAAGCCGAGGGCGATTGGTTCGACGCCCAGATCTCGATCGTGTCGCCCTTCACCAGCGCGGTCGCGTTCAAGGGCTCGAGTTGGGTGTGCGCGACATGCTCGGAGTAAAATTCGGCCGTCACCATCTTGGCGGCGCCCGCGATTGCGGCCGGCGCGTCGCCTTGCGACATCATCACGACCGCTTTCTGGTTCATGTCCTTGGCCACGCCGCCGTAGTCCTCCACCATTTTGGCGGTGTTGTACTTGCGCGCCTCGGCCGTGGCCGACCAGGTGACCTTGAGCGCGGCCTTCGCCTTTCGCGTCGCCTCGACCGTTTCGCCGATGATTCCGACGCCGTTGGGGATCGGCACGATCTTGACGATGCCCTTCACCGCCTTCGCCGCCGTATCGTCGATCTTCTCCGGCTTTTCATGCTCGACCGGCGGATAGAGGATGGCGCCGTAAAGCATGTGCGGCAGCTGCACATCGATGCCGTATTTGGCGCTGCCGTTCACTTTGAGCGGCAGATCGACGCGCGGCACGTCCTTGCCGATGAGGCGGAAGGCGGAGGACGGCTTCAGATCGTCCTTGGTCGCCTGCGGCAGCGGGTCGGGCAGCTTCGCCTTCGCCGCCAAGGCGCCGTAGGAGATCTTTCGGTTCGATTGCTTGTGCACGACCATGCCGGGCTCGGTCGAAAGCTCGGCCGCGGGCACGCCCCACTCGCTCGCAGCGCAGGCGATCAGGACTTTTCGCGTCTGGGCGCCGACGAGACGGAGCTGGTCGTAATAGCCGGCGACGGCCAGGCTGGCGAGCGTCCGCATCTGGCCGCCCATCAACGGGAATGGATTGCCATATTTCGACGGATCGGCCGGCGACTGCACGACCCGCACCTTGTGCCAATCGGCGTCCATCTCGTCGGCGATCACGACCGGCAGCGCTGTCATGGTGCCTTGGCCCATCTCGGCCGGCGCGGACATGATGGTGACGATGCCGTTGCCGCCGATGACGACCCAGGCGTTGGGCTTCAACGAGCCGGCGCCGGCGGCCATCGCCGCGGCAAGGCTCTTTCCCGGCAGCGCGCCAAAGGCGACGCCGATGCCGACGCCGCCGGCGCTGACCAAAAAGCTGCGCCGCGACAGCGCGCAGCTCGTGACGGCGATGCGGCGGGTCATGGCTGGGCCCTCCCGCGCGCGGAGCCGGGGGATGCCGAGTCATGCGTCACCGCCGCCTGCTTTTCATGGGTACGCGCCGCGCGTTCAATCGCGCGGACGATGTGGTTATAGGTGCCGCAGCGGCAGATATGGCCGTCCATCGCCGCGACGATCTGGGCGCGCGAGGGGTGCGGGTTGTGCTCGAGAAAGGCCGCCGCTTCCATGATCTGGCCGGATTGACAGTAGCCGCATTGCGGCACCTGCTCCGCAACCCAGGCGCGCTGCAGGGGGTGGCTCGAATTTTGCGACAGCCCCTCGATCGTCGTCACCTGCTTGCCGGCGACGCTGTCGAGCGGCGTCACGCACGAGCGGATCGGCTGGCCATCGAGATGCACGGTGCAGGCGCCGCACTGCGCGATGCCGCAGCCGAACTTCGTCCCGGTGAGCTTCAGGTGCTCGCGAATGACCCACAAGAGCGGCGTGTCCGTATCCGCCGCAACATCGACACTTCGCCCGTTGATCGAAAAGGCTGTCATTGACGTTTCTCCCCGCGGTGCGCGCGCCGTTGCGGCCGCGCTCTCATCTTCATCGCCGGCCCAGGCGGGCCATTGCGAGGGATGCTAATCCCAATCGGGTGTGGCGGCAATCGCCGCGTGGGCGTTCAACGCGCGAGGTGGGCGAACTCGATTCCGGGCGCGAGCGCAGCGATCGCGGCCGCGCCCAGCCCCACCGGCACGAAGGCCACGATGGGCAGACCGGTCAGATCCCAGGCGCCGCCGCCGATGATGGTGAGCATCACGGCGCAGGGGTAGCTCATGGTGAACATCGCCGCCGAGACGCGGTGCACCTCCTG
This sequence comes from Allostellaceae bacterium, assembly GCA_035604195.1. Classification (GTDB taxonomy): domain Bacteria; phylum Pseudomonadota; class Alphaproteobacteria; order ATCC43930; family CGMCC-115725; genus DATJLY01. Next base: position 47,858 of record DATNIY010000031.1, read on the forward strand.
CGGCGCCGCGAGCAATGCCGGCAGCGCCAGCAGCATGACCAACACCGCGGCATTGATGCAGCCGAGCACGCCGGCGAAAACGACGATCCACACGCCGCCCAAGAGCGTCATGCCAAGCACGCTCGCCACCAGCGTCAGCCCGGCCGCGACATAAGGCCAATGGCGGGTGGCGAGGCTGCCGGTCCAGGCGAGCATGGCGAAGGATGCCGGCAACTGCGCCAAATTGAGCGCCGTCAGCGCGGGGTTGATGAGATCGCCGCGGCCGAGCGAGCCCAGATAATCCGGCAAGAAGGTGTTGGTCGCGAAATAGACCGTGTTGACGCCGCCGAGCATGAGCGCGAGGCGCCACACCAGCGGATTGCGCCAATCGGGCCACCAGCGGCGCAGCGCCGCCGTCACTGGTTCCGCCTCGCGCGGCGCCAGCGCCCAAACCAGGACCGCCGTCAGCAGCACCGGCAGCGACCAGACGACGAAGCTCCAGCGCCAACTGCCGCCGACCAGCGGCAAAACGAAAGGAATGGTGAGCGCGACGGCGAGGGTCTCGCTCACCAAGAGCCCGTTGCTGTAAACCGCGGTGGCAAAGCCGATGCGGTCGGGCAGCCAGGCGCGCACCAAGGGCGGCAGGGCCGGCTGCATCACCGCGATGCCCGCGCCCATCACACCCGTCGCGAGATAAAGCACGACGACATCGGGCGCAGCACCCCGCGCCGCCGAGCCCAGCGCCGTGAGCAACAATCCCGCGATCAAGGTCGCGCGCGCGCCCAAGCGCGCGATCAGCAGCGCGCCCGGCACGGCGGCGAGCGCGAAGAGCAGCGAAGGCAGGCTGCCCAATGCGCCGATCTCGGTCTCGGTGAGCGCGAGATCGGCATGGATCAGCGGAATGACCGGCGGCACCGCGAGCAAGGTCAGGCGCAGCCCGGCGCCCGACAGCCAGAGCAGGACGAGACAGGTGAAGAGCTGCGCCGGCGTCAGGCCGCTGCGCGCGCGATCGAGTGCCGCCATCGCGCGCTTGCTAGACGAGCGCGGCACAGGCCGCAACCGTCGATTGGCGCTCGAGCCGCCTCTTGCCTTCGCGCGCGCCTAGCCGCACATTTGCGAGGTTTCGTTTTCCCAGGGGAGGATCGCTGATGGCCGCCGCGCCACCTGCCTATCTCATTGCCGAGCTCGACATCCACGATGCCGAGGCCTACCAGAAATATCGCGAGGGCGTACCGGCGACGCTGTTGCCCTATGGCGGCCGCTTCCTCGTGCGCGGCGGCCAGGTCGGCGCGCTCGAAGGCGATGCGCCGACGCGCGTCGTGGTCCTGGCGTTTCCCAACATGGGGGAGGCGCGGCGCTGGTATGAATCGCCGGCCTATCAAGCGATCCTGCCGCAGCGGCTGAAAGCGGCGAAATCGCGGGCCTATTTCGTGGAGGGCGTGGCGTAGAGTCCGGCCGCGCCTATTCCCGCAGGTCCTCGAAGAATTCCTTGACCTTGGCGAAGAAGCCTTCGCTCTCGGGGTGGGTCGCCTGGCTGTCGCCGGCCTTCTCGAATTCGCGCAGCAATTCCTGCTGGCGCTTGCTCAGATTCATCGGCGTTTCCACCATCACCTCGATGAACATGTCGCCGCGCGCGGCCGAGCGCAGCACCGACATGCCCTTGCCGCGCAGGCGGAACTGCCGCGCAGACTGCGTCCCCGCGGGGATGGTGAGCTTGGCGCGGCTGCCGTCGATCGTCGGCACCTCGATGGTGCCGCCCAGCGCTGCCGCCAGCATGGTGATGGGCACCCGGCAATGGATGGTGTTGCCGTCGCGCTGGAAAATCGGGTGCGGCTTGACCGACAAGAAAATATAGAGATCGCCGGCGCCGCCGCCGCGCACGCCGGCCTCGCCCTCGCCGGCGAGCCGGATGCGCGTGCCGTCCTCGACCCCCGGCGGGATCGACACCGCAAGCGTCTTCTCCTTGCGCACGCGGCCCTGGCCGCCGCAAGCGCGGCAGGGATTCTCGATGACCCGGCCGGCGCCGTGGCAGGAGGGACAGGTGCGCTCGATGGTGAAGAAGCCCTGCTGCGCGCGCACGCGCCCGGCGCCCTGGCAGGTCGGACAGTTGACTGGGCGCGAGCCCGCCGCCGCGCCGCTGCCTTGACAGGCCTCGCAGGGCGCCAAGGTCGGCACGCGCACCGTGGTCTGCTTGCCCTTGAACGCCTCGTCGAGACCGATCTCGAGGTTGTAGCGCAAATCGTTGCCGCGCGTGGCGCTGTCGCGCGCGCCGCGCCGGCCGCCCATGAACTCGCCGAACATCTCGTCGAAGATGTCGGCGAAGCCGGTGGCGAAGCCGAAATCGCCGGCGCCCGAGCGTCCGCCGCCGTTCTCGAAGGCGGCATGACCGAAGCGGTCGTAGGCGGCGCGCTTCTGATCGTCCTTGAGGACGTCGTAGGCTTCGCTCATGTCCTTGAATTTCTGCTCGGCCGACTGATCGCCGGCGTTGCGATCAGGATGGTGCTCCATGGCAAGCTTGCGATAGGCCTTCTTGATGTCCTCGGCGCTCGCCCCGCGCGCTACGCCGAGGAGCTCGTAAAAGTCCCGCTTAGCCATCGCTCACTGCTCTCGACCTCGTACCGTCACGCGCGACCGCCCCGGTGCAGCTTCTCGCCGGGGCGGTTTGTCGTCTCTCGCGCGGCCAAGCCGTTCAGCCGGCGCCGCGTTTCTTCTGCTCGTCGACCTCCTCGAAATCGGCGTCGACGACTTTCTCATTGCCGGCGGAGCCCGTGCCGCCGCCGCCGCCGGGCGCGGCACCGCCATCGCCGCCACCCGCCTGCTGCGCCTTGTACATGGCCTCGCCGATCTTCATCGAGGCCTGCGCCAGCGCCTCGGTCTTGGCGCGGATCTGGCCGATATCGTCGCCGCCGGTCACCGATTTGAGCGCGGCGATCGCCGCCTCCACCGCCTGACGGTCGCCGGCGGGGATCTTGTCGCCGCCCTCTTTGATCGTCTTCTCGGTGGAGTGGACGAGCGCCTCGGCCTGGTTCTTCGCCTCGACCAGCTCGCGCCGCTTCTTGTCCTCCTCGGCATGCGCCTCGGCGTCCTTCACCATCTTCTCGATGTCGCCCGGCGACAGGCCGCCCGAAGCCTGGATGCGGATCTGCTGCTCCTTGCCGGTGGCCTTGTCCTTGGCCTGGACGCTGACGATGCCGTTGGCGTCGATGTCGAAGGTGACCTCGATCTGCGGCATGCCGCGCGGCGCCGGCGGGATGCCGACGAGATCGAACTGGCCCAAGAGCTTGTTGTCCGCGGCCATCTCGCGTTCGCCCTGGAAGACCCGGATGGTGACCGCGGTCTGGCCGTCCTCGGCGGTCGAGAAGGTCTGGCTCTTCTTGGTCGGGATCGTGGTGTTGCGGTCGATGAGCCGAGTGAAGACGCCGCCCAGGGTTTCGATGCCCAGGGATAGCGGCGTCACGTCCAAGAGCAGCACGTCCTTGACTTCGCCCTTCAGGACGCCGGCCTGGATGGCGGCGCCGACGGCGACGACCTCGTCCGGGTTGACCGAGCGGTTGGGCTCCTTGCCGAAGAACTGCTTCACCGCCTCGATGACCTTGGGCATGCGGGTCATGCCGCCGACCAGGATGACCTCGTTGATCTCGGAGGCCTTGAGCCCGGCATCCTTGAGCGCGTTGCGGCAGGGCTCGATGGTCTTCTGGATGAGATCATCGACCAGCGCCTCGAGCTTCGCCCGGGTCAATTTGATGTTGAGGTGTTTCGGCCCGGTCTGGTCGGCCGTGATGAACGGCAGGTTGACCTCGGTCTGCATCGAGGAGGAAAGCTCGATCTTCGCCTTCTCCGCCGCCTCCTTGAGGCGCTGGAGGGCGAGCCGGTCGCTGCGCAGGTCGATGCCCTGCTCCTTCTTGAACTCGTCGGCCAAGTAGTCGATGACGCGCTTGTCGAAATCCTCGCCGCCGAGGAAGGTGTCGCCGTTGGTGGATTTGACCTCGAAGACGCCATCGCCGATTTCGAGCACGGAGATGTCGAAGGTGCCGCCGCCGAGATCATAGACCGCGATGGTGCCGGCGCTCTTGCGCTCGAGCCCATAGGCCAGCGCCGCGGCGGTCGGCTCGTTGATGATGCGCAGCACCTCGAGGCCGGCGATCCTGCCGGCGTCCTTGGTCGCCTGGCGCTGGCTGTCATTGAAATAGGCGGGGACGGTGATGACCGCCTCGGTAACCGGCTCGCCGAGATAGGCCTCGGCCGTCTCCTTCATCTTCTGCAGCACGAACGCGCTGATCTGGGAGGGCGCGTATTTCTTGCCGCGGCTCTCCACCCAGGCGTCGCCATTGTCGCCCGGCAGGATCTTGAACGGGACGAGTTCCATCTCCTTCTTGACCATCGGGTCGGCGAAGCGTCGGCCCATGAGCCGCTTGATGCCGTAGAAGGTGTTCTCGGGATTGGTCACCGCTTGGCGCTTGGCCGCCTGGCCCACCAGCCGCTCGCCCGATTCGGTGAAGGCGACCTGGGAGGGCGTGGTGCGCATGCCCTCGGCGTTCTCGATCACCTTCGCCGCCTTGCCTTCCATCACGGCGACGCAGGAGTTCGTCGTGCCGAGATCGATACCAATAACCTTTGCCATGGCCACCTCTGGATTGCAGCAGGGCTCCGCAGCCCCAAAAGGCACTGCGGGGACCCCCTTTGAATGGTCCGTCTCGCAAGGTTTCCCCTGCGGCGTGCAGGGCTTATATATGAGCGGTGCCGGCGCGCTACAACGGGGCGGCCGCTTCCGGCGCAGGCAAATTTCGGGAATTCGGCCGGCGCCGGGCCGGGCCCCGGCCCAACCACCGCCCTGGCGGCCGCCTCAAGCCGGCGCCGAGGGACCCGGACTCTCCGGCGGCAGGGTCTGAAGCCGCCAACCGACATAGCGGCGCCAAAACTCGCGGAGCCGCGCCGTCCGCGCGCTGTAGGCGGGGTGGCGCACCGCCATGGTCGCGAAGTGCTGCTCGATGTTGATGTAGAGGAGCGCCTTGAGAATTTTCAGCCGCGGTGGAACCCGCTGCCGGAGCAGCAAATCGCCGGTCAGCGGCAGCAGCGGAAAAATCCGCGCGAGCGGCCCGCGGTTCGCGGCCGGAACCGCCCTGAAATAAGTGTCTCGCGGGGTCTCGTCCCGCACCGTGAGAACTTCGGGAATCTCGGCGTGTTTGCCGTAGACGAGCGTGCCCGCCGCCGCCCAGTCCGAGGCATAGAAGTGGGTGCGCGGAAAGGCTCGTTGCAACGGCGCCGTGCGGTAGAGGGCGTAGACCCGGGCGTTCTCGACGGGGGTGGACAAGAAGACCGCGAGGTTGGTCACGGGATCGGCGAGCAGCGGATAAGTGCCGCGCCCTATCCGCATCGCCCCGTCCGGTCTGACGAAGCGGACGCGCCCGGCGCAGGCGACCAGGCTGGGATCGGCCTCGAGCCGCGCCAAGGCTCGTTCGACATAGCTGGGCTCGGCATAGTCGTCGGCCGCGAGCCACATGAAATAAGGGGTCTTTGCCTCGCTCAGCAGGAAATGGAAGTTGCCGGTCGGCAGCGCGGTGACCGCATGCCGGGTGTATCTGATGATCCCATGCGCCGCTGCCAGCGCCCGACCGACCGTTTCCGTCGCATCGCTCGAGCAATTATCGGAAATGTGAATGATGCAGCCGCGATAGGTCTGATGGAGAATGCTCTCGACGGCGCGGCGCAGCGTTGCCGCGCCGTTGAAGACGGGGATGCCGACGGTGACCTTGGCGTCCATCTCGCGGTTCTCTCTGCCTCTTCCTTGAGGGCGCTGCGGCGGCGGTTTCCTGGCCAGCGCCGGGCCCGGGCATTCGCGGAAAGAAATATTGCAGACGCCTTTAGGAAATGTTTGGCGGCCGAACAAGTTTCTCTTGCTGCGCCACTGCCGCGACGCGCCGGCGGGGCCTTCCGATCCTTTTGGTAAACCTTCCTTTACCGCGGTGTGACAGCTTTGAGACTGGACGCCTCGGTGCCCGTCGCTTGGCGGAAAGGAGCGAGCATGACCGGAAAGCGATCGCGACCGCGCAGGCGCGCCGGCGCCGCGGGCGAGGCGGCGCTGCTCGACACCTCGTTCCGGGCCCTGTTCCATTGCAATCCGGTCCCAATGCTGGTCTATGATCCGGCGACGCTGCGCTTCGTCGAGGCCAACGACAGCGCCGTCGCCCAATACGGTTACACGCGCGAGCAGTTCCTGACCAAATCGATCACCGACCTGCTGCCGGCGGAGGACCGTCCCACACTGCGCCAACGCTTGCTGGCGTCCGAGCCCGGTCTGATCAATGTCGGTTTGCGCCGCCACATGCGCGCCGGCGGCAGCGTCATCACCGTCGATATCCGGCGGCAGGAATTCGAGCTCGCCGGCCGTAGGGTCGCGTTGGTCTCCTGCATCGATGTCAGCGACAGGCTGCTGGCGGAGGAGCAGCTGCGGCAAAGCCTCGCCCGGCTCCGCCGCAGCGAGGAACAACTGGCGCGCGCGCAAGAGGTTTCTCGCACCGGCAGCGTCGAGCGGGATCTCAGGACCGGCGCCGTGGTGTGGTCGGACCAATGCTATGCCGTGTTCGGCCGCGACCGGACCCTGCCGGTGCCCAGCCGGGATCAGGCGCTCGAGCTGTTCCACCCCGACGACCGCGCCGAATACGAAGCCGTCATGGCCGCTTCCGAACGCGGCCTGCCCAGCCCGGCCATCCGTTGCCGCATCGTTCGAGCGGACGGCGGCATTCGGTGGGTCCATCACGAATCGGAAGTGATCTTCGGCGAGGACGGCCGGCCCGCCCGCCGCATTGCGACCTTCCGGGACGTGACCGAGGCCCATGAAGCCGAGGAGCGGCAACGGCAGCTGCAGGCGGCGCTGAGCGCAGCCAAGGAGGCGGCCGAGGCGGCGAACCGTGCGGCCCAGGCCGCCAATGACGAGCTCGAACGCCGGGTCGAGCGGCGGACGGCGGAGCTACGTGCCGCGCAAGGGGAACTCCTGAAGACGGAACGCCTCTCGGTTCTCGGCCAGCTCACGGCGACCGTGGCGCATGAACTGCGCAATCCCCTGAGCACGATCCGCAACAGCCTCTATGTCCTGCGCGATCCCAACGCCAGGAAGATGCCGCTCGCCGGCCTGATCGAACGCATCGACCGCGCGGTTCTGCGCTGCGAGGGCATCGTCACGGATCTGCTCGAATACACGCGCGTGCGGGCGCTGCAGCTGCGCCCGACCAAGCTCGACGACTGGCTCGGCGAAATCCTGGGCGAGCTGAAGATTCCCGCCGGCATCGCGCTGGAGCGCCGCTTCGCCGCGCCCGGCGCGCAGGTGGCGCTCGATGCCGACCGTTTCCGCCGCGTCGTCATCAACCTGGTCGAGAACGCGGCGCAGGCGATCGAGGGCGGCAAGGGTGGCGTGTCGGAACGGCGGATCACGGTGTCGACGATGGCCTCGGATGGCGCCGAGGTTGTGATCGCCGATACCGGCCCTGGCATCGCGCAGGAGATTCTGCCGAAGGTGTTCGAGCCATTGTTTACCACCAAGACCATCGGCACCGGCCTCGGACTGCCGACGGTGAAGCAGATCGTCGAGCAGCATGGCGGCGCCATCCGCATCGCCAGCACGCTCGGGCAGGGCACGGCCGTGCACGTTCGTCTGCCGCTGGCCGACGCCGCGATGGCGGCGGCCTGAGCCGGCCGGTCAGCGCTTGGCGGCGCGGGCCGGCTCGTTGGAGCCGGATGCGGCTTTGGCGACGCCGACCAGCGCCGGGCGCAGCAGGCGGTCGTGCAGGACATAGCCGGGCTGGAGCACCTGGGCGATGCTGCCGGGCGCTTGGTCTGGGCTTTCGACCTCGAACATCGCCTGATGGAGGTTGTGGTCGAAGCGGTCGCCCAACGCGGGGTCGATGCGCTTCAGCCCATGCCGCTCGAAGGCCGCCAACAGCTCGCGCTCGGTGGCGGCGACGCCGGCCAGGAGGTTGCGGGTCAGCTCGTCCTGCGCCTCGCCCTCGGGCACGCTCGCGAGCGCGCGGCGCAGATTGTCGGCGACGCTGAGCAAGTCCTTGGCGAAATTCGCAGCAGCATAGCGCGCCGCGTCGGCGGCCTCGCGCTGCGCCCGGCGCCGCACGTTCTCGGTCTCGGCGAGCGCGCGCAAGAGCCGGTCCTTGGTCTCGGCGAGGTCGGCTTCGAGCGCGGCGAGGCGCTCCTCGGCCGTCGGCGCCGCCGCTTCGGGGGCCGCTTCGCCCTCGGGGCCGCCCGCGCCATTCTGCTCTTCGTTCATGCCTGCCATCACCTCACCCCAGCATGCGGCCGATCACTTTGGCCGTATAATCGACCAAGGGAATGATCCGCGCATAATTGATCCGCGTCGGCCCGAGGACGCCGATGGCACCCACGATCTGCTCGCGCGAATTGCTGTAGGGCGCGACGATCATCGAGCAACCGGCGACCCCGAAGAGCGGATTGTCGGCCCCGATATAGATCTGCACGCCCTCGCCCTCGCGCGTCGCATCGAGCAGCCGGACCATCGCCTCCTTGGTCTCGAGCATGTCGAAGAGCGCGCGCAGCCGCTCGAGATCGCCAAGCGCCGTCACGTCGTTCAGGAGCTTCGCCTGGCCTCTGACGATGAGCGCGCTCTCGCTGCCGCCGGCCCAGGAGGCGAGCCCGGCCTCGACCAGCTTGGCCGTCAGCTCGTCGAGCTGGGCGCGGCGCTCGGCGATCTCGGCGAGGATCGTCTCTTTCGCCTCTTCGACGGTGCGGCCGACGAGCCGCGCGTTCAGGTAATTGCCGGCGGCGACCAGGGTCGAGGGCGGCGTGCCGAGCGGCACCTCGATGAGCCGGTTCTCCACCAGCCCGTCCTCCGTCACCATGACGACGAGCGCGCGGGTCGGCGGCAGCGGGACGAACTCGATGTGGCGCAAGGGCCGCTCGGTCTTGGGCGCCACCACCAGCCCGGCGCAATGCGACAGGCCGGAGAGCGTCGCGCTCGCTTCTTCGAGCGCCTGCGCCAGATTCTTGCCGGCGGCGGCGAGGCGGCCGTCGATGCTGCGCCGTTCGTCTTCGGTGAGGCCGCCGACTTCGAGCAACCCGCTGACGAAGAGCCGCAACCCCGCCTCGGTCGGCAACCGTCCCGCCGAGGTATGCGGCGCGAACAGGAGTCCGGCCTCTTCGAGATCGGCCATGACGTTGCGGATGGTGGCGGGGCTCAATTCGAGGCTGCTGCGGCGCGACAAGGTGCGCGACCCGACCGGCTCGCCGGTCTCGACATAGGCGTCGACGATCGTCCGGAAAATCTCCCGGCTGCGCTCGTTGAGCTCGCTGATCATCGGCTTTGCGGCGGGCTGCGTCATGCCGCGCGGGTATGTAGTGAAGGGGCGCCGCTTGGTCAACCGCGGGGCTTTACCCAGCACGGCCTTGGCACTAGCCTCGCGGCGCAACAAAGCGAGGAAACCTGATGCCGCGCCCTTCCGGCCGCGCGCCCGACGAGTTGCGCTTGATCGCGCTCGAGCCCGGCTATGCCAAATATGCCGAAGGCTCGTGCCTTGCCCGCTTCGGCGACACCCATGTGCTCTGCTGCGCCACGGTCGAGGAGAAGGTGCCGCCCTTCCTGCGCAATACCGGGCGCGGCTGGATCACCGCCGAGTATGGCATGCTGCCGCGCTCGACCCACACCCGCACCGAGCGCGAAGCCGCGCGCGGGCGCCAGACCGGCCGCACCCAGGAGATCCAGCGTTTGATCGGCCGTAGCTTGCGCGCCGTCACCGATCTCGCGCTCCTGGGCGAGCGGCAGATCCGCATCGACTGCGACGTGCTGCAGGCGGATGGCGGAACGCGCACGGCCGCGATCACCGGCAGCTATGTCGCGCTCCATCTCGCGCTGAAGCAGATCGTCGCTGCGGGCGCGGTCGCGCGGCTGCCGCTCGGCGCCGCGGTCGCCGCGGTCTCCTGCGGCATCCATGGTGGCGCGGCGGTGCTCGATCTCGACTATGCCGAGGATTCGACGGCGCTCGCCGACGCCAATTTCGTGCTGACCGGGAAAGGCGCGATCGTCGAGATCCAGGCGACCGCGGAGACGGCGCCCTTCGGCGAGGCGGAGTTCGCGGCGATGCTCGGCCTGGCGCGCAGCGGGATCGCGCGCCTGTTGCAGCTTCAGCGCCGGGCCCTCGGACTCGATTAGAGCCCATGCCGGGTCGTCTCGCCGGCGGTCGGCTGGTGATCGCGACCCACAATCCCGGCAAGCTTAAGGAGATGGCGGCGCTGCTGGCGCCTTTCGGCATCGCCAGCGTCGGGGCCGGCGCGGCGGGGCTGCCCGAGCCCGAAGAGACCGGCGCCACATTCGAAGAAAATGCGGCGCTTAAGGCGCTGGCGGCGGCGCGCGGCAGCGTGCTCCCCGCTCTGGCCGATGATTCGGGGCTGGTGGTGCCGGCATTGGGCGGCGCACCTGGCATCCATTCGGCGCGTTGGGCCGGGCCGCAGCGCGATTTCTATCACGCCATGCGCCGCGTCGAGCGGGAGCTGGGGAGCGCCGACAATCGGGCGTTCTTCGTCGCCGTCCTGGCGCTTGCTTGGCCCGATGGCCATATCGAATGTTTCCGCGGCGAGGTCCATGGGCGTCTGGTCTTCCCGCCGCGGGGCGAGCGTGGCTTCGGCTACGATCCGATCTTTCTCGCCGACGGCGAAACCCTGACCTTCGGCGAGATGGAGCCCGAGCAGAAGCACCGCATCAGCCACCGCGCCCGCGCCTTCGCCAAGCTCGCGGCGGCGTGTTTGCAGCCAGCGGAGTAGTGTTCCTGTCCGATCTCGCGCTCTACATTCATTGGCCGTTCTGCAAGTCGAAATGTCCCTATTGCGACTTCAACAGCCATGTCCGCGCCGGGATCGAGCAAGCGCGCTGGCGCGCCGCGCTCTTGCGCGAGCTCGACCATTATGCCGCGGAGACGCGCGGGCGGCGCCTCGTCTCGGTGTTCTTCGGCGGCGGCACGCCATCCTTGATGGAGCCCGCGACCGCGGCGGCGCTTTTGGACCGCGCGGCCGCGCATTGGCCGATCGCCGCCGATGTCGAGGTGACGCTCGAGGCCAACCCCACTTCGGTCGAGGCGGCGGGGCTCGCGGGCTTCCGGGCTGCCGGCATCAATCGCGTCTCCTTGGGCGTTCAGGCGCTCGACGACCGCGCCTTGCGCTTTCTCGGTCGCGGCCACAGCGCCGCCGAGGCGCGCGCCGCGCTCGCGCTCGCCCGCCGGCACTTCCGGCGCTTCTCTTTCGATCTCATTTACGCGCGGCCGGGGCAGGAGGTCGCGGAATGGGCAGCCGAGCTGGACGACGCCCTGGCGCTCGCCGGCGATCATCTCTCGCTCTATCAGCTCACCATCGAGCCCGGCACCGCCTTCGCCACGGCGCATGCGCGCGGCGATTTCGCGCTCCCCGACGAGGATAGCGCCGCCGCGCTCTATGAGACGACGCAGGCGCGGCTTGAGCGCGCGGGCATGCCGGCCTATGAAATTTCCAATCACGCGCGGCCGGGCGGCGAGTGCCGGCACAATCTGGTCTATTGGCGCTGCGGCGATTACCTCGGCATCGGACCCGGCGCGCATGGCCGGCTCACCCTCGCCGGCACGACTTATGCCACACGCCAGCGCCGCGCGCCGGAGAGCTGGCTCGCAGCAGTCGAGGCGCAAGGCCATGCTACCGAGGAGCGCCTCGCCATCGCCAGAGAAGAGCGCATCGAAGAGCTGTTGATGATGGGTCTGCGGCTCAGCGACGGCGTCACGCGCACGCGCTTCGCCGCGGTGGCGGGGCGCGGCATCGAGGCGGCGCTGCCGTCGCGCGCGCTCGCCGATCTCGCTGCGGGCAGCTTCCTTGTCGTCGATGATGCCGGCATCCGCGCCACCCTCGCCGGGCGCCAGCGCCTCAATGCCGTGCTCGCTTCGCTCATCGGCGGCGCGTGAGCGCCCGGGGGGTCACTCGCCCAGGTGTTCGAATGTATTGGGCGCGGGGTCGAGGACGGTGGCGGCGCCGCGATGGACCTCGAGCACGGCGAGCCCGCGCTGAACGAGGCCGGTCGGCAGCAGGCGGAAGATGCCGTCGAGCCCGGCGAAGCCGCTCGGATTGGTGAGCGCGGCGGCTGAGAAGTCCGCGCCGTTGCGCGCCAGCACCCCGGCCAGCGCCGTCGCGTCATAGCCGAGCGTCGCGAGCCGCAAGGGCGGGCGCTTGTAGAGCGCGGCGAAGCGCTCCGTGAAGGCGGCGCGCAAGGTGGGATCGGGCGCGGCATACCAGCCGCCCTCGAGCGCCGGCTCGGTCCCGAGGCCGGGCTCGTCCCACAATCCCGTGCCGAGGAACTTCACCTTGTCCGGGTCGATGCCGTCGAAGGGCAAGAGCGGCGCGATCTCGCGCAACTTCGCGCCGCCCTCGGCGATGAGCAGGGCGTCGAAGGCGACGCCGCCGGCGGCGAAGCGCTGGATCGCGTCGCGCAATTCCGCCGGCGGATCGTCGGGACTGTAGCGGCCGATGCGCGCGAGCGAGGCGCCATGGGCGGCCACCGCATCTTGCGCCGCCTCGATGGCGATGTCGCCATAAGGGCTGCGCGGCGCGAGCACCGCGACGCGGTCGAGGGCGCGCGCATGCGCGAAGGCGATGACCCGCCCGATCTCCTGCTGCGGCTGAAAGCCGATGAGATAGGTGCCTTCGCTCGCCAATTGCGTCGCGGTCGAAAACGCGAGGACCGGTACGCCGGCCTCGAGCGCCACCGGCTTCACCGCTTCCACTTCGGCGGCGAGCAACGGGCCAAGCAGCAGCTTGGCGCCGCCGTCGATGGCCGAGCGCGCCGCGGCCGCTGCGGTCGGCGGATCGCCCTTGGTGTCGCGGATCAGGAGCCGAAGCGGATTGTCGGCGATGTCGAAGAGCGCCATCTGCGCCGCGTTCAGCATCGCCTGGCCGAGTGCCGCGCTCGGCCCCGATAGCGGCAGCAGCAGGCCAACCGGCGCGAGCCCTTCGGCCGCCGGCGCCGGCGGCGCCGGAAGCGCGGCCGGCGGCGCGGGCGGCGGAGGGGCCGGCACGAGCACCGGTTGAGGCGGCGCGGTTGCCGGTGCCGGCGCAGCCGGTTGCGATCCGAATTGGTGGCCCGCTATCGTTACTGTCTGTCCGCAGGAGGCCAAGAGCAGGGCGGAGAGGATGAGCAATGCCGAGGCCGCGACGCGGCGGGGAGCGCGCAGCAAGACCGAGCGAGACGAGCGAAGCACGCGCGCTGTTCCCTGAAAGCCGGACCGGCGGGTGCGAGCCTATCGAGAGGGTCGCGCGAAGTAAACCGGCGCCGGAGGAAGACCGCTCCGCGCGCATCCCCGGCCTCGCCATCGTCGCGACGCCGATCGGCAATGCCCAGGACATCACGCTCAGGGCCATAGCCGTGCTGCGCGCCGCCGACGCGATTGCCTGCGAGGATACGCGGGTCAGCGAGAAGCTGCTTAGGCGCTACGACATCGCGACGCGGCGCCTCGCCTATCACGACCACAATGCCGAGCGCATGCGGCCGAAGCTTTTGGCGCGTCTCAAGGAGGGCGCGGCGATCGCGCTCATTTCGGATGCCGGCACGCCGCTCGTCTCCGACCCCGGCTTCAAGCTGGCGCGGGCGGCGATCGCTGAGGGCATTCCGGTGACGGCGGTGCCCGGCGCCTCGGCGACGCTTGCGGCCTTGGTGTTGTCGGGGCTGCCCTGCGACCGTTTCTTCTTTGCGGGCTTTTTGCCGGCGAGGGAAGCGGCACGGCGGCGCGCGCTGGCGGAACTCAAGGAGATCCCGGCAACCCTGCTCTTTCTCGAGACCGCGCCGCGCCTCGCAGCCGCGCTCGCCGATATGGCGGCGGTGCTGGGCGACCGGTCCGCCGCGGTGGCGCGCGAATTGACCAAGCTGCACGAAGAGGTGCGGCGCGGCGGTCTTGGCGAACTCAGCGCGCATTTTGCCGCGGCGGGCCCGCCCAAGGGCGAGCTCGTGGTGGTGGTAGGTCCGCCCGCGGCGCAGGAAGCGGTCGCCGACGCCGCCATCGATGAGGCGCTCGGCGCGGCGCTCAAGACGATGAGCGTCAAGGATGCGAGCCTCACGGTCGCCGCCGCCCTCGGCCTGCCGCGCCGCGCCGTTTATGCCCGCGCGCTGGCGCTCGCCGGGCGCGGATGAGGGACAAGACGCAGCGCCGCGCGGCCTGGCGGCGCGGCCGGATTGCCGAATTCGTCTGCCTCTGGCATCTGCGGCTCAGGGGATATCGCATTTTGGCGCGGCGCTATCGCGCGGCCGTGGGCGAGATCGACCTGATCGCGCGGCGCGGCGGCATCGTCGCGGCGATCGAGGTGAAGTCGCGCGCCGAGCTGGGCGCGGCCGGCACCGCGCTCAAGCCGCGCCAGCAGCGGCGGATCGCGCGCGCGCTGGCGCAATTCGTGGCATCTCGCCCGGACCTCGCCGGGCTCGATCTGCGTTTCGATGTCATGCTGGTGGTGCCGCGCCGCCTGCCGCGCCACCTTGCCGACGCCTGGCGCATTGACTTCTAGCGCGCGCGACCAAACGGGCTTGCCAGGCGTTGACCGCGGAGGCAACCTAGCTTCGCCGCTCGCCGGCGTTTCGGCGAGGCCCTGTTGAGGAGGAGAATGAGTCCGTGCCGCGCACCGCCGTATGTCCCCAGGTGCTGTTCCTTGCCGCCGCAATCGCCGCGGCGCCCATGCTGCAGGGTTGTCTTGTCGCCGCCGCCGGCGCGGGCGCCGGCGCGGGCTACGAGCTGAGCCAGGAGCGCTCGATCAACGATCAGATCAAGGATACCGCCATCGGCGCCGCGATCACGGCCAGTTGGCGGCAGTACGAGCCCAAGCTCGCGGAGAACTGCTCCGTCACGGTCTATCAGGGCCGCGTGCTGCTCACCGGCCGCGCGCCGAGCGAACAGTGGCACGACATCGCGACTAAGCTCGCCTGGCAGCAGAAGGAGGTGAAAGAGGTCTATAACGAGATCGAAATCGGGCAGGGCGATGATTTCGCGCAGCGGACACATGACGCCGTGGTAAGCACGAAGCTCAAGGCGGCGCTTATCGCCGACGGCGATGTCCGCTCGGTCAACTATGACGCCACCACCGAGAACAGCGTCGTCTATCTCATGGGCTCGGCGCGCAGTCGCGCGGAGCTCGATGCGGTGAGCAATCACGCGCGCAATATCGAAGGCGTGCGGCGCGTCGTCTCTTTCGTGCGGATCCGCAGCGGGGCGCCGCAACCCGCCAGCAGTGCCGCAGCCGCGCCGCCGCCGAGCGCCGCGCCGGAAGCGCCGCCGGCCGAGACCCCGCCGCCGCCGACGGCGCGCCAACCCGTCCAGGCGACGCCGCTCAAATGAGCGAGGCGGCGCGCGACCATTTCGGCGACGGCGCCGCGGCCGAGGCGTTTCTCCGCGCCTTGGGCCGCAGCTCGGGAGAGCGGCTGCCGCTCGCCGAGGGCGCGCTGGCGCTCGCCGCGCTCGCCGGGCCGGCGGTCGATGTGGCGCGCTATCGCGAGCATCTCGCGCTCCTCGCGCGCGCGGTAGATGAAGCGGCGGCGGCGGCGCACGACCTCAAGGGCTCGATCGCCGCGCTCAATCGGGTGCTTTACGGCCGCTTTGGCTATTCCGGCGACACCACCACCTACGACGACCCGCAGAACGCCAATCTCATGGACGTCATCGACCGGCGCAAGGGCCTGCCGGTGGCGCTCGGCATCATTGCCATCCATGCGGCGCGCGCCCAGGGCTGGGACATGGCGGGCCTCTCCTTTCCCGGCCACTTCCTGGTGCGGATCGAGCACGCGGGCGAGCGTGCCATCCTCGATCCCTTCAATGGCGGACGGACGCGCAACACGGCAGAGCTGCGCGAACTGCTGAGCGCCATCGCCGGCCGCGGCACCGCGCTGGCGCCGCAGCATTACGCCCCGGTGAGCGACCGCGAGGTGCTCGAGCGCCTGCAGAACAATCTGAAGCTGCGCCATCTCGAGAACGGCGAGCCGGCGAAGGCGCTGGATGTCGTCGAGCGGACCTTGCTGCTGGCGCCCAACTCGGCGCCGCTGCTGCGCGAGGCGGGGCTGCTCCAGCTCGAACTCGGCAATCTCGGCGCCGCCGTCACGGCGCTCGAGCGCTTTCTCGAGGTTGCCACCGAGGGCGCCGAGCGCCGCCGCGTCGCCCTGTTGCTCGAGCGCGTGCGGCTTCGGATCAACTAGCGGGCAGGGCGCCGCCGGAGAAGAGCAGCATGAGTCTCGCCGTCGCCATCCAGATGGACCCGATGGAGTCCATCGACATCGATGCGGACTCGACCTTCGTGCTCGCGCTCGAGGCGCAGGCGCGCGGCCATCGGCTCTATCATTACCTGCCGCGCCAGTTGAGTTTCGCCGACGGACGGCTCTACGCCCGGGCGCGGCGCCTCGAAGTGAGGCGCGAACAGGGACGCCACCACGATTACGGCCCGGTCGAGGTCCTCGATCTGGCCCAGGTCGATGTCATCCTGATGCGGCAGGACCCGCCCTTCGACATGGCCTACATCACCGCGACGCATCTGCTCGAGCATGTGCGCGACCGGGTCCTGGTGGTGAACGATCCGGTGAGCGTGCGCAATGCGCCGGAAAAGCTCTTCGCCACGCGCTTTCCCGGGCTGATGCCGCCCACCCTCATCACCAGCGACCGCGCCGAGATCGCCGCCTTCCGCGCGCGCTACGGCGAGATCATCCTGAAGCCGCTCTATGGCAATGGCGGCGCCGGCGTCTTCCGGCTCATGCCGGAGGACGAGAATTTGAATGCGCTCCTCGAGATGTTCACGCTGCTCTATCGCGAGCCGATCATGGTCCAGCGCTATCTGCCGGAGGTGCGCCACGGCGACAAGCGCATCATTCTCATCGACGGCGCGCCGGCAGGCGCCGTGCTGCGGGTGCCGCCCAAGGGCGAGGCGCGCGCCAATCTCCATGTCGGCGGGCGCGCCGAAAAGACTTCGCTCACCCCGCGCGAGCAGGCGATCTGCGCCGCCATCGGCCCGACCTTGCGCGCGCAGGGCCTGCTCTTCGTCGGCATCGACGTGATCGGCGACTATCTCACCGAGATCAACGTCACCTCGCCGACCGGGGTGCAGGAGATCAACCGCTTCGATGGCGTGACGCTCGAGGCGCCGATCTGGGACGCGATCGAAAGGAGCCGCGCCGCGAAGGCGAGAGGCTGAAGCCGTCTTCTGATTGACCGAACGCGCTGCCGCCCCATGCATTGGCATGAATGGCGGTCCGACGGATCGTCCTCGAGCCTCCTACATGCGACGATCGACCGAAGCGCCCGAAGCATAGCGGCACACCATGAACATAACATGGGTCCGAGAACTATCCGAGTTAATCAGCTATCATCCTTATGAGATCAGCGCGGCCCGTGCCCGGTTGCGGACTACGCGTTGGGTGCGGATAGCAACGCGCCCGCCACTCAGAAAGCAGCGCCGCGGGTGTTGATATTCTGTTCGATTTCAGCCTGAAGTTCAGGATGAGCAACGAATAGCCGCTTCAGGATTTCGTCGTGTATCGTTGCCATAACAGAGGCAATCGCCTTGACATAAGTCTCGATTTCGACGGGCGCGCAGTGCGCGCTCAACTGGGGGATCAGTTCCTCAAGGGATGAACCACATCTGAGCGCCGTCGCTGCCATCTGTCTGGCAAGTTCCTCATCCATATTGCTCTCCTAGTCTCCCTCACGCATACATGCGTCGTAACATTTCAGGTAATCCCACTGGTTTCTATCTCCAGGGTAAAGCCGCTTTGGACGCAATAAGATCCTGTAGCATCGCTCAACGCAAAGAGCGCGCCGATCAGGATCCGCGGCAAGCTGTCCCTGAGGAGCTTGATTGCTGTCACCGCCGCCGCCTTCGCTCGTCCAGCGCCCGTGTTCGTCGCGCGGCTCGTCGGGGTCGTAGCCGGCTTTGGCGAGGGCCTCGGCGATGGCGAGACGGCGTAGGATGCGATCCTCGATTTCGAGAGCCGCGCGCGGCACGCCCGCCTGCTGCGCCTTGGCGAGTTTGCCGCTCTCCGCCGCTTCGGCGACACCGCGTCAGAGCGTGATGAAATCGTCGGGGTCATCATCATCGCCGCACGCGAAGCGGCACAGCCGCTGCGCCCTCGGACCAAGGCCGAGAAAAAACATTGCGCCTGGCGCGGTCTGTACCAGCACGCGGTCCTTGCGCAGAACGCCCGTATCGATGTCGACGAGAAGCCCTTCTTGTCCCTCGCCGGCTCCCGTATCGCGCTCCTGCGTTGTGGAGCTTTAGTTCCCAGAACAAATCATGAACGATGCCAACCAGTTTTTGCGTACAGACGAATCGCATGCGGGCAGGGCGATATTCCGCCATGCGCAGGTCATGGCATCAGAGGGTTTCGCAGCGGCTCATTCTGCGGGCAATACCGGGAGACGATGACGACCCCGTAGCCGCAACACCACATCAAGCGCTGCGGCGCACGAGGGGAACCGGTGACTCGCGAAGTCGGCGCCTTATGTCAGGCGCGAGTCTCGGCCGTCGGGGCGGTGCTTGGATTCGCCTCGACGTCGCCGGAGATCTGGCCGCCGCGCTCGATCTCGATCTGGCCGTAGCGCACCGTGCCCGTGACCTTGCCGGCGTTGCGGATGAAGAGCCGCCCGCGCACCGTGAGCGTGCCCTCGAATCGGCCGCGCACATCGGCTTCCTCGATCGTGGCTGAACCCTTGAAGAGCCCGCTCTCGGCGATCTCGATCTGCCGGCAATTGGCGATGTTGGCTTCGACGCTGCCTTCGACGACCAATTCATCGCAAGAGGTGATGTCGCCGGAGAGCGAGATGTCGCGGCCGACGATGAGGCGCCGCGCCTCGCTGTCGCGCAACTTCGCCGCCGCCGCCATCAATGTCGCCTCGACCGGAGATCCGCCCGGCGGGCGCGGGGCGGTCTGGCTCTGCGCTCCTCCCGGCGGGAGCGGCCGGCTCGGTTGCATGCCGCCCGGCGGGCGCGGCCCGGGCCGGAGCGGAAGACTGTGTTCCTCGGCGCGGTCTGGCAAGCCGGTATCCTCCTCACCATCACGTCTCTTGCGGGTGAACATGAACGCTGCACCTGAAGTTGAATGGCATCGGCACCATGCATTGCCGTGAAAGATAACCGCTGGCGCGGCGGCAGATAAAGAGCTTTGTCGCGGGCGGCCCTTGCCGCGGTGGAAAAGTCTCCTATACTCCTCCGCGCCTTCCCTCAGCTGGACCCGGAACCCCCGATGGTTGCCGCAACTCTCGATGTCATTGGCATCGGCAATGCCATGGTCGATGTGCTGGCCCAGGCCGACGATCCGTTCCTGGAGGCGCAGGGCCTAGTCAAGGGCACCACGGCGCTGATCGATGCCGCGCGCGCCGAGGCGCTTTATCGGCGCATGGGTCCGGGCATCGAGATGTCCGGCGGCTCGGCCGGGAATACGGTGGCGGGATTGGCCTCGCTCGGCGGCAAGGGCGCCTATATCGGCCGGGTCCGCGACGATGGCCTCGGCAAGGTCTTCGCCCATGATCTGCGCGCGATGGGCGTGCGCTACGAGACCCCACCGGCAACCAGCGGCGCCCCCACGGCGCGCTGCCTCATCCTGGTGACGCCTGACGCGCAGCGCACGATGAACACGTTCTTGGGCGCTTCCGTCGGGCTCGGCCCCGAGGACATCGATCAGGACCTCATCGCCGCGGCGCAGGTGACATATCTCGAGGGCTATCTCTTCGATCCGCCGCAGGCCAAGGCGGCGTTCCGCCGCGCCGCCGAACTGGCCCATGCGGCGGGGCGCAAGGTCAGCCTGTCGCTCTCGGACCCCTTCTGCGTCGACCGCCACCGCGCCGATTTCCGCGATTTGGTCGAGCGGCACATCGACATCCTCTTCGCCAACGAGATCGAGATCTGCTCGCTCTACGAGACCACGGAGTTCGATGCGGCGGCGCGCGCCGTGCGCGGGCATTGCGAGATCGCCGTGCTCACCCGCAGCGCCAAGGGCTCGATCATCCAGGCGAAAGCCGAGACCCACGCCGTCGCCGCGGCGCCGGTGGCGCGCGTCATCGATACCACCGGCGCGGGCGACCTCTATGCCGCGGGCTTCCTCTTCGGCCTGACCCATGGCCGCGACCTCGCCGCCTGCGGCCGGCTGGGCAGCCTGTGCGCCGCCGAGGTGATCAGCCATTTCGGCGCGCGGCCGGAGACCGCGCTCAAGGAGCTCGCGCGCCGGGCCGGGCTCATTTGACCTCGGGGCGCGCAATCCCCATCTAACGCGCGCGCCTCCGGTCATCACCACCCGCCTCATGCAGCTCCGCAACATCGCCATCATCGCGCATGTCGATCACGGCAAGACGACGCTGGTCGATCAGCTCCTGCGCCAGAGCGGCTCCTTCCGCGCCAATCAGCAGGTGATGGAGCGGGCGCTCGATTCGAACGATCTCGAGCGCGAGCGCGGCATCACCATCCTGGCGAAATGCACCTCGGTGGTCTGGCGCGGCCACCGCATCAACATCGTCGATACGCCCGGCCACGCCGATTTCGGCGGCGAGGTCGAACGCATCCTCAGCATGGTGGACGGCGTCCTCGTGCTGGTCGATGCCGCCGAGGGGCCGATGCCGCAGACCAAGTTCGTCGTCGGCAAGGCGCTGCGCCAGGGCCTCAACCCGATCGTCGTCATCAACAAGGTGGACCGCACCGACGCTCGGCCGATCGAGGTCCACAACGAGATCTTCGATCTCTTCGCCGCGCTCGACGCCAACGAGGCGCAATTGGACTTCCCGACGCTCTATGCCTCGGGCCGGGCCGGCTGGGCGGTCGCCGATTTGGGCGACGAGCGCCGCGATTTGAGGCCGCTCTTCGAGCGCATCCTCGATCATGTGCCGCCGCCTGAAGCCGATCCGAACGCGCCCTTCGCCATGCTGGTGACGACGCTCGAGTACGATTCCTATGTGGGCCGCGTGCTCACCGGCCGCATCGCCACGGGCGTGGCGCGGGTCAACATGCCGCTCAAAGCGCTCTCCCGCGACGGCCAGGTCATCGAAGAGGCGCGGCTCACCAAGCTCCTGGCCTTCCGCGGCCTCGAGCGGCGCTCGGTCGAGGAGGCCCAGGCCGGCGACATCATTGCCATCGCCGGGCTCGCCGAGACCACGGTCGCCGACACCATCTGCGCGCCCGAAGTCACCGTGGCGCTGCCGGCGCAGCCGATCGATCCGCCGACGCTGGCCATGACCTTCTCGGTCAATGACAGCCCCTTGGCCGGCCGCGAGGGCAGCAAGGTCACCTCGCGCATGATCGTCGAGCGCTTGAAGCGCGAGGCCGAGGGCAATGTCGCGATCCGAATCAGCGAAAGCGAGGAGAAGGATGCGCTCGAAGTCGCCGGCCGCGGCGAGCTGCAGCTGGGCGTGCTGATCGAGACCATGCGGCGCGAGGGCTATGAGCTCGCGATCTCGCGCCCCCGCGTCCTCTTCAAGACCGATGCCGCGACCGGGCAGCGCCTTGAGCCCATCGAGGAGGCGCAGGTCGACGTCGACGAGGAATTCGCCGGGATCGTCGTCGACAAGCTGAGCCAGCGCAAGGCCGAGCTCAGGGGCATGCGGCCCTCGGGCGGCGGCAAGCTGCGTCTTACTTTCCTGGCGCCGACGCGCGGGCTCTTGGGCTATCAGGGCGAGTTCCTCACGGACACCCGCGGCACCGGCGTCATGAGCCGGCTCTTTCACGGCTATGCGCCGTGGAAAGGCGCGATCGAGGGCAGGCGCACCGGCGTCCTCGTCTCGACCGCCGAGGGCGCCGCCATCGCCTATGCGCTGTGGAATCTCGAGGAGCGCGGCCCGATGTTCATAACGCCCGGCACGCAAGTCTATCAGGGCATGATCATCGGCGCCCACACGCGCGGCAACGATCTCGAGGTCAATCCCCTCAAAGGCAAGCAGCTCACCAACATCCGCACGACATCCAAGGACGAGGCGGTGCGCCTGACCCCGCCCATCATGATGACGCTCGAGCAGGCGATCGCCTACATCGCCGATGACGAGCTCGTCGAGGTCACGCCCAAATCGATCCGCTTGCGCAAGCGCCTGCGCGATCCCAACGCGCGGAAACGCGCAAGCCGCGCCGCCGAGGCGGAAGCGCAGCTCGGCTGAGGTCCGGCCTTACCGGCGCCCTTCGCCGGCAGTATTCTCTAGGGCAGTCAGAGCAAGGAGGGCTCATTCATGCAAATCGCCATCATCGGCGCCGGCAATGTCGGCAAGGCCTTGGGCGGCGGCTGGGCCGGCGCCGGGCACAATGTGCGTTACGGCTTGCGCAATCCGGGCGACGCCAAATACCGCGGCCTCGCCGCCGCGACGGTGGCCGAGGCGGCGCGCGAGGCCGAATGCGTCGTCATCGCCACGCCGTGGAGCGCCACCGAGGCGGCGATCCGCTCGGCCGGCGCGCTCGCCGGCAAGCTCGTCCTCGACGCCACCAATCCGTTGACCATGGGACCGGGCGGTCTGACGCTGGCGCTGGGCTTCAGCACCTCGGCCGGCGAGATGGTGGCGCAATGGGCGGCGGGCGCGGCGGTCTTTAAGACGCTCAACACGACGGGCTTCGGCAACATGGCCAAGAGCGGCGGCTATCCGCTGCGTCCGGTGATGTTCTATGCCGGCGACGATGCCGCGCGGCGGGGGACGGTGAGCGCGCTGCTCGCCGATCTCGGCTTCGAGCCGGTCGATGCCGGACCGCTGGTCAATGCGCGCCTGCTCGAGCCCTATGGGATGCTGTGGATCGACCTCGCCGCGAAGCGCGGCCAGGGCCGCGACATCGCCTTCGCGCTGATGCGCCGCGGCTGAACCCAAACGTCGCGCCTGTGCTTCCCCTCGCCTCGGGCATACGATAAGGTCGCGGCGCTTATCAGCAACTTTCCGCCGGATTCCATCATGTTTTCACGAGCCTGGGCCGTCGCTCTCCTGGCCCTCGTCACCCTCGCCACAGGAGGTCCCGTGAGCGCCGCCGATCTCGAGAACACCATCTACCTCGACGTGCCCGCCGGCCGTGTCGTCATCGAGACGCGGCCCGATCTCGCGCCCAAGACCGTGGCGCGCATCAAGGAGCTGGCGCGCCAGCACTTCTATGACGGCATCGCCTTCCATCGCGTCATCGCCGGCTTCATGGCGCAGACCGGCGACCCGCGCGGCGACGGCACCGGCGGCTCCGGCCAGAAATTGAAGGCCGAGTTCAGCCAGGCCCACCATGTCCGCGGCACGGCCTCGATGGCGCGCGCCCAAGACCCCGACAGCGCCGACAGCCAGTTCTTCATCTGCTTCGCGCCGGCGCCGTTCCTCGACGGCAAATACACGATCTGGGGCCAAGTCGTCTCCGGCATGGAATATATCGACGCCATCAAGAAGGGCGATTCCAACCAGAACGGCGCCGTCGCCAATCCCGATCGCATTCTCCACATGCAGGTGGCGGCCGACGCGGAGAAGAAGAAATAGCGGCGAGCGTGCCTTCCGCGTGATCGACATGCGCCGGCCTCCTCACCCCAACCCTCTCCCCATCGGGGAGAGGGAGGGACCCGGCGCGCAGCGTCGGGAGGGTGAGGGGGCGGCGCGGGGCTGAAAGCGCGCCATGCGCGCCTGGCTCGGGGCATTTCGCGTCTATGGCCGGCCGCGGCTCGTGGCGGTGCTGCTCATGGGGTTCTCGAGCGGGCTGCCCTTGCCGCTAACCTTGGGCACGCTGTCCTATTGGCTCGCCGAGCTCGGCGTGTCCTTGACGACGATCGGGCTTTTCACCCTGGTGGGCCTGCCCTACAGCTTCAAATTCCTGTGGTCGCCGATCATGGATCGGCTGCCGCTGCCGGGTGTGACGACGCGCTTGGGCCGCCGGCGCGGCTGGCTCCTTTTGGTGCAGGCGCTGCTGGGCGTCGCGATCCTGGCGTTGGGGCTGAGCGATCCGCGAGCGGCACCGGCCATGACCGCGCTCGCCGCTTTCGCCGTCGCGTTTCTCTCGGCGAGTCAGGACATCGTCATCGACGCCTATCGCATCGAGCTCTTGCTGCCGCAGGAGCAGGGCGCCGGCGCCGCGGCGACGCAATGGGGCTACCGTTTCGGCCTCATTGCCGCCTCGGCCGGCGCGCTCGTCGCCGCCGAGGCCCATGGCTGGCACTTCGCCTATGCGCTGATGGCGCTCTTGATGAGCGTCGGCATGGCGACGGTATGGCTGACGCCCGAGCCGCGCGTCGCCAGCCCGGCCCTGCCGCGCGGCGGGCTCGGCGTGCTCGCCTGGTTTGAAGGCGCCGTTGTCGCGCCCTTCGCCGATCTTTTGCGGCGGGAGAGCTGGCTCCTCATGCTGCTCTTCATCGTCCTCTACAAATTCGGCGATGCGCTGGCGGGCGTCATGTCGAATCCGCTCTATGTCGCCCTGGGCTTCAGCAAGGACGAGGTCGCCGCGATCAGCAAGGTGTTCGGCGTCATCGCCACGCTCGTCGGCATCGCCGCCGGCGGCATCGTCGTCGAGCGCCTCGGCCTCTACCGCGCGCTTCTCATTTGCGGCGTGCTGCAGATGCTCGCCAATTTGGCCTATGCGGCGCAAGTCGAGGCCGGGCACGATGTCGGCATGCTTGCCCTCACCATCGGCACCGAGAATTTCACCGGCGGCATGGGCTCGGCGGCTTTCGTGGCCTATCTCTCGCGGCTCTGCAATGTGGCTTTCACGGCGACGCAATATGCGCTGCTGTCCTCGCTCGCCAGCGTCGGGCGGACCACGCTCGCGGCCTCGGGCGGCTGGCTTGCCGAGCGGCTCGACTGGGTTCCCTTCTTCGGGCTCGCGACGATTGCGTGCCTGCCCGGTCTCGCCTTGCTGATATGGCTCATGCGGCGGGATAATGGCGAATGGGTCGAGATCGCACGGAGGAACGAGGCATGATTCTTGAAATCGCGCGGGTCCGGGTGAAGTCGGGCATGGAGGCGGCGTTCGAGGAGGGCGTGCGCCAGGCGGCGCCGATCTTCCGCCGCGCCAAGGGCTGCATGGGCATGGAGCTTCGCCGCTCGGTCGAAGAGCCCAGCCGATACTGCCTCTTCGTCCAATGGGAGACGCTCGAGAACCACACCGTCGATTTCCGCGGCTCAGCCGATTTCGGCGCGTGGCGCAAGCTGGTCGGCCATTGCTTCGACGGTGCGCCCGAAGTCGAGCATGTGCGCCAGGCCGTGCATGGGTTCTGAACCGGAACAGGGAGCGGGTGCATCATGGTTCTGGCTACGCATTGCGTCGCCGTTGCGGGCGCGGTCGCGCTGGCGGCGCTTGGCGGGATGATGCCGGCGCGTGCCGAAGAGCCCGTGACCCTGACGGTCTATGGCGCCGGCACCTTGGCGGTGCCGTTCAAGGAGCTCGGTGCCGAGTTTCAGAAGAAATATCCGAACGTCACGGTCGAGCCGCAATTCGGCGGCAGCGTCATGATGGCGAAGCGCATCACCGAGCTCGATCAGCAGGCCGATATCCTCGCCGTCGCCGATTACAGCGTCATCCCCGCTTATCTCTTTGCCGGCAGCAGCGGCAAGCCGGCGCATGCCCAGTGGTATGCCGGCTTCGCGCGCAACGCCGTCACCTTCGTCTATACGCCCAAGAGCAAGTTCGCCGCCGAGATCTCCGCGGACAATTGGTATCAGGTGCTGGCCCGGCCCGGCGTCGAGATCGGCCGCTCCAATCCCGATACCGATCCTTCGGGCTATCAGACCTTGCAGATGCTGAGCCTCGCCGAGAGCCATTACCATGTCCCCGGCCTCGCCGGGCGCGTCATCGCCAACGCGCCGCGTGCCAACATGCGGGACACCGAGACCGAGCTCATCGCCGCGCTCCAGCTCGGTCAGATTGACTATCTCGCGATCTACCGCTCGGACGCGCTCCAGCACCACCTCGAGGCTTTGAAGCTGCCGCCGCAGATCGATCTCAGCGACCCGTCCTTCGCGGGGAGCTACGCCGCCGGCGTGGCGCAGACCAAGAACGGCGAACTCAAGGGCAAGCCCATCGTCTATGCCGTCACCATTCCGTCGGATGCGTTGCGCCCCGATTGGGCCGAGAAATTCGTGGCCTTCCTGCTCGGCCCGGAGGGGCAGGCGGCGATGAGCCGGAACGGCTTCGGCTCGTTCAGTCCGGCCTATGCCGTCAATGTCGAGGCGATGCCGGCGGGGCTGCGCGATCTGGTGAAGCCCTGGCCGTCGTCCTGAGCCGCGATCCGCCGATGGTCGAGAGCGAGATTTATGAGGATGGGGCCGCGGCGGCGCTGCCGCGCCCGTCGCCGAGCCTCATGCTGGTCTTCTGGCTCTTGGGCAGCCTGCTGCTCGCGCTCGTGCTCTTGCCGCTCATCAGCCTGATTGCGACGCCCTCACTCGCGGATCTGATCAAGGCCGCGCGCGATAGCGAGGTTCGCAACGCTTTGTGGCTTTCGCTCGCGGGCGCGATGCTGACGGCGCTGGTCGCCGGCATCGTCGGCGTGCCGCTTGCCTATCTGTTGTCGCGCAGCCGCTTTCCCGGACGCGGCATCGTCGCCGCCATCGTCGACATCCCCATGAGCGTACCGCACACGGTGGCGGGCATCGCGCTGCTCATGGTCTTCGGCCGGCGCGGCATCATCGGCGCGCCGGCGGAGGCGCTGTTCGGCCTGCGCTTCTGGGCGACGCTCGCGGGCATCGTTGTCGCCATGCTGTTCGTCTCGGCGCCCTATACCGTCAACGCCGCGCGGCTGGGCTTCGAGGCGATCGACCCGCGGCTCGAGAAAGTGGCGCGCACCTTGGGCATGGGGCCGTGGCAGGTCTTTCTCCGCATCACCCTGCCGCTTGCCTGGCGCGGCGTCGCGACCGGGCTCACCCTCACCTTCGCCCGCGCCATCAGCGAATTCACCGCGGTCGCCATTCTCGTCTATTACCCCATGACCGCGCCGGTGCAGATCTACGAGCTGTTTCTGCGCTTCGGCCTCGACACGGCGGCCGCGGTGGCGGTGCTGCTCCTGGTGCTCGCGCTCGCGCTTTTCATCGTGTTCCGCCAGGTCGCCTATGGCCGCACGGCGCCGCTCGGGCCGGGAAGATGAATGCGCTCGCGCTCGAGGTCGCCGGGCTGTCGTTGCGGCTCGGCGCCTGTTGCTTGCGCGATGTCGATCTCGCGGCGGCGGGCGGCGAGATCCTGGTGCTGCTCGGCCCCAACGGCGCCGGCAAATCGGTCTTCCTCGAGACCATTGCGGGCTTTTACCGGCCCGATGCCGGCCGCATCGCCATCGGCGGGCGCGACGTGACGGAATTGCCGCCGGAAGAGCGCCGCGTCGGCTTCCTCGTCCAGAATTTCGGCCTCTTCCCGCACCGCACGGTGGCGCAGAACGTGGCCCTGGGCGCGCGCTCGCGCCAGGACGAATCCCAAGTCGCGGCGCTGCTCCGCCGCTTCGACATCGCGCATCTGGCGGAGCGCCGGCCGCTGCTCTTGAGCCCCGGCGAGAAGCAACGCGCCGCGCTGGCGCGCGCGCTCGCTAGCCGGCCCGATCTCTTTCTCTTCGACGAGCCCTTCGCGGCGCTCGATGCCCAGACGCATGAGGCGTTGCGCGACGAGCTCGCACTGTTCCTGCGGCAGTCGGGAATTCCCGCGGTGTTCGTGACCCACGATCACGGCGATGCGCTGGCCTTGGGCGACCGGCTCGCGGTCATGGCGGCCGGCACGATCGTGCAGCGGGGCGCGGCGGGCGAGGTGTTCGCGCGTCCGGCGAGCCGGTCGGTGGCGCATTTTCTCGGCGTCGAGAACATCCTCGACGGCCGGATCGTCGCCAATGGCGGAGACGGGTTGTTGCGCGTCGAAGTCGGGAGCAGCGTGCTCTCTTGCCGCTCGCCCGCGCCGGCGCAGAACGGCAAGGTCGCGCTCGCGATCCGCGCCGGCGATGTGCGGCTCAACGGCGCGGCCGCGCCCAAGGCCAATGGCGCGGACAATGTTCTGGCGGGGCGGATCACCGCGCTCAGGACCATCGGGCCGCTGTGCAAGCTGACGATCGATTGCGGCTTTCCCCTGACCGCCTATCTCCTCGCGCGCGAGGCCCAGGGTCTCGCGCCCGAAGCGCGGCTCGACGCCGCGATCGCGGTCGAGGCGGTTCACGTGCTGCCGGGCGGCGAGAGTTAGAGCTATCCGATCCGCAACAGTTGCGCGCGGTTGCGGTTGAGCCAGCGGCGCTGGCGCTCGGCGCCGGGGCAGAGCCGCTCGACGAGACGCCAGAAGCGCTTGCCGTGGTTCATATGCACGAGATGCGCGACTTCATGCGCGACGACATAGTCGAGCACCTCCTCGGGCGCGAGGATGAGCCGCCAGGAGAAGGCGAGGCTGCCGCTCGCGGCGCAGCTGCCCCAGCGCGTGCGCGTGTCGCGCACCGTGACGCGCAGGACCTTGCGCTCGATCGACTGCGCCATGCGCCGGGCGCGCGCCATGAGCTCGCGCTTCGCCTCCTCGCGCAGATGGTCGCGCACGCGGCGGGCAAGGTGCGCGGGATCGCCGGAGACATGGATCGTCTGGCCCTCGATCCACACCGCGCCGCGCCCGCGCGCGCCGGCGATGTGGCGGATCGCATGCGGCACGCCCAGCACCGGCACGAGCGCGCCGTCGACGAACGCAGTGCGCGGCGGCAATGCCCTGAGGCGCCGCTCGAGCCAGGCCCGATTGGCCTCGAGAAAGGCCAGGGCGCGCGCCAGCGAGCTGCGCGGCGGCAGCACCAGATCGACGGCATCGCCGTGCGGATCGATGCGCAATGCGATGCGCCGCGCCCGCGGATGCGTACTGACGCGCACGGGGACGCTGCCGTCCATCAACGACAAGGACGGCTCGAGCGGCATGCGGAGCAGCGACGGGGCGGTCACGCCCCGAAGCTTACTCCAATGCCGCTTCGGGGCAAGGCTGCTGCGTCGCGGCCTTCTCCTGCGCCAGCAGCTTCGCCTTGCGCGCCACGCCCCAGCGATAGCCGCCGAGGCTGCCATCCGCGCGCAGGACGCGGTGACAGGGAATGGCGAGCGCCACCGGATTGCGGGCGCAAGCATGGCCCACCGCGCGCGCCGCATTGGGCTTGCCGATGCGCTCGGCGATCGTGTGATAGGTCGCGGTCGTGCCATAGGGAATGCGCATCAGCTCGCGCCACACCCGCCATTGGAAGGCGCTCGCGCGCAGATCGAGCGGCAAATCGAGCGCGGGAAGCC
Organism: Allostellaceae bacterium; assembly: GCA_035604195.1. Lineage (GTDB taxonomy): Bacteria > Pseudomonadota > Alphaproteobacteria > ATCC43930 > CGMCC-115725 > DATJLY01. Next base: position 77,002 of record DATNIY010000031.1, read on the forward strand.
TGCCCTCGAGATGCGCGACGATCGCCTTGACCGAGCCCCCGAGTTCCTTGTCCTCGCGGCGAATCGAAGCGGCCGAGAATTCCTTGGCGAGCGCCGCGGCAAGGCGCTGATCGTCCTCGCCGAGCATCACCGCGCAAAGCCCGCGCTCAGTGGCGGCGACGAGCAGCCGGCCCAAGGGCGAGGCGCTGATGGCGTAGCGGATCTCGGCGCCGGCGCCCGCCTTGCGATATGTCGCGGGCGTCATGCCGAGCTGCGCATCGGCGCGCTCATAGAGCCGCGAGGACGAGCCATAACCCGCGGCATAGAGCGCATCGGCGACGCCGTTGCCTTCCTTGAGCCGCGCCTTGACGCGGGCGAGCCGCTGCGCATCGGCGTATTCGCGCGGGGAGATGCCGAGCGTGCGCTTGAAGAGGCGCTGGAGATGAAACGGGCTCGACCCCGCCGCCCGGCCGAGCACCGCGAGCGACGGCGCGGGCTCGCCATCCTCGAGCGCCCGGTCGATGACGGCGCAGGCGCGGCGCACCGTCGCGCTGGCGGGATCCGTTGAATTCTGCTGCGGCCGGCAGCGCTTGCACGGGCGATAGCCTGCCCGCTCCGCCGCCGCTGCGTTGTCGAAGAAAGCGACATTGGCCTGCTTCGGCCTTCGGCTCGGACAGGATGGACGGCAATAGACACCGGTGGTGCCGACGGCATAGACGAAGCGTCCATCGGCGGTGCGGTCGCGGCGGGCGACGGACTGCCAGAACCGTTCGAGATTTTCGCGCATCATGATTCTCCTCTGCGCCAGAGATAGTGCAGAAGGCCGCCGCCCCGCCATCCGATCCTTGCGGCCGAATTCATTCAGTTCGGTCGATCAAATGGAGGAAAGATCCCATGACCTTGCCGGCGATCCGGCCGGCGCTGCCAAGCGGCGCGCCGGCGCCGTCGCTCGCCGTGAAGAGCGCTTCGCCCGCGCCCTCTTGCGTGATCGTAGCATAATGGAACTCGTGGCCGCGGAAGCCCTGGCCGGCAAGGCCCAGCGGGCCCGAGGCCACAAGCCGCGCCGCGCGATAGCCCAAATGTAAGCGGCGTTCGGCGAAGCTCGCTTCGAGCGGCAGTAGCGCCGCCATCCTATGCCGCGCGCCGCTCGCATCGACGAGCCCCTGCCCCAGCACCATGTAGCCGCCGCATTCGCCATAGATCACGGCGCCCCGCGCCGCCGCCGCGCGCACGCCGCCAAGAAAGCGCGCATTGGCGGCGAGGCGCTGGGCATGCAGCTCGGGATAGCCGCCGGGGAGATAGACCGCATCGGCATCGCTCGCCGGCGCCTCGTCGCCGAGCGGCGAGAACAGGCACAGCTCCGCGCCGGCGGCGCGCCAGCCGGCGAGCACGGACTCATAGGCAAACGCGAAGGCGGGGTCGCGCGCCACCGCGATGCGCTGGCCGAGCGGCGCCAGCAGCGGCGTTGCCGGCGCAGGCGCGAGAATCGTCGGCTGCGCCAGCGCCAACACTGCCGCGACATCGAGGTGGCGCTCGATGAGCGCGGCGGCACGATCGAGAATGTCTTCGAGCGAAGCGTGCTCCTCGGCCTGGATCAATCCCAAATGCCGCGACGGCAGCGCCAATCCGGGATCGCGCGGCAAGGCGCCCAGGATCTTCAGCGCCGGCAATTCCGCCATGACGGCGGCAGCGAGCAGGTCGCGATGTCCGGCGCTGCCGATGCGATTGAAGATAAGACCCGCGAGCGCGAGCTCCCATCGGTGCCGCGCAAATCCCGCGACCAGCGCAGCGACCGAAGCGCCCATGCCCGCGGCATCGACCACCAGAACGACGGGCCAGCGGGTGATGCGCGCGAGCTCGGCGGTCGAGCCTTGGCCGGCGGCGCCGATGCCGTCGAAGAGTCCCATCGTCCCTTCGCACAGCACGATCTCGGCGCCCGCGGCGTTGGCGCCGGCCGCCAGGCTCGCGCGCCGCATCGCCCAAACGTCGAGGGTGCGGCAGGGCGATCCCGCGGCCGCGGCGAGAAAGGCGGCGTCGATGTAATCGGGTCCGGCCTTGGCCGCGGCGACGCCAAGTCCGCGGCGCTTCAAGGCGCGCAGCAGGCCGAGCGTGACGATGGTCTTGCCGCTGCCGGAATGCGGCGCGGCGAGGATCAGCCCGCGCGGCGGCGAGCCCTCGCTCACAAGCGGCGCTTCAACTCGTTCGCCATGGCCGTGGGCGTGGCGCCCGGGGCGAAGGAAGTGAGGAAGCGGCCGTCGCGGCCCATGACATAGATCAGCGAGGTGTGATCCATGAGATAATCATCCTTGCCGCTGCCGGGCTCCTCGACCTTCTGATAATAGACGCGATATTCCTTGGCGACGGCGGCGGTCTCTTCCGGCGTGCCGCTGAGCGCCAGGAGCTTCGGCGTGAAGTTCGAGGCATATTGCTTCATCTGCGGCACCCGGTCGCGCTCGGGATCGATCGTGATGAAGATCGGCTGAACCTGGTCGGCCGCCGGGCCCAGCAGGTCCATGGTGTTGGTGATGGCCATCAGCGTCGTCGGACAGGCATCGGGACAGAAGACATAGCCGAAATAGACGAGCATCAGCTTGCCGTGAAAATCGCTGGCATGGCGCACCGCGCCGAACTGGTCGGTCAAGGTGAACGGCCCGCCGACCCTGAGGCCGGTCGGCGCGGTGCCACCGTCCATGCCGACCCACCAATAGTCGAAGGCGAGCGCCCCGGCGAGAAAGACGAAGGCCAGGAAAAAAACGATGACGCCGCGTCGGACGACGGGGGACATGCGGGAATCACCAAGCGATCTCTCCGGCTCATATAGGCCAGGCCGCCCGGCGATGCCAGGGTCGCTGCCGCCGCGGGCGCCTCAGCGCAGCGCGTCGGGCGCGAGGAGAGCGGCGAAGCGCACAACCGGGCCGACAACGACGATGGCCGGCGGCTCGATCGCGGCGGCTGCGGCGCCGGCGCGGCCGAGCGCGGTCACGAGCACGCGCTGCGCCGGCGTCGTCGCCTTGCTGATGATCGCCACCGGCTCGGCGGCGTCGCGGCCCG
>DATNIY010000032.1:0-13679 GCA_035604195.1 Allostellaceae bacterium
CGCGATCCAATGCACCAGCGCGGGCAAATCCCCGTTCGAGAAGGGGCGGTCCGCGCAACTCTCGCCGGCGCAACGGGCCGGCGTCGTTCAGTGAGCGGTTTGCGCCAGATCCCAGTCGCCGTTCTTGATCTCGAGCATCCGGAACGCCGACAGATTGAGCCCGAGGTGATCGGTCGGGGACATGTTGACGATGCCGCCCGTCCCAATGAAGCCCTTGGTCTTCTCGATCTCGTCTCGGATCTTCTTGGGGTCGGCGCTGCCGGCGCGCTTTATGGCATCGACCAGGATGAAGAGCCCGTCATAGGCATGGCCGCCGAAGGTGGAGACCGGCTCGCGGGTCGCCGTCTCGTAGGTTCGCTTGTAATCGACCACCACGATCTTCTGCGGATCATTGTCGGGAAGCTTATCCGCGACGAGCAGCGCCGCTGCCGGAAGCCGCACCCCCTCGGCCGCCGGACCTGCGAGATCGATGTAACTCTTGGAGGCGACGCCGTGACTCTCATAGAGCGGCACGGTGATGCCGAGCTGCCGGTAGTTGCGGGTGACGATCGCTGGCCCCTGCCCGAAGCCGGGGTTCACGACCGCTTGTATGTCGGGCGTGTTCTTGATTTTGGTGAGCTGCGGGGTGATGTCGCTGTCCTGCGCCCCGTAGCTCTCGTCGGCGAGGATGGTCATGCCGTAATCGCCGGCGACCTTGAGGCACTGGTCGTGCATCGATTTGCCGAATGCGTCCGTGCCCGAGATCATGCCGATCTTGGTGAGGCCTCGCGCCTTCAGATCCGCGAAGATCTTCTGGCAGGCCATGCGATCGGTATGCGGGGTCTTGAAGACATACTTCCGGACGGGGTCGATGATCTCGATGGCGCCGGCCAGCGAGATGAAGGGGATCTGCGCATCCTCGAAGATGGGAGCCATGGCCAGTGTCGTGCCCGTGGTCGTGCCACCCACCATCGCGATTACGTGGTCTTCCTCGACGAGGCGCGTGGCGAAGGTGCGCGCCTTGTTGGGATCGCCGCCGTCGTCGTAGACCACGAGGACGATCTTCTTGCCGAGGGCGCCGCCTTCCGAATTGATCTTGTCGACATAGAGGTGGAGTGTCTTGTCCTCCGGAGAGCCAAGGAACGATGCGGGACCGGTCGCCGACAGCACGGAGCCGATCTTGAGGTCCTGAGCGGAGGCGCTTGGGCCGGTCGTCGCCAGCGCGACAGCGGCGGCGCCCGTGGCCAGAAGGAAAACAAAGCGGGTCGGCGTCTTCATGGGTTTTCTCCTTTTGGCATTGTCGCGACGATTGCAGAGCCGTCGCGGCCAGCGGCGCTGATGGACACGGCCGAGCGGCGCCGGTCCACCCGCCGCCTTCTCAATAGAACGGCAGCAAGGAGGCTTCCTCGTCGTCGTCCTGGATGTGCTTGATCCGAGCCCCGATCTCGCCGATGGACCGACCCGAAATCGCGCCGAAATCCTTCCCCGACGCGTCCGCTGGCGGGGCGTGGTTGCCGGCGGGCGCGGCGCGTCTGGTGTGAAGGGTCAGCGGTGTCGTCATTTCGGCCCCTGCGGCTGGCTTGAGGCGCGGATGGCTGCTCGATTACTCCCATTATACGCCAGCGCGTCTCGACCGCGCTTGCCTTGATCTAAATCAACACGAGACTTGGCCCCGGTCTCGCGCAACCCGCCCGACCCGCGACGCGCGGGCGCAGCCCGCGCAAGGCCCAACTCAGCTTCTTGCCGCGCGCTTGCGCGGCTTTTGGTCGCCGACCGCCGCCGTCCAAGGTCGCTGATCGATGATCTTGAGCATGGTGGAAATGGTGATCGAGCGAAAGGTCGCGAGCGCGTGCCCGTCGATCTCGTCGAGCACCAGGCGCAAGGCGCGTCCGACATCGGTGCTCGGGCGCGGATCGTCGCCGTCGGCGCGATTGGAATCGATCGGCTCGAACAGTTCCATCACATCCATTAGCGTCAGGCGTTTCGGGTTGCCGGCGAAGCGGTAGCCGCCCCCGACGCCGCGGGCGGATTCGACAATTCCGGCACGCGCGAGATCGCGCAGCACCTTCGCCAAATGGTGCAGCGAGATCCCGTACTTGTCCGCGATTTCCGCGGCCGCAAGTTGGTGCGTCGGATCGGCCGCCAGCTCGAGCACGGCAAAGAGGGCAAAAGAGGTGGCTTTCTGTAGCTTCATGCGCGTTCCAGCGGTGGCTCGGGCGTCGATCCGTTCAGGCGCCGTCAGTCGAGCGTGGTCTCGAGTTCGATGAAGGGTCCCGCCACCATGCCTTGGCTGCGGAAGAACGACAAGATCGTGGTGTTGTCGCGCGCCAGCATCGTGCGGACGTTGACGACGCCGGTCTTGCGAAAGCAGTCGCAGATCGCATTGAAGAGCCGAGTTCCCATGCCTTTGAGGCGGCCCTTCGGACGGACCTGGATGGCGAAGATCCAGCCACAGGGCGGCGAACCGAATTCCCAGGCGCGAGTCTCGCCGATAACGAAGCCGTCGAGGCGATCCTGATGTTCCGCCACGAGAAAGAATCGCTCCTTGCGCCGCCGCGCGCCATAGCGCTCGAACATGTCGCGCCAATAGTCCGGCTTGGCAAGGCCGGTGACTTCTTCGTCGAGCGCGATGACCGACGGAATGTCGGCGGCCAGCGCAGGCCTGATGCGCAATGCCGCCTCCGCGTCAACCGTGGCGGCCGCCTTGATCACTCGCTTCGCCTCCGTTCCGTTTTGAGAGGTCACGCACCCGCGCCGCGCCAATCTCTCGCAGCATTCCCGCGCCCCGGATCGACCGGCATCCCTACGGTTTCGGCCGCCGCCGCCCGCGGCACCCGCGGGATGATCGCCGCAGTCCGCTTGACAAGCTGAACCATTCCGGCGTGAATGTAAATAAGCAAATTAGTACCGATATAGATAGTTTGCACGATCCGCGCGTTCCGCCAAGCGCTCGCCGAATGCGGTCGCGCGCTGCGGCAACGCGGTGCGCCGGTCGGGGCTCGCGCCGCTGGCATGCCTGCTGACGAGGTCAGGCTGCGGCGGGTCGCCCGGGCGGCGCGGCTGATTGATCCAGATCAAATACAGCCGGGCCGAAGCCGGGCACACTATTTCGCTAAATTGGTATTCGAGTACCGAATAAGAAATGGAGGATTGCCATGAAGCCAAGTTTGGTGCCGGGAGTCGTCTTCGAGCGGCGTCTTGTCGTCGACGAATCGCAGACCATCGGTTTCATGGGCGAGGCCGGCCGGGTCTATGCGACGCCCGCCCTGGTGTGGGACGTCGAGCGGACCTGCCGCGACGGTCTCCTCGAGCATCTTGATGCAGGCGAGGACTCCGTCGGCACGCGGATCGAGCTCGATCACCTGGCGCCGACGCTGCTCGGCATGGCGGTCGCCATCCGCGCCAGTGTCCTCGAGGTGAAGGGGCGGCTCGTCACCTTCGAGATCACCGCGCGCGATCCCCTCGACGACATCGCGCGCGGCAAGCACATGCGCTTCGTCGCCGACGTTCAGAAAACCGTCGAGCGACTCAAGGCCAAAGCTGCGAAAGCGAAAGCTGCGGGAGCGGCGCCCCCATGACAGGGGCGGCGGCCACGGCAAAGCAGGTGGCGACCTATTGCTACCAGTGCGTTGCCGGCCCCGATCTCTTGACCGTCCGCGTCGAGGATGGGGTCGCGCTCGCGGTCGAGCCGAATTTCTGTGCCGCCGCGGTCCATCCCGGCGCAGGCCGGGTCTGCGTCAAGGCCTACGGGCTGGTGCAAAAGACCTACAACCCGCATCGCGTTCTCTCGCCGATGAAGCGCACCAATGCGAAAAAGGGGCGCGACGAGGAGCCGGGCTTCGTTCCGATCTCGTGGGATGAAGCGTTCGATCTCATCGCCGAGAAGCTCAATGGGATTCGCGCCAGCGGCCTGCTCGATGCCTCGGGCTATCCCAAAGTTGCCGCGAGCTTCGGCGGCGGCGGCACGCCGCAATCCTATATGGGAACCTTTCCCGCCTACCTTGCGGCCTGGGGGCCGGTCGATATGGGCTTTGGCAGCGGCCAAGGCGTCAAGTGCTATCACTCGGAGCATCTCTACGGCGAGCTCTGGCATCGCGCCTTCACGGTCTCGCCGGACACGCCGTCCTGCCGCTACATCATTTCGCTGGGCAGCAACACGGAAGCCTCGGGCGGCGTGGTCGGCGTCAAGCGCCACGCGGACGCCCGCATCCGCGGCCTAAAGCGCGTGCAGGTCGAGCCACATCTCTCGGTGACCGGCGCCTGCTCCGCCGAATGGGTCCCGATCCGGCCGAAGACCGACGCGGCGTTTCTCTATGCCGTCATCCATGTGCTGCTGCACGAGACGCCGCGCGCGAGCCTCGACCTCGCCTTCCTCAAGGGGCGCACCGCCTCGCCCTACCTCGTCGGCGCCCATGGCTACTACCTGCGCGATCCCGCCAGCGCCAAGCCGCTCGTCTGGGATCGCGTGCTCGACCGGCCGGTGCCCTACGACACGGCCGGCGCCGAGCCGGCGCTCGAAGGCAGCTTCACCGCACCGGCGATCGAGCGCGGCGCCGATGGCGAGCGCCTCGGCGACGGCGCGCTCGCCGGCACCACGGCGTTCAGCAGGCTCGTCGCGCATATGAGCTCCTATACGCCGGAATGGGCCGCAGAAATTTGCGACGTGCCGGCGGCGACCATGCGTCGCGTCGCCAATGAATTCATCGCGCAGGCATGTGTCGGCCAGACCGTCGAGATCGACGGCATGGTGCTGCCGTTCCGGCCCGTCGCCATAACGCTGGGCAAGACCGTCAACAACGGCTGGGGCGGTTATGAATGCTGCTGGGCGCGCACCGTGGCGGTGTCTCTCGTCGGCGCGCTCGAGGTTCCCGGCGGCACGCTTGGCACGACCGTGCGTCTCAATCGCCCGATGTCCGACCGCATCGGCAGCGTCACGCCGGGGGTCGACGGCTTCATGGCCTACCCCTTCAATCCGACGGACCGGGAGCATTGGTCGCCGCGGCCCAATATCCGCAACGCCTATCGCACGCTGGTGCCGCTCGCCGCCAATGGGCCGTGGAGCCAGGCGCTCGGTCCCACCCATCTTGCCTGGATGTTCCTGGACGGGACGCCCGAAGGCCTGCCCGCGGTGACGTTTCCCGAAATCTGGTTCGTCTACCGCACCAACCCCGCGATCTCGTTCTGGGATACGGCGGCGCTCGCCGAGAAGATGTCGCGCTTCCCCTTCATCGTCGCCTTTGCCTATACGCGCGACGAGACGAACCACATGGCCGATATCCTGCTACCGGAGTGCACCGACCTCGAGGGGCTGCAGCTTATCCGCATCGGCGGCACGAAGTATGTCGAGCAGTTCTGGGACGAGGAGGGTTTCGCGCTCCGCCAGCCCGTCGTCGCGGCCCGGGGCGAGACGCGCGACTTCACTGACATCGCGACCGAGTTGGCGCAACGGACGGGCCTGCTCGAGTCCTACAACTCCGCCATCAACCGCGGCGCGGCGGGCCTGCCGCTCAAGACCGAGCGCTACGATTTCAGCATCGACGTCGCCAAGCCCCACAGCCGCGACGAGATCTGGGATGCCGCGTGCCGTGCCGCGAGCGCCGAGGTGACCGACGGGGCCGCGTCCGATGGGCTCGACTGGTACAGGACGCACGGCTTCCGCACGCGCCCCTTCACCCGGACCGATTGGTACCTCTATCCCGCGCTGGCGCGGCAGGGCTTGCGCTTCGAGCTGCCCTATCAGGAGCGGCTTTATCGCGTCGGACAGGAACTCGGACGGCGTCTGCACGAGCGCGGCATGACCTGGTGGGACAGCCAGCTCTCGGAATATCAGGCGCTGCCGGCGTGGAAGGATTTCCCCGGCCTCTGGGAAAAGGCAGTCGTCGCGATGGGCGCCCGGGCGCAGGATTTTCCGTTCTGGCTCGTCACCGCCCGCAGCATGCAATACGCCTGGGGCGCCAATGTCGGCATCGAGCTGATCCACGAAGTGGCGGCCAACGTCGCCGGCCACGGCGGGGTCGTCATCAACGGCGATACGGCGGCCGGGCTCGGCATCGCCGAAGGCGATCTCGTCGAGATTCGCACGCCGCGCCGCGCTACGCGCGGCCGCGCCGTGCTGCGCCAGGGCATTCGCCCGGACACGCTCCTGATGGTGGGGCAGTTCGATCACTGGGCGACGCCCTACGCCCGCGATTTTGACGTCCCCAGCATGAACGCGCTGGTGCCGCTCTCGCTCGAACTCACCGATGCGACCGGCTCGGGCGCCGATCTCGTGCGCGTTGGCCTGGCGCGCGTCGGAGCCCGGCGATGACGCGTTGGGCGATGGTCGCCGATCTCCGCCGCTGCGTCGGCTGCCAGACCTGCACGGCGGCGTGCAAGCACGCCAACGGCACGCCGCCCGGCGTGCAGTGGCGCCGCGTGCTCGACATGGAGACGGGCCACTATCCCGACGTCCGCCGCGCTTTCGTGCCGGTCGGCTGCATGCATTGCGACGCGCCGCCTTGCCGCGATGTTTGTCCCTCGACGGCGACGCGCAAGCGCGCCGACGGCATCGTCACCATCGACTACGATCTCTGCATCGGCTGCAGCTATTGCGCCGTCGCCTGCCCGTACCAGGCGCGCCACAAGACCGACCGCGCGAGCTTCGCCTATGGCGGCGGGCCGAGCCCGGCGGAAGCGGCGCGCTTCGACGAGGGGCGCCTGGCGGTGGCGACAAAATGTACCTTCTGCGTCGATCGCATCGATGCCGGACTGGAGAAGGGCCTGACGCCGGGCATCGACCCCGAGGCGACGCCGGCCTGCGTCACGTCCTGCATTGCCGGCGCCCTCCACTTCGGCGACGTCGAGGATCCCGCGAGCAACGTGTCGCGACTGCTGGCGGAAAATCGGCATTTCCGCATGCACGAGGAGCTCGGGACCGGCCCGGGCTTCTATTACCTCTGGGACTAGCCATGGATCGCATCGCCCCCTGGCTGCAAACCAACTGGGATCACCGCGCCGCGGGCAACTTCATCGGCGGCGGCACCGGCAGCGGGCTGGCGATCTTCGCCGCGGCGAGCGAGCTTGCCGGCGGCAACCCGCCGCGGGCGGCCTACGTCCTGGCGGCGCTCTTCATCGTCGCCGGCCTCAGCCTCGTATGGCTCGAGATCGGCCGTCCCTGGCGGTTCCTCCACGTTTTCTTCAATCCGCAGACTTCGTGGATGACGCGCGAGGCACTGATCGCGCCGCCGCTCCTCATCGCGCTCGCCGCCGCCGCGTGGCATGGCGGTGCGGCGCTTGCGGCCGTCGCCGCGCTTCTCGCGCTGGCCTTCGTCTACTGCCAAGCCCGAATGCTGCGCGGATCAATGGGGATTCCGGCCTGGCGCGAGCCGCTGATCGTGCCGTTGGCCCTAGCCACCGGGCTTGCCGAGGGCGCGGGCGTCTTGCTTGCGCTGGCGATCGTCGCAGGCGCCGCTCCCAGCCGGTTCGTGCTGATCCTGGCGCTGCTCTCGCTGGTCGCGCGCTGGATCGCCTGGGCTGCCTATTGCCGGCACCTGGCGCGGCGCGGCGCACCCACCGCGACGCGGCAGGCGCTCCAAGCGATCGACTTGCAGGTGCTGGTCCTCGGCACGATCGCGCCGATTGCCCTGATCGCTGCGGCGCTCGGATTTGCCGACTACGCCGGTCCGATCGCGCTGGCGGCAGGCGTGCTCGGCCTTGCCGCGGGCTGGCTGATCAAGGACACGATCCTCACGCGCGCCGCCTTCAATCAGGGATTCGCCGTGCCCCATCTGGCCCGGCTCGGCGCCGTGGGCAGTGATTCGAGCACACGACCGGGATGGAGCTGAGCCATGGCCACGCAACTCCTGCGCAATAGAGACCGCGATCGGCAGCATACTTATTTCTCGCCGGACGTCGAGACGATGCCACGGAAGCAGCTGCAACGGCTTCAGCTCGACCGCCTGCGCCGCGTGCTGCACCACGCCTATGCCAACGTGCCGCATTACCGCCGAAGCTTCGACGCGGCCCACGTCACGCCGTTCGCGCTGCGCGGGCTCGGCGATCTCCGGCGCTTTCCCTTCACCGCCAAGGCGGATTTGCGCGATAATTACCCCTTCGGCATGTTCGCCGTTCCGCGCGAGACGGTCATACGCCTCCATGCTTCCTCGGGCACGACGGGAAAACCCACCGTGGTCGGCTACACCGCCGCCGATCTTGCAAACTGGGCGCTGCTCATGGCGCGGTCGATGGTCTGCGCCGGTGTCCGGCCGGGCGACATCGTGCACAACGCCTATGGCTATGGGTTGTTTACCGGCGGGCTCGGTGCCCATGACGGGGCGCAGCGGCTCGGCTGCACCGTCGTGCCGGCTTCGGGCGGCGGCACCGAACGGCAGGTGACGCTGATGAAGGACTTTGGCGCCACGGTGCTCTGCGCCACGCCGTCCTACGCGCTCAACATCGCCGAGGTCGCCGAGCGCATGGGCATCGACTTGCGCGGCGGGCCATTGCGCGTCGGGCTGTTCGGGGCCGAGCCGTGGAGCGATGCGCTGCGCCGCGAACTGGAAAACCGGTTGGGACTGAAGGCGATCGACGTCTACGGCCTCTCCGAGATCATGGGCCCGGGGGTTGCCGTCGAATGCCATGAGGCTCAGGCCGGATTGCACGGCTGGGAGGACCATTTCCTCTTCGAGACCGTCGACCCCGAAACCGGCGAGCCGCTCGGCGCGGACGAGACGGGAGAGCTGGTCATCACGGCGCTCACCAAGGAGGCGCTGCCGATGATCCGCTATCGCACCCGCGACATCACGCGGCTCACCGACGAGCCGTGCCGATGCGGCCGCACGCATCTGCGCATTCGCCGCATCACCGGCCGCAGCGACGACATGTTGATCGTGCGCGGCGTCAACGTCTATCCCTCGCAACTCGAGGCGGCGCTGGTCGGCTTGCCCAGACTCTCGCCGCATTATCAGCTCGTCCTTGAACGCAAGGGACCGCTCGACCATGTGACGCTCGAGGTCGAAGCCGATCCCGCGGTGACGCTCGACGACGCGACCTGCCGGTCGATCGCCCAGGCCGTCACGCATCACATCAAGGCGCTCCTGGGGATCACCTGCGACGTGGCGGTGCGGCGTCCGGGGGAGGTGCCGCGCTCCCAGGGCAAGGCGGTGCGCGTCCGCGACCTCCGGCCGAAGCCGTGATCGCCGGGATGAAGGCGCCGCCGGGAGAGCGAAGGAGGCAATCGCGATGGAACTGCGTCGACATGTCTGCCGCGCGCTTCATGAGGATCACGCCGCGACGATGGCCTTGCTCTTGCGCCTCGAGGCGCTGCTCGGGCGCCATGCCATGGACCGACCGCCGGAGCACACCAACGCCGATACGGCGCGGTTCGTGAAAGAGCTGATCCGCGCCGTCGATGCCGAGATCGGGCCGCATTTCGCCTTCGAGGAGGAAGTCGTGTTCCCTCTGCTTGCCGAGGCCGGCGAGCGGGAGATGGGCGAGGTTCTCGTGGGCGAGCATCGCGTGATCCTCCCGCTCGCCCAGCGCCTGGCGGAGCTGGCCCGCCTCGCGCGCGACACGGGTTTCGCCGTGGACCTGTGGGCGGAATTCCACGAGGTCGGCGCGGCGCTTGCACGGCTCCTCAGTTCGCATATCCTGAAGGAGGACATGGGTCTCTTGCCGGCGCTCGATGACGTTTTGGACGATGAGACCGACGGCCGGCTCGCCGTCGAGTTCGCGGCCCGCCGGTGAACGCAGCGACAGAAGAGGACGATGATGCCGACGAAGCAACGTGACTCTGCAAAGCCTTCGCGCAAGGAATCCGTGAAGATACGCCCGCTCGTCGCCGGCGATCTCGACGCCGTCGTGGCGATCGACAAGGCCGTTTCCGGGCGGCCGCGCCGCGGCTTCTTCGCAAAGCGCCTGGCGCATCTGGCGCGCGAGCCCTCGGCCTTCGTCGCGCTCGCCGCCGAGCGGGGCAGTCGGCTGGTCGGCTTCGTCTTCGCTCGTATCTATGAAGGCGAGTTTGGAGGCAACCTTCCGGAGGCGGCGTTCGACGCCATCGGCGTCACCACCGAGGCGCGGCGTCTGGGCGTGGGGCGCCAGCTGATCGACGGCATGGCGGCGGCGATGCGCATCCACGGCATCAAGGAGATCGCGACCCAAGCCGACTGGACCGATACGGATCTCACCGCATTTTTCGCCGCCATGAAATTCTCTCTCGCGCCGCGGATCGTGCTCGAACGCTCGGTCGTTGCGACGAGCGCCGATTGAAGGAGAGGAGAAGAGCCATGCCACCGACGAGGCCCAAGCCGCAGCCCGCAAGCGCCGCCCCCGCCGAGATCGACTACAGCAGCCCGAGCGGCGATGAATTCACCGCGCTTTCGCACGATCGCGTGCCGATCCGGTCGATGACCGGGAACGACCTCGGCGCCATCCTGCGCATCGACAGGCGCATCACCGGCCGCGACCGCGCCGCCTATTTCAAGCGCAAGCTCGCCGAGGCCATGGAGGAGTCCGGCGTGTGCGTCTCGCTGGTCGCCGAGGTCGACGGCCGGGTCTACGGCTTCATCATGGCGCGGGTCGACTTCGGCGAATTCGGCAGCCTCGAGCCGACGGCCGTCATCGACACGATCGGCGTCGATCCGAGCAACGGCCACAAGGGCGTGGGCAAAGCGCTGATATCGCAGCTCATGACCAATCTCGTCGGGCTGCGGGTCGAGCGCGTACGCACCGAGGTCGATTGGAACCATTTCGGGCTGCTGAGCTTCCTCGACCGCATGGGCTTCCGCCCGCACCGCCGCCTCGCCCTCCGCCGTGCCGTCAGCGCCTAGAATCAGAAATCGCCGCTAACCGTCGCCCCTCGCCCAAAATCTCGCCCGCTCATCCCGATGGGGTGAGGGGCGGGGTCACGGGGAGGGGCGCGCCCGCGGCGCTCCCCGCGTCCGCGCGGTCAGCCGTGGAGCTGGTTGTACTTGGCGAGCAACTCCTCGCGCGATTCGCGGAAGTCCGGATGATCCAAGATGCAGTCGGCCGGGCAGACCAGCTTGCATTGCGGCTCGTCCTCGGCACCGATGCATTCCGTGCAGCGCAGTGGATCGATCACGTAGATGCCGTCGCCGACGGTGATCGCCTCGTTCGGGCAGACCGGACGGCAGGCGTCGCAATTGGTGCAGGTGTCGATGATGGTGAGTGCCATGATGATCCTCTTTCCGTCCGTTCCGCCGCGTCAGGAAACCTTGGCGAGCTCGCCGAGCCGCGCCAGCTTCTCGTGGCGGAACGCGCCCCACAACGCCGCGCCGATCGCGCCGGCATAGACCGAATCGGGATGGCAGCGCACGGGATAGGTTACCTTCTCCTTGGCCATCGCCTGCTGCATGGCGGCGACGAGACCTTCGTCGAGCGCGAGGCCGCCGGTCATGAGCACGACGCCCTCGATGGTGCCGATGGTCTTCAGCAGCTTGGCCAGGCGGTCGGCCATCGACGAGTGGATGCCCTTCAAGATGTTGGGCGCCGTGATGCCGCGCGAGACCATGTTGATGACGTCGGTCTCGGCCAGCACGGCGCAGATGCCGCTTACCGTCTCCGGGTTGTCGGCCTGCTTGGAGAGCATGCCGATCTCCTCATGGGCGATGCCGAGATAGCGGGCGATGTTCTCGAGAAACTGACCGGAGCCCGACGCGCACTGGCTCGTCATCTTGTAGCTCAGCACCTTGCCCCTCGCGTCGAGGCGAATGGCGCGGCCGTGCAAGGCGCCGACATCGAGCGCCGCGCGCGCCTCGGGATCGAGGTAGATGGCGCCGCGCCCGTGCGTCGTCATGGAATAGAAATGGCCGGTGTGGAACGCCAGCGCCTCGCCTTCGCCCGTGGTCGCGACATAGGCCACGTCATCGCGCTTGAGCCCGGCCTCTTCGAGGATGCCGTCATAGGACTGCTCGGCGAGCTTGAAGGGATCGCCCTGGCGCACGCGCTCGATACGACGCACCAGCCAGCGCGTCTTGTCGCCCTCCACCTCGAACAACACGGCTTTCACGGCGCCGGTGCCGACATCGATGCCTGCGGTTACGGCCATGGCTTCTTTCTCCGTCAGTTCTCGATCGCGCGGCGGGCAAAGGCGGCGGCGCCCAGCGCACCGGTGTAGATCGAGTCGGGATTGATGTTGATGACGACGTCGCCGTAGTTCTCGCGGATGAGCTGGCGCAATTCCTTCACCGCCGCCTCGTTCTTGGCGACGCCGCCGGTGAAGGTGAACTGGTCCCGCACGCCGCCCGAGCGCGAGATGATCGACATGGCGCGGAGGATGATCGAGCGGTGGAGACCGGCCATGATGTCCTCGCGCTTCTCGCCCAGCGCCAGCCGGTCGCGCAGCTCGGCGCCGGCGAAGACGGTGCAGGTCGAGTTGATGCGCACGACGCGCGTCGCCTTCATCGCCATCGGGCCGAGCTCGTGCAGCCCCAAATTCATTTCGTCGGCGATGTAGCCGAGATAGCGGCCGCAGCCGGCCGCGCAGCGGTCGTTCATCTGGAAATTCTCGACGATGCCGGTTCCGTCCACCTGGATGGCCTTGGTGTCCTGGCCGCCGATGTCGAGCACGGTGCGCGTCTTCGGGTACATCATGTGCGCGCCGAGGCCGTGGCAGAGGATCTCCGAGCGGATATGCTCTTTGGAGAAGGGCAGGGTCACCCGCCCGTAGCCGGTGCCGACGAGATAGGTCTCCTCGAGCGGGATCTCGAGCGCCTGACGCACCAGACCGTCGATCCGGCCGACCAGCCCCGCGAATTCCGGCGATGCCGAGACGACGCGGTCGAGCGCCTTCAGATATTTGTCTTTCATCTCGCCCGCGGGTGGACGGTTCTCCACGTCGATGATCGCCTTGTCGTAGACGTTGAGCAACAGGTCGTAGGAGAGCCCGGCGCGCTTCGCCGTCTCCTGCGCCAGGGCCATGAAGCGCGAGCCCGCGATGTCACGGAAGAAATCGGATTTCCGCTTGGCATCGGGAGCGAAGAGCAACGGCGCCTCGGCGCGCAACCGGACGAAGACGGCGGCGAGCGCTTCGCGCACCGCGCTTTCGCTGCCCTTGAAGCGGTCGCCTTTGACGTTGGCGAGGCAGGTATGCTCGAGATCGGCGAGCTGATCGAGGAACTGCTCCAGTCGGAAGTTGCGCTCGAGAGCGCCGAGGAACTGGTGGAGCATGCCGCCGAGGTCAGGCAGGGCAGCAAGCGCGCGCTGGAAAAGGGTGAAGCGCGTGTTGATGATCGCCTCGTGCTTGGCGACCCGCGTCGCCGTGTCGTAATTGGAGCGCGAATTGGTGATGCCGCGGCCGAGCACATCGAGGCGCTCGTCCATCAGCACCGCCTTTGTCGTGGTGGAGCCGAGATCGACGCCGATGAAGCAGCGCATGGGTCCTCTCCTTCGGCTCAGGCGGCGGTGGCGGCGCCGTGCCGCTTCTGCTCGATCATCTGCAGGTAGCTTTCGAGCCGGTTCTTGACGTTGGCCGGCGAGAAGTAGCGGGGATCGACGAGATCGGTCTCGATGAAGGCGGCGGGCTTGCCGGTGCGGCGCTCGATCTCGCGCAGCACCAGGAGCTGACCGGCCGAGAAGCTGTTGCAGCTTTTGATCGAGTTGATCAGGAGCCCATCGGCTTCGTACTCGTTGATGTACTTTTCGATGAGATCGATGCGTCCCGGCAGATTGCGGTTGGTGTAGCAGCCGAGGCAATACTGCGCGAG
>DATNIY010000033.1:0-58836 GCA_035604195.1 Allostellaceae bacterium
GGAGTAGGCAGTCTAAGCCTTGTGGCTGCGCCGCGACCGCCGGCGCATCGAGGTAGCGCGTCTGATTCCCCGCCGGCATCTCGATGCCGTCCGTATCGAACGCCCGCTTGATGCGCCGGTTCAACTCGCGGCCGACGTTCCACTGCTGCAGCGGCGCGACCTTGACTTGCGAGCGGATCACCACCGCGTTGTCGGTGAAGCGGTCGAGACCCAGAACCTCCACCGGCCCGAGCAGGATATGCGACCATGCCGGATCGGCCGCCAGCTCCGCACCGACCCGGCGCAGGACCGCGGTCACCCGGTCGGGGTCCGCGCGGAACACCACGCCGACATCGCACACGACATTGGCGTAATCGCGCGACATGTTCTTAACAGTGGTGACCTCGCTGAAGGGGATGGTGACGAGATTGCCGGCGATGTCGCGCAGCCGCAGCGAACGGATCGAGAGCGCCTCGACGACCCCCTGGCCCTTGCCGACATCGACGGCATCGCCGACGGCAAGCTGATCCTCGGCCAGGATGAACAGGCCGGTGATGACGTCCTTGACCAGCGCCTGCGAACCGAAACCCACGGCGAGGCCGATGACGCCGGCGCCGGCCAGGAACGGCGCGATGTTGAGGCCGAGCTGCGCCAGCACGATGAGCCCGGTCGTGACGATGATCAACACTGCCACGGTGGTGCGCAGCAGCGGCAGCAGGGTGCGCAGGCGCGCGTGCTGCGCGTGCGGCCGTCCGGCCAGCGAGTGAAGATAGCGCTCGAGCGCGGCGCTGAAGAGCTCCCACAGCACCAGCCCCAGCACCAATGCGACGAGCGTGGCGAAGAACGATCCCCGCATCTGGCGGCCGGCGACCGTATCGAACCAGGCGAAAGCGCCGATGCCCCAGACCTGCAAGAGCGCCAAGGCCGTGAAGAAGTACACGATCGCCGAGGCGAGGAAGAACAGCACCGGAAGGTAGCGGTTGGTGCGCGCCTCGAGCGTCGGGAAGCGCGCCTTGAGGTCGGGCCTCACGGCAAAGCCCGTGCGCCCGAGGCGTTGGATGAAGCGAAGGACGAGCGCCGCCGCCGCCAGCACAACGACGCTCAACGAGGTCGCGCGCAGCAGCAGGGCGAGCCCGCCCTCGATGTGCAGCACGTATATGCCGAAAGTGCCGACGAGGTAGATGATGGCGAGAATGTGCCAGATCTCCGCCATCTGGTGGCGCAGCAGGCCCCAGCGGCGCTCCTCGCCGCGCTCCGAATCCTTGCCGGCGCCGGCATTGCCGCGCAGCCATAGGGCGACGGCGCGCCGGTTCTGCAGGACGAAGATGACGGCGAGGATGGCCAGCACCATGACGGTGCCGCGCAGGATGAGGGCGTAAATCGCGCCGGGCACGCCGAGCCACCAGGCGCCGTTGGCGACGGCCGGCCCGAAGACCGCCCAGCCGGTGAAGCGGCGCATCCAGATATAAAGGTAGTTGCGCGTCTCTTCGCTGAAATCCAGAAGAGCCGCGGCGCTCGGCGACAGCAGCGCCACGCGCGCCGCCGCGAGGATGAGGCGCGCCCAGAACACTGCCCAGATCAGGACAATCGCCGCTTGCTCCTCGCCCGGATGGGGCCGCGCGAAGGGCAGGACGAAGAAGGCGACGCCGGCAAAGACGATGACGGGCAAGGCTTCGAGGATGGCGCCGGGGAGCATGAGCAGGAGCCGCGCTGCCGCGCGCTCGTGCGGGAGCGCGGCGAAGCGGGCCGCCGGACGGCGCAGCGCCCAGCGCACCGCGGCATCGGCGGCGAGCGCGGCGCCGAAAATAACGGCGAGCTTGAGCGCGACGGCGAGCCATTGCGCGCGCAGCGCCGGGTCGGCGATCTGCGCCTTGGCCCAGCCGATGAGCTGGGGCGCATCGAGCAGCACCGACGCGGTGGCAAGAATCTCGTCGGTGATGTCGGCGATCGCGCGCGAGAGATCGTCGATGACGGCGGCGGTTGTCGGCGCCGCCGCCTGCTGTTGCGTGCCGCGCTCGGCGGCGATCAGCGCCTGCAGCTCGGCGACGAGCTTGTCGCGCGCGGCCGGGTCGTTGAGGGTGTCGACGAGTCGCTGCAACTCGGCGGCGGAGACCGTCGTCGTCGCGAGGCCTTCGGCGGCGGCCCTAGGCCCCGCCAGCGGCAGCAGCAGCAGGCACAGGAACGCCACCAGCCCGCAATAACCGCGGAGGCGAAGCTTCATGGCGCGCCGAGACTAGCGGGCGCCGGATCGGGCGCCAAGTGCAGGCGGTCCCGACGGCGCAACGATCCCTCAGCGCCCGCTCTTTAGGAGCCCGATGATCGCCGCCGCCAGGAGCGCCGCACCCGAGAGCGTCAAGATCGACCCGGTGATCCGGCTGACCAGCGTCAGGGCAAAGCCGCGGCCGACGAAGTGGCGCACCGAGGCGAAGCCGAAGGAGATGCCGAGCCACCACAGCAACGAGCCCAGGAAGACTCCCAAGACCAGCGCGCCGATGTCGGCCAAGGTCGCCCCTTCGGCGACGCCCAATTGCGCGAAGATCGCGGCGAAGGCCAGGATGGTGATCGGATTGGTGATGGTGAGCGCAAAGGTCGAGGCATAGGCGCCAAGGAGGGCCTCGCCGCCCAAAGGCTCGGCCTCCGGCACCTGGTGCCGAAGCAGCGCATTGATCCCGAGATAAAGCAAAAACACGCCGCCCAAGGCGCCGAGCCAATGCTCATGGGCGAGGATCTCTTCGCGCACGACGGTGAGGCCGAAGCCGGCGACGATGGCATAAATCGTATCCGCCGTGGCCGCCCCCAAGCCCGAGACGATGCCAAAGGCCGGACCTTCGAACAGCGTGCGCCGCACGCACAGCACGCCCACCGGACCGACCGGGAGCGCGATGACGATGCCGATGACGATACCCTTGAGCAGCGTGGTGAGAAGCATGGCGCGCCGCGGGTCGGGCGAGGGGGGAACGCGCGGTCAGTCTCCAAGAGCGGCGGCGCGGGCGCAACCCGAAATCGGCGGCGGCGGAAGAGGGGCTGCACCCGGCGCCGCGCCCGGCTATTCTCGCCGCCGGCAACGGCAGGAAAGGCGCTTGAGCGCAATGAACGACGATCGGCAGCCCGAGCCCGAAGTGCCGGAGAAGCGGCGCAAGCTCGTCGCAAGCAAGGAGCGCTGGGCGCGCGAGGGCCGGCTCCTCACCGGCGGCGGCCAGGCCGCGCGCGAGCGCCTGCCGCCGGGACAGCGCCGGGTCGAGGATTGGCCGGTGCTCGACCTCGGCACCAGGCCCGATGTCGCGCCGGAGCGCTGGCGGCTCGCCATCGACGGGAAGGTGGCCAATCCCGTGAGCTGGGACTGGGCTGTCTTCCGCGCCCAGCCGCAACTGCGCTCCACTTCCGACATCCATTGCGTCACCGCCTGGTCGCGCTTCGACAATCTCTGGGAGGGCGTCGCCGCGCGGCATGTGCTGGGCGTGGTGCGGCCGCTGCCGGAGGCGCGCTACGTCGTGTTGCACAGCTACGACGACTACACCACCAACCTGCCGCTCGCCGATTTCGACGACGAGGACGTGCTGCTCGCGCATAGCTGGGAGGGGAAGCCTTTGCCGCGCGAGCACGGCGGGCCGGTGCGCCTGGTCGTGCCCAAGCTCTATTTCTGGAAGAGTGCGAAATGGCTCAAGCGCATCGAATTCCTCGCTGCCGACCGGCGCGGCTTCTGGGAGGAGCGGGGCTACCACGACCGCGGCGATCCCTGGACAGAGGAGCGCTACGGCTGACCGGAGCGGCGTGGCGCCGGGGCCACCCAAACATTACAGCGAATTTAGCCGTGCGGCGACGCACACGGGCTTGATTTCCGCTGCGGAAATTTGGCACATGGCGCGCGGGGAGCGGGACGACATGGATGCAATGATCGAGGTTCGCGCTTTGACCCGGCGCTTCGGGCCGATCCTGGCGGTGGACAATGTGTCCTTCACCGTCGAGCGCGGCGCGGTGCTGGGCTTTCTCGGCCCCAACGGCGCCGGCAAGTCGACGACCATGAAAATGATCACCGGCTTTCTCACGCCCTCGAGCGGCACGGCAGTGATCTGCGGCGCCGACATCGTCGAACAGGCGATCGCCGCCAAGCGCCACATCGGCTATTTGCCGGAGGGCGCGCCCGCCTATCCCGACATGACGCCGGCCGGATTCCTGCGCTTCATCGCGCGCATCCGCGGCTTCGGCGGCGCCGAGGCGGCGCGGCGCATCGGGATTGCGGTCGAGCGCACGGCGCTCGCGAGCGTCCTCGACCAGCCGATCGAGACGCTGTCGAAGGGCTTCAAGCGCCGTGTCGGGCTGGCGCAGGCGTTGCTACATGATCCTGACGTGCTCGTCCTCGACGAGCCGACGGACGGGCTCGACCCCAATCAGAAGCACGAGGTGCGCGGCCTCATCACCGCGCTCGCGCCGGAAAAGGCGATCATCATCTCGACCCACCTGCTCGAGGAAGTCGATGCGGTCTGCAGCCGCGCCATCATCATCTCCTCGGGCCGGGTCGTCGCCGACGGCACGCCGGCGCAGCTCGCCGCGCGCTCGCGCCATCACAATGCGGTGCGCTTGGCGCTCGGGCGCGACGGCATCGCCGCCGCGGAGTCGCTGATGCGGTTGCCCGGCGTCCTCGGCGTCGAGGAGGTCGATGACGGCGAGGGCCGCGGCCTGATGATCTTCCCGCGCGATGGCCGCGCCATTCTGCCGGAGGTCGCCGATCTCGTGCGCACCGCGGGCTGGCCGGTGGCGGCCTTGCGCGTCGAGCGCGGCCGCCTCGACGAGGTCTTCCGCGCGATCACCACGACCGCCGCCTGAGCCATCGCCGCACCGGGCCGGGCATCGGAGCCAATTCATGCGCAGCACCTTCGTCATCTTCCGCCGCGAGCTCGCGAGCTATTTCGCGACGCCGCTCGCCTATGTCTTCATCGTCATCTTTCTCGTTCTGGCGGGCGCGCTGACTTTCTTCCTCGGCAATTTCTTCGACCGCGGCCAGGCCGATCTGCAGCCGTTCTTCAGCTTCCATCCCTGGCTCTATCTCGTGCTGATCCCGGCGCTCGCCATGCGGCTGTGGGCGGAGGAGCGCAAGATCGGCACCATCGAGCTGTTCCTGACCCTGCCCATTTCGGTGGGCTCGGCCGTCATGGGCAAGTTCCTGGCGAGCTGGGCCTTCGCCGGGATCGCGCTCGCCTTGACCTTTCCCTTCTGGATCACCGTCAACATCCTGGGCTCGCCCGACAACGGCGTCATCCTGGCGAGCTATATCGGCAGCTTCCTCATGGCCGGCGCCTTCCTCGCCATCGGCGCGGCGCTCTCCGCGCTGACCAAGAACCAGGTGATCGCCTTCGTCGTGACCGCCGCCGTGTGCTTCCTCTTCACGGTGAGCGGCTCGTCGATCGTGCTCGGCTTCCTCACTTCCTGGGCGCCGCAGGGGCTTTTGGACGCGGTCGCGTCCTTCAGCTTCCTCTCGCATTTCGACGCGATCATCCGCGGCGTCATCGACCTGCGCGACGCGGTGTTCTTCGCCTCGGTCATCGCGCTCTTCCTCTTCGCCAACGTCGTCGTGGTCGAGCTCAAGAAGGCGGATTGAGGAGAGCCATCGCATGAAACGCCTTCGCCTCTCGCATCGCGGCGCCGCGCTCTTCGCGCTGGCCGCGGCCGTGGTGCTGTTCGTCGCGGTCAACGTCATCGCCAGCGGCGTGCTGCGCACGACCCGCATCGACCTCACCGACCGGCATCTCTACACGCTGTCCAAGGGCTCGCTCGACACGCTCGCCAAGATCGACGAGCCGCTGGTGCTGCGCTTCTACTACGCGCCGAAGCTGGGCGACGAAATCCCGTCCTACGGCGTCTATGCGCAGCGCGTGCGCGAGATGCTCGAGGAATATCAGGCCGCCGCCAAAGGCAAGATCGAGCTGCAGATCCTCAATCCCGAGCCCTTCTCCGCGACCGAGGACCGGGCCGTCGCCTTCGGGCTTCAGGGCGTGCCGCTCGACCAGAGCGGCGAGCAGGTCTATTTCGGGCTGGCCGCCACCAACTCGACCGACGACCAGCAGATCATCCCCTTCTTCCAGCCCGAGCGCGAGCGCTTCCTCGAATACGATCTGACCAAGGTCATTCACAGCCTCGCCTTCCCCAAGAAGACGGTCATCGGGCTGGTCACCGCGCTGCCGCTCGAAGGCGACATCATGGCGGCGATGCAGGGGCGGCCGATGGTGCCCTATGTCGTCATCAGCGAGCTGCGCCAGCTTTATGACGTCAAGAGTCTGTCGACCGCCTTCGACCGGGTGACGGACGACGTCGATGTGCTGATGATCGTCCATCCCCAGCACCTGCCGGACAAGACGCTTTATGCGATCGACCAATTCGTTCTGAAGGGCGGCAAGGCGCTCGTCTTCGTCGATCCCGATTCCGAGACGCAGCGGATGCACCCGAGCCAGCTCAACCCGCCGGGCGCGCCCGCCGACAGCGATCTCGACAAGCTGTTCGCGGCCTGGGGCATCCGCATGGTGCCGAAGATGGTCGCGGGCGACCTGCAGGCGGCGCGCAAGGTGAATGCAGGGACTCAATCCCAGGTTCAGGCGGTCGATTACGTCGCCTGGCTCGCCTTGAAGCAGCAGAATTTCAATCGCGACGACATGATCACCGCCGATTTGAGCCAGATCACCATGGCGACGGCGGGCATCCTCGAGCCCTTGGCCGACGCCAAGACCAGCTTCACGCCGCTCATCTCGACTTCGACCGATTCGGAAGAGATCCCGGTCGCGAAGATCGAAGGCCTGCCGGACGTGGCCGGGCTGCTCCGCGACTTCAAGTCCGACAACCAGCCGCTGGCGCTGGCGGCGCATGTCACCGGCCCGGCCGCGACCGCCTTCCCCGATGGCCCGCCCAAGGAGGAGGCGGCGAAGGACACCGAGAAGGAAAAGGAGGCGGCGAAGGAGGCGCCTCTGCCGCCGCAAATCAAGACGGCGGCGCAGCCCATCGGCATCGTCGTCGTCGCCGACACCGACATCCTCGAAGATCGCTTCTGGGTTCAGGCGCAGGAATTCTTCGGCCAGCGCGTCGTCGTGCCCGCCGCCAACAACGGCGATTTCGTCGCCAACGCCGTCGATGTGCTGGCCGGTGGTCCCGACCTCATCAGCCTCCGGACCCGCGGCACCTCGGCGCGGCCTTTCGAGCTCGTCAACAACATCCAGCGTGTCGCCGACGAGCGTTACCAGGCGACCGAGAAGGATTTGGAGGACAAGCTCAAGGAGACCCAGAACAAGATCAAGGAGCTGCGCGGCCAGGACGGCCGCGCCAATGTCGCGCTCGCCGCCGGCGAGACGCAGACGCTCGACAATTTCCGCACCGAGATGATCTCCATCCGCCAGCAGCTCCGCCAGGTTCAGCTGGCGTTGCGCGAGAACATCAGGCGGCTCCAGGCGTGGCTCGAGTTCTTCGACATCGCCTTCGTGCCGATCCTCGTCGGCATCGCCGCGATCATCATCGGCATCGTCCGGCGCGAGCGGCGCAAGCGCCGCGCCCACGCCACCTGACCCGGCCCGGCAAGAGGGATCGTCTGATGGGCATGAAAGGACTGATCGGGCTTCTCGCGGCGATGGTTGTCGCCGTCATCGCCGCAATCTTCGTCGCGCGCGGCGGCGGCACGCCGGCCTCCGATCCGCTGGTCGGCAGTTTGGTGCTGCCCGAAATCGGCCAGCGGCTCGGCGATGTCGGCGACCTCGCCATGGTGCGGGGCGACCAGAAGATCACGCTGAAGCGCCAGGGCGAGCAATGGGGGGTCGAGGAGAAGGACGGCTATCCCGCCAATCTCGCCAAGCTCAAGCAGGCGCTCATTGGGCTCGCCGAGCTGCGCTTCGTCGAGCCCAAGACCCGGAAGCCCGATCTCTATGCCCGTCTCGAGGTCGAGGACGCCGGCAAGAAGGGCGCGAAATCGACGCTCGTGACCGTGAGCGACGGCAAGGGCTCGCTGCTCGGCGAGGTGATCGCGGGCAAGCGGCGCATCGATCAGCTCGGCGGCGGCAATGACGGCATCTATGTGCGCAAGCCCGGCGATGCGCAATCGTGGCTGGCGCGCGGCACGCTCGATCTCTCTGGCGACGCGGCGCAATGGCTCGACCAGAAGGTCATCGACATGCCGGAGGCGCAGGTGAAGCAAGTCGTGCTCACCGGCGCCGACGGCGCCACGCTCACCATCGAGCGCGCCAAGCCCGAGGACAAGCTCGCCCTCGCCGAGCTGCCCGCCGGGCGGAAGCTCAAGAGCGAGGGCGCGCTCGACGATCCCGCGAGCGCGCTCGCCGGCCTCGAACTGGCGGACGTGAAGGGGGCAAAGGAGGCGGCCTTCCCCGGCGCGGGCGTGGCGCATGCCAAGTTCACTACCTTCGCCGGGCTGGTGGTGACCGCCGACATCCTCGACAAGGACGGCAATGCCTGGCTGCGCCTCGCTGCGAGCGGCGAGGGCGCAGCGGCGGCGCAGGCATCCCAGCTCAACGCCAAGCTCTCGCCCTGGGTCTATGTAGTCTCCTCATACAAGGCCAAGACGCTCGAGACCAAGCTCGCCGATCTCGTGGAGCCGCAGAAGCCGTCCTGAACGGGCGGCGCGATGCCCGCATTTTTCGCATTCCGGACCTGCGGCGAGTGCCGGCTAGCGGGTCCGTTCCGAATTCCCACATCAAGCGCTGCGGCTATCGACAAGTCCGGCGGCGGACGGGACAATGGGCGTCCGCAGCGGGGCTCGGAGTGCGAGAAAAGGGACGACCATGCGCGACCAGGCGATGACGCTGCGGCCCGTCGAGCGGACGGTGCCGGGAATGCCGGCCAGCGATGGCGCCGGCGTCAAGCTCACCCGACTCATCGGCAGCAACCGCCTCGGCGAGATCGATCCCTTCCTCATGCTCGACGAGATTCGCTCCGACAGCGGCGCCGACTACATCGCGGGCTTCCCCGATCATCCGCATCGCGGCTTCGAGACCGTGACCTATGTGCTGGCCGGACGGATGCGTCACAAGGACAACAAAGGACACGGCGGGCTCCTCACCCCCGGCAGCGTGCAGTGGATGACGGCCGGGCGCGGCATCGTCCATTCCGAGATGCCGGAGCAGGAGGACGGGCTGATGTGGGGCTTCCAGCTCTGGGTCAATCTGCCGGCCAAGGACAAGATGACGGCGCCGCGCTATCAGGAGATTCCGCCCGAGCAGATCCCCGAGGCGGCGCTGGCGGGCGGCGTGCGGGTGAAGGTCATCGCGGGAAGCCTGGAAGGCGTGCGCGGTCCGATCGCGGGCATCGCGACCGACCCGGTGCTGCTCGATGTGGCGCTGCCGGCGGGCGCGTCGCTGGCGCTGCCGCTGCCTGCGGGCCACAACGCCTTCGCCTATCCCTTCGCCGGCGAGGTCCAGATCGGCGAGCCGCCGGTCAAGGTGGGGCGGGGCACGATCGCGGTGCTCGGCGCCGGCGAGGGCGTGCTCATTCGCGCCGAGGGTGCGGAGGCGCGGGTGCTGTTGGCGGCGGCGCGGCCCCTGGGCGAGCCGGTGGCGCGCTATGGGCCGTTCGTCATGAGCACGCCGCAGCAGATCCGCGCGGCGATCGACGATTACCAGGCGGGCCGCTTCTGAGGCTTGAGCGCCGCTCTGGCGCGTGGGAGAGCTGCACCATGAGATGGATCGTCCTGGTCTTGGCGCTTGGCCTCGGCGGCTGCGCCGGCACCTCGCAATGGAGCAAAGAGGGCACGCGCCCCAGCGTCGCGGCCCAGGATCTCGCAGATTGCCACTCCGAGGCGCAGGCGGCGAACATGAAAGACACCAATATCCAGACCGACATCATGGCGACGCACCAGCGCGACTGGCAGAACACCGGCGCGCTCGGCACCAAGCAGGCCACCTTCGCGGCCGAGAACCAGAATCAAACCCACGACTATGTTTGGCGCTGCATGATCGCCAAGGGTTACGCGCCCGGCTCTTAAGCGCGGCGCAGCGAGGCGCGGCCGTCGCCCCCCTCAATCGTTGACGGCATCCTTGGCCGGGATGCGCTTGGCCGGACCGGCGCCGTAAGTGTGCTCGGGCCCGGGAAAACGCCGCGCCCGGACGTCCTCGGCATAGGCCGCCGCCGCCGCCGCGGCCATGGGACCCAGTTCGGCATAACGCTTGACGAAGCGCGGCCGAAATTCGTCGAACAGACCGAGAAGGTCTTCGGTGACCAGGATCTGCCCGTCGCAGGCCGGCGATGCGCCGATGCCGATGGTTGGCGCGGCGATCTCGGCGGTAAGGCGGCGGGCCACCGGCTCGGCCGTGCCCTCGACGACGACCGCGAAGGCGCCGGCCTCGGAGACGGCGTGCGCGTCGGCGACGACGCGGGCGGCCTCGGCGTCGTTGCGGCCCTGGGCACGGAAGCCGCCGAGCGCGTGAATCGATTGCGGCTGCAGCCCGATATGGCCGAGCACGGGGATGCCGCGCTCGACCAGGAAGCGGATGGTTTCGGCCATGGCCTCGCCGCCCTCGAGCTTGACGCCGGCGCAGCCGGTCTCGGCCATGATTCGGGCGGCATTGCGGAAGGCCTGGGCGGGCTTCTCCTGGTAGCTGCCGAACGGCATGTCGACGACGACGCAGGCCCGTCGCGCGCCCCGAACCACCGCGGCGCCGTGCGCGATCATCATCTCGAGCGACACCGGCAGGGTGCTGTCGAGGCCATAGACCACCATGCCCAGGGAATCGCCCGCCAGCAGCAGATCGGCGACGGGATCGAGCAGCCGCGCCATCGGCGTGCTGTAGGCGGTCAGGCAAACGATCGGCACGCCGCCCTTGCGCGCATGCAGCGCGGCCGGGGTGTGCTGCTTCTCGGCTATGGGGACGCTCATGGGCCGCCTCCCACCGGATTGAACGGGGACCGGAGCCTGCCGCGCCGCGGCAAGCGGGTCAAGCCGGCCCGGTTAGGCCGCCCGCTTCTTGAGCCGGAAGGCCAGAACCACCATGACCACGCCGAAGAGCAGCGCATAGGCGCCGATCCACCACGCCCAAACGAGGACGCCGGCAATCGGAAACAAGGCGACCAGTACGCCCCACAGGATCGACAGCGCGCCGCCCAGCAGGAGGAGCCATTCGCCGTCCTCGCGGCGCAAGCGGAAGGCCGCCGCCAGCATCGCCCCGCCCGAGACGATCGCCCAGAACGCCGCGAGATAGATGAACGCCAATAAGGACAGCGCCGGCCAGAGCACGATGACAATGCCGGCGGCGATGTCGAGGATACCCTCGAGCACGATCACGCCGCGGCGCTCGTGGCGCTCGGGCGCACGCATGCCCGCGACGATGGCGAAGATGCCGTCGACCAGGAGATAGGCGGCGAAGAAGAGGATCAGCACTTCGAGCGCCAAGCCCGGCGTGACGAAGAAGATGATACCCAAGAGGATCGCCGCAATGCCCCGCAGCAGCAGTGCCCACCAGTTGTGCGCCAATATCCCGACCATCGCTTGTCTCCCCCTCGTCGGCGTTAAGCATGAGTGCGCCGCGACTGGGAGCAGACCGCCGCCACCTCGGCCTTGTCAATCGCGGACCGGGGTCCTAAGTCAGGCTCGGTTTCGCCCTTCGTCTTCCGGAGCAGCAGCCATGGCGTACAAAGTAGCGGTGGTCGGCGCCACCGGCGCGGTCGGACGCGAGATGCTGAGCGTCCTCGCCGAGCGTGCCTTTCCCGCCTCCGAGGTCCATGCCGTGGCCTCCGAGCGCTCGGCCGGCGGCGAGGTGTCTTTCGGCGAGAATGCGGTCCTCAAGGTCGAGGACCTCGACAAATTCGACTTTCGCGGCATCGACATCGCGCTGTTCTCGCCGGGCGCCAAGATCTCGGCCGTGCACGCGCCGCGCGCCGCCAAGGCCGGCGCCGTGGTCATCGACAACACCTCGCACTTCCGCATGGACAAGGACGTGCCTCTCGTGGTGCCCGAGGTCAATCCGCAGGCGATCGGACAATTCGAGAAGCGCGGCATCATCGCCAATCCCAATTGCTCGACCATCCAGATGGTGGTGGCGCTGAAGCCGCTGCACGATCTCGCGCGCATCCGGCGCGTCGTCGTCGCGACATATCAATCGGTCTCCGGCGCCGGCCGCGAGGCGATGGACGAGCTCTTCAACCAGACCCGCGGGATCTATGTCAACGATCCCATCAAGAAGGAACAGTTCACCAAGCAGATCGCCTTCAACTGCATCCCGCATATCGACATCTTCATGGACGACGGCTCGACCAAGGAGGAATGGAAGATGTCGGCCGAGACGTGCAAGATTCTCGATCCCGACATCAAGGTGACCGCGACCTGCGTGCGGGTGCCGGTGTTCATCGGCCATGCCGAGGCGGTCAATGTCGAATTCGAGCGTCCCCTGAGCGCGGCCGCGGCGAGCGCGGCGCTCAAGGCGGCGCCCGGCATCATCGTGATCGATCACCGCGCTGACGAGGGCTATGTGACGCAAATCGAGTCGGCGGGCGAGGACGCCGTCTATGTCAGCCGCATCCGCCGCGATCCGACTGTCGCCAACGCGCTCAACCTCTGGGTCGTCTCCGACAATCTGCGCAAGGGCGCGGCGCTCAATGCGGTGCAGATCGCGGAAGTGCTGATCCGCGACCATCTGGCGGCGCAGAGCGGGGACGCCGCGGGCCAGCGCCGCCGCTACGCCGGCTGAGGCGCGCCGGGCCATGGCTGGGCCGGCGCGGCCGCGCCGCAGCGTGCTCTTCATGCCTGGCTCGAATGCGCGCGCGCTGGAGAAGGCGCGCACGCTCCCTGCCGACGCTCTCATCTTCGATCTCGAAGACGCGGTCGCGCCGGCGCAGAAACCCGAAGCGCGCGGCAGGATTGCCGCGGCGCTCGCTTCCGGCGGCTACGGCCGGCGCGAATTGGTGGTGCGGGTCAACGCGCTGGCGACGCAATGGGCCAAGGACGATCTCGAAGCGGCGGCGCAGATGAAGGCCGATGCCGTGCTGTTGCCCAAGGTCGAGAGCGCCGAGACCGTGCGCCGCGCCGAGGCAGCGCTGGTGGCAGCGGGCGCGCCGCCGACGCTCGCCCTGTGGTGCATGCTGGAGACGCCGCTCGGCATCCTCCACGCCGAAGCGATCGCCGCCGCGAGCCCGCGTCTCGCCGCGCTGGTCATGGGCACCGCCGACCTTGCCAAGGATCTGCGCGCGCAAGAGACGCCTGGGCGGCAGCCGCTGCTCACGGCGTTGAGCCTCGGGCTCCTGGCGGCGCGCGCCCATGGGCTCGCGGCCCTCGACGGCATCCATCCCGACTTCGCCGACGACGACGGCTTCGCCCGCTCCTGCCGCGAGGGCCGCGCGCTCGGCTTTGACGGCAAGACGCTCATTCATCCCAAGACCATCGCCGTCGCCAATGCCGTCTTCGCGCCGAGCGACGGCGAACTCGCCTGGGCGCGCCGCGTCATCGCCGCGCATGAAGCTGCAGTGGCGGCAGGCCAAGGCGTTACGGTCCTCGAGGGAAAGCTGATCGAGCGGCTTCACGTCGAGGAGGCACAACGTATCGTGGCGCTCGCCGACGCGATCGCCGCGCTGGCGGAGCGCTAGGCGCCCGGACAAATCGGCAGAGCTCGCGATGCCCGCCAAGCCCCGCACCGATCGTTCGCTGAAAGCCCTGGCACAGCGGGTTCTTGCCGCGCCGGAGGCGCGCGACGCCTTCGCGTTCCAAGAGCGGCTGGCGGAAAGCCAGTGGTATGGGCGCCCGGTCATCGAGGCCTATCAGCTCGGACATCTCAAGACGCTGGCGCATCATGCCGCGCGCGAGGTTCCATATTACCGCGAGGCGCTGCCGCTGGCAGAGATCGCGCGCGCCGCGACCCTCGCCGAAGCCTTGTCGCACATCCCCATCCTGCCGCGCGACCGGCTCGCGACCGACCCCGAAGCGTTGCGCGCCGCCTCGTTGCCGCCGGGGCAGCGCCGCACCGGCGAAGAGCAGTCGTCGGGCTCCACCGGCCAGATCGTGCGCGTCGAGACCACGAATCTGCATTACGGCTGGCAGAACGCGCTCAACTTCCGCGCCCAGCTCTGGGCCAAACGGGATTTCGCCAAACCGATCGCAATCGTCCGCAAGCTGCCGAAAGGCACGGCGCCGCCGCCCGACGGTGCGCGCCAGGCGCAATGGGATGCGCCGACGGTCATCCCGGTCGAAACCGCGGCGTCCTGGTATCTCGATACGGCGGCGACGCTCGATCAGATCTGGGATTGGCTCGGCCGCGTCAAGCCGGCCTATCTCATGACCTATCCCTCGATTCTGCGCGAGCTCGCCCGTCGCGCCGCGATGGAGAGGCCGCCCTTTGCGCTCGCGGGAGTGACATGCGTCGGCGAGACCGTCGATGCCGAACTGCGCGCGCTCAGTACGGCGCGCCTCGGCGCCGAAATCCACGACATCTATTCGGCCAACGAGATCGGCACCATCGCGATCCAGTGCCCGGCGTCGCGGCGCTATCACGTCCAGGCCGAAGCCGTCATCGTCGAAATCCTCGACGACGACGGCCGCGCCTGCGCGCCGGGCCGTACCGGACGGGTGGTCGTGACGCCGCTCTTCAATTTCGCGACGCCGCTGCTGCGCTACGACATCGGCGATCATGCCGAGCAAGGGCCGCCCTGCGCCTGCGGCCGCGGCCTGCCGGCGCTCAATCGCATTCTCGGCCGCACCCGCAACATGCTGACGATGCCGGACGGCAAGCTCTATTGGCCGGTTTGGTCGAACCGGGTGTGGCAGAAGATCGTGCCGATCAGGAAATTCCAGCTCCGCCAGGTGGCCCTCGACCGCATCGAGGTGTGGCTCGCAGCGCGGAACCCGGTAACGCAGGAACAGCAGGCGCGCCTGAGCGAAATCCTCGCCGCCGCGCTACCGGCGCCCTACCATCTCGACTTTCATTATGTCGACGACATCGCCGCCGGCCCCGGCGGAAAGTTCGAGCAGGTGCTGAATTTCGTCGCTCGCGCCTAACTTACGGGCCGAAGGACCAGCGCAGGCCGAAGATGATGGACTGATCGATTTGCCCGCCGCGCACGGCGAGGCTCACTCTTTCATACGGGGCGGTGCCGCCGCAGGAGCCGTTGGAACAACTCGTCGGCACCGTGACATTGCCGGAATCTTTATTGAAGAACCCGAAGGCGCGATAGTCGAGCGTCGCCTTGAGACCAGGGATCAGAACGAAGTCCAAGCCGACGCCCGCCTGATAAGCACCTTCGGCCTGGTCGATCGAGGTGCTAGCGCCGTAAGTATTGGTGACGTTCATCTCGAGTTCGGCGACGCCGAGACCGCCGCCGACATGCAGGTCCACCCGTTCGAACAGCGCAAAGTCGCGCCAGACATTGGCCATCATCGCATAGGTCGTGCGGTCGACGCCGACCGACGTCGAGCCCTCGGCCTGCACGTTGAAGCGCGCAGCCGAATTGTGGCGGTACGACCCTTCGAGCTCTGCCCGCCAGCCGTTCTTGAAGTCGAGCCCGGCCGCAATCAGGCCGAGGGCGCCGACCCCGAGGCCGTTTACCTTGGTCACGCCTATAGGGTACGAGTTGCCGGGCAGGGGGCCAGCGACAGTGCCGAGATCCGCCAAACCGTTGACCGTCGGATCGGATTCGAAATTGAGCCCGCCGCCGAGGCCGATATAGGGGATGCCGCCCCATAACTCGGCCGCCTGGCCCGCGCTCGCCGTGCTCAGTGCGATCGCGGCGACGCCGGCGCCGAGCAGAACTCGGCTGAGCCCACCCCGCTTTGGCCCAAACATGCTGATTTCCCCCAACTATTTATCGCGGCACGACAATATCAAACCTTGCCGCGATTGGCGATGGCAAATCATTGCCGCCGCCTCACCCCAGAAGCCGTTCGGCCACCGCCAGAAACCGTTGCTTGCCGAGCGTCGTCAGGTAGCGCTGATACGGCGCTTCTATTCTGACCGCGATCGGCTCGAGGCGCTGCACTGCGAATCCGGCGGCTTCCAATAGCGGCTTTACGTCGCCGGGCCGCTCGAAAGCGCCCAGCCGCCGCGGCCAGCCGGCGGCGAAGGACAGCAAGCGGCGGCCGAATATTTCGCGGTCATCGGGTATCGGAATGCCGCGGCGCGCAAGCTCATCGAAAACCCAGCGGCGATACTGCTCGCCATAATCCGGAAATTGCTCTTGCGCGACGCGGCGACTGACGTTGAAGGTCTGCACGAAATGTCCGCCCGGCTGCAACGCGCGCGCGATCCGCGCGAACAGGTCGAGGCGACGCGCCGGCGGAAAGGCCGGAATGATCGAATTGGCATAGACGATGTCGACGGGGTTCGTGATTTCCAGCCGCAGGAGATCCGCCCGCGCCGTTTCGAGCGGCAATGACCAGCGCCGCGCGAAGCGCCGACACAGTTCGAGCGGCGTCTCGCAGCGATCGACGACGCGAATTTCCCCCGCTTGCCCGCCAGCCGCCCGCGCCACCGTCGCGAGCACGCCGCTATCGGCGGCGCCGGCGATCAACACGCGCTGTCCGCCGCGGGCCATGAGTTCGGCAAGAGCCGCTCCGACCGCCCCCTGATCCGTCGTGGTCTCGCAATGCATGAGCGTGATGCGGCGATAGGGCCACAGCGCGTGATAATCCCGGCACGCGCCGCAAAAACGGCCGGCGAGCGCGTAGGCCTCGGCGGCCAGGGCGGGCAAATCCTCGACCCAGCGCGCGTCAGCGGACATGCGGGGAACCACGGCGCGCGAGGGTGGCGGGGCGGCCGATGATGGCGCGGCAAAGGTTCAGGAACATCTCGCGGCGCATGCGGCGTCTGCCGCCAATCATAACACGCGCCATGCCCACGACAATTGCGCCGCCTTGCAGCACCGCCGAGCCGGTTCGACTGGAAACGAAAAGAGGCGCCCGGCGCCGGACGGAGGACGGAGGACGGAGGACGGAGGACGGAGGACGGAGGAAGGTCCAGCGCGTGCTCGAGGGCACTCCTGACGCCTCTGCGGAGCCCGGCGCGGCCCCTGACTCGACGAGGGGCGGACCCTCGCGCCCGCAACGCCATCAGAGCGCCGCCTGCCTTCCCGCGCCGGCTCCCGGGGAGAGCCCGCGGGCCGGTCGGGCGCTCGAAAGCCCCATCCGTCCGCTTGCCGCGCCCACCAGCGACCCCGGTGGGGGCCACTGGCTTTGCAGCGCGCCACCACCGCCCGGGGAGGGCAGCAGCGTCGCACGGACCGGCGGAGCGATCTCGCGCCCGACCCTGTGCCGCCGACGGTACGGTCGGCCGTCGACAACACCCGCCGAGCCCGCTGTGACGCAGGCCTCGGATCGGTCCCGCTCGCGCCTGCCGAGGTCACCCGCCTTTCGGCGTGCACGCATCGTAAGCGCACAAGACCGACGCTCTCGCGAGCCGCATCGATCATCTCGCGATGCCGCGCGCGAGACAAGACGACTCGTCGCGCGCGGCGAAGATTCCTGTGGATGAAGCAGGCGTGTACGCACAATTCATCCGCACTCTGTCCCCAGGCCTATCCACAAAATCACAACCCCGCGGCGCGCGGCGCGCCGGGCCCTGCACGTTGACTTCGCGCCGACAGCAGGCTAAACGTTGGATACCGCACGCCTTTCCCCCGTCGACCTCGAGGTCCTTCGGATGATGCCCGCTGATCGGCCGCTCTCGCCTCATCTGCAAATTTACAAGCCGCAACTGACCTCGCTCCTGTCGATCACGCATCGCGCCACCGGCCTCGCCGTCAGCGTCGGTACGGTGTTGCTGCTCTGGTGGCTCATCGCCGCCGCGGCGGGCGACGCGGCCTACGCGACGACCCAGGCCTTCTGGGGATCGTGGATCGGCATTCTGCTCCTGCTCGGCTGGAGCTATTCGCTGTTCTATCATCTCTGCAATGGCATTCGGCACCTCGCCTGGGATACGGGCCACGGCTTCGACATCGCCACGACCTACCGCAGCGGTTGGACCGTGGTCGGGGCGAGCGTGGTTCTGACCTTGGTGGCTTGGGTGATCGGGATCATCGTGCTGGGGCAGCAGCCATGAGCGCGCGCGCCGGCATGCGTTCGCCCTTGGGCCGCGCCGTCGGTGTCGGCTCGGCCAAGGAAGGCGTGCAGCATTGGTGGATGCAGCGGGTGACCGCGGTGGCGCTCGTTCCGCTGACGCTGTGGTTCGTTGTCGCGCTCATCGCGCATATCGGCGCCCGCCGCGCAATCGTCGTCGCCTGGCTCGGCTCGCCCTTCGTCGCCATCGCGATGGTGCTGCTGCTGATCGCGACCTTCTATCACATGGCGCTCGGCATCGAGGCCGTGATCGAGGATTACGTGCACAGCGAATTGCTGAAGATCTCGGCGCTCATCCTCAACCGGCTCGCCGCCATCGTGCTCGGAGCCGCCGGCATCTTTGCCGTGCTGCGCATCGCGCTCGGGAGCTGAGTCGCCATGGCGTCGGCCTATCCGATCATCGATCACACCTATGACGTCGTCGTCGTCGGCGCCGGCGGCGCCGGCTTGCGCGCCACGCTCGGCATGACCCAGGCCGGACTCACCACGGCCTGCATCACCAAGGTCTTCCCGACGCGCAGCCACACCGTCGCGGCGCAGGGCGGCATCAGTGCCGCGCTCGGCAATATGGGGCCGGACGAGTGGCGCTGGCACATGTATGACACGGTCAAGGGCTCGGATTGGCTCGGCGACCAAGACGCGATCGAATACATGTGCCGCGAGGCCATCCCGGCGGTGATCGAGCTCGAGCATTTCGGCGTGCCCTTCTCGCGCACCGAGGACGGCCGGATCTACCAGCGGCCCTTCGGCGGCCATACGGTGCAGTACGGCGAGGCGATGGCGAAGCGGGCCGCCGCTGCCGCCGACCGCACCGGGCACGCCATCATCCATACGCTGTATCAGCAATGCCTCAAGCACAATGCCGAGTTCTGCGTCGAGTATTTCGCGCTCGATCTCATCCTGGACGAGGACGGCGCCTGCCGCGGCGTCATGGCCTGGAACCTCGAGGACGGCACGCTGCATCGCTTCCGTGCGCATCTGGTGGTTCTGGCGACGGGCGGCTATGGCCGGGCATATTTCTCCTGCACCTCGGCGCACACCTGCACCGGCGACGGCAATGCCATGGTGCTGCGCGCGGGCTTGGCGCTCCAGGACATGGAGTTCATTCAATTCCACCCGACCGGCATCTACGGCGCCGGCTGCCTCATCACCGAGGGGGCGCGCGGCGAGGGCGGCTATCTCACCAATTCCAAGGGCGAGCGCTTCATGGAGCGCTATGCGCCGCATGCCAAGGACCTCGCCTCGCGCGACGTGGTGAGCCGCGCCATGACCATCGAGATCCGCGAGGGCCGCGGCTGCGGGCCGCAGAAGGATTACATGCTGCTGCATCTGGAGCATCTCGAAGCCAAGATGCTGCATGAGCGGCTGCCCGGCATCTCCGAGACCGCCAAGATCTTCGCCGGCGTCGATGTGACGCGCGAGCCGATCCCGGTGCTGCCCACGGTGCATTACAATATGGGCGGCATCCCCACCAACCATCACGGCGAGGTCATCAACCCGACGCAAGACGATCCCGAGCACATCGCGCCCGGGCTGATGGCGATCGGCGAGGCGGCCTGCGTCTCCGTGCACGGCGCCAACCGGCTCGGCTGCAATTCGCTCCTCGACATCGTGGTCTTCGGCCGCGCCGCCGCGCTGCGCGCCGCCGAGCTGGTGAAGCCGGGCGCGCCGCACAAGCCGCTTGCCTCCTCGGCCGGCGATGCGGCGGTGGGCTGGCTCGACCGGGTGCGCAACGCCAAGGGGCGGCTCAAGAGCAGCGAAATCCGGCTCGCCATGCAGCGCGTCATGCAGAACAACTGCGCCGTCTTCCGCACAAGGGCGACGCTCGAAGAGGGCGCGCGCAAGATCGCCGATGTCGCGGCCTCGTTGCGCGAGCTGAGCCTGTCCGACCGCTCGATGATCTGGAACACCGATCTCGTCGAGGCGCTGGAGCTCGACAATCTGCTGGCGCAGGCAGTCGTCTCCATGAATTCGGCGCTCAACCGCACAGAAAGCCGCGGCGCCCACGCCCGTGAGGATTTCCCGGAGCGCGACGACGCCAATTGGCTGAAGCACACGGTCGTGCGCCTCGACGGCGGCGGCAAGGTCACGCTCGGAACCCGGCCGGTGCACTTGTTTACCTTGTCGAACGAGGTCCAGCCCTTCCCGCCCAAGGCGCGCGTCTACTGAGGCACGAGAGAAGAAAATGGTTGAATTCACCCTGCCCGCGAATTCCAAGGTCGGCGTCGGCGCGACCTACGCCGCGCCTGCCGGCGCCAAGCGGGTGAAGGCGTTCAAGATCTATCGCTGGAATCCCGATGACGGCAAGAATCCGCGGATCGACACCTACCAGGTCGATCTCGACGACTGCGGGCCGATGATCCTCGACGCGCTGATCAAGATCAAGAACGAGGTCGACACGACGCTCACCTTCCGCCGCTCCTGCCGCGAGGGCATCTGCGGCTCCTGCGCCATGAACATCGACGGCACCAACACGCTCGCTTGCCTCAAGCCGATCGACGAGTGCAAGGGCGCGGTGCCGATCTATCCGTTGCCGCATATGGCGGTGATCAAGGATTTGGTGCCGGATTTGACCCATGCCTTTGCCCAATACCGCTCGATCAAGCCGTGGCTGCAGGCCGAGACCGCGCCGCCGCCGGACGGCGAGCAGCGGCAATCCGTCGCCGAACGCGAGCGGCTCGATGGCCTCTGGGAATGCATTCTCTGCTTCTGTTGCACGACGAGCTGTCCGAGTTATTGGTGGAACGGCGAGCGCTATCTCGGTCCCGCCATCCTGCTCCAGGCCTATCGCTGGCTCGCCGACAGCCGCGACGAGAAGACCGGCGAGCGGCTCGATGCGCTCGAGGACCCGTTCCGCCTCTATCGCTGCCACACCATCATGAACTGCACGCGCACCTGCCCCAAGGGGCTCAATCCCGCCAAGGCCATCGGCGAGATCAAGAAGATGATCGTGGCGCGGCGTTAGCTGCCGGCCGGCGTTTCGGCCCGCCGCCGCTCACGCCAGATCGATGGTGCCGTCTATGTCGTGCGCTAGCCCGATCTCGGGAATGGTCAGCCGCACTTTGGCTTTGAGCTTGGTATTTGGCTTGAGCTTGCCCGCGGCGAGCGCCGCGCGCACCGCGATCTCGATCTCGCGCTGCGAGGTGACGCCCATGACCTTCAGGAACTTGCGCACTTCCATGTTGAAGTGGTCCTCGTTCATCGCTGGCTCCTCTGCTTCGAACCGGGCACGGCTCGCCGCGAGCCTATCGCCCGCGGGCCGCGAGGCGAAGGGATAAACGCGGCAGGGCATGCGTCGGAGCCGCTTGGGCGCCGGAAACCGCCGGCAATGCCGCAGTTTTTTGCACGGGGCGGGGTTTTTCGCTAATTCTAGCCTCCCGCCATGCCGCTTTCCCAAGAGCCTGATCCCGAACATTCGCCGCCTTCCGAGGCGGTTGTCGCTGGCCCGCTGGCACGCTACCGCGTCCGCCGGCTGACGGGCGACCTCCTGGCCGATCCGGCGCAGGAACTCGGGGCGGAGAAGCTGCAAAGCCTGTGGCGGGCGCTCC
The DNA here is from genome assembly GCA_035604195.1 of Allostellaceae bacterium. Taxonomy (GTDB): domain Bacteria; phylum Pseudomonadota; class Alphaproteobacteria; order ATCC43930; family CGMCC-115725; genus DATJLY01. Next base: position 21,541 of record DATNIY010000033.1, read on the forward strand.
ACCGTTACAAGCCCGGCAATGGCGAGGGCGGCTGGCGGGCGCGGCTCGGGCTCATGCGGGCGCCCGGTCCGCCGCCGATGGGACTCTACATTTTCGGCCATGTCGGGCGCGGCAAGAGCATGCTCATGGACATGTTCTTCGCCACCGCGCCTCTCGCCCGGAAGCGCCGCGTGCATTTCTACGGCTTCATGCAGGAGGTGCACGAGCGCATCCACGAGCGGCGCGCCGAGAAGGGCGATCCGATCGAGCCGGTCGCCCGCGCCATCGCCGCCGATGCGGTCCTGCTCTGCTTCGACGAGTTTCAGGTCACCGACATCGCCGATGCGATGATCCTCGGCCGGCTCTTCACCGCGCTATTCGAGGCCGGCATCGTCGTCGTCGCGACGTCGAACCGGCCGCCCGACGAGCTTTACAAGGGCGGGCTGCAGCGCGAGCGCTTTCTGCCGTTCGTCGAACTTCTCGAGGAGCGGCTCGACATTCTCGAGCTCGACGGCGGCCGCGACTACCGCCTCATGCGCTTCGCCGGGCGGCAGGTCTATTTCACGCCGGCCGACGATAACGCGCATCGCGCTCTGCTCAGGGCTTTCGGCGACCTCACCGACAATGCCTCGGCCGGACGGCAAACCTTGACGGTTCAAGGCCGCGCCCTCGTCGTGCCGCGCGCCGCCAAGGGTGTCGCCTGGTTCGGCTTCGACGAGCTCTGCGCCCAGCCGCACGGCGCCGCGGACTACCTGGCGCTGTGCCGCCGCTACCACACCTTCCTCCTCGAAGGCGTGCCCCGGCTCGGCGCCGACAAGCGCAACGAGGCGAAGCGCTTCAACATCTTCGTCGACACGCTCTACGAGGCGGGCGGCAATCTGATCATTGCGGCCGCCGCGCCGCCGCAGGAACTCTATCGCACCGGCGACGGCGCCTTCGAATTCCAGCGCACGGTCTCGCGCCTCATCGAGATGCAGAGCGCCGACTACATCGCCCGCGGCGCCGCGCGCGCGCCGGCGGAGGATGAGGAAGGGAGGCGCTGAAGGCGCAATCTTCGATCGAGACCTCGCTTGGTCACACGCGGAAGCCGCAGGATCGGTCTCGCCCGATGCGGTCGAGCAGCTCGACCTCCCAGGACAAATATTCCTCCATCGCCGCCTTGCCGCCCGCCCGCTCGTAGGGCTTGAGCCAGAGATCGACCGGCTCGTCGGCGAGACGCGGCGTGTCGGCGGTGACGGGATGCCCGGCCTGGGCCCAGGCGGCATTGCCGCCCGCCAGCACGCGGACAGGAACCGTGGCGAGCGCGCCGGCCTCCTCCGCCGCGAGCGCGGCGAGCCTGCCATCCTCCGAGGTCAGCACCAGCAAGCCTTTAGGCGCGATCTTCGGCAGGGCGCGCGCAAGCCGCGCGCGGATGGCGAACCAGGCGCCGGGAATATGGAAGCGGCGATACTCGCGCGAGGAGGCGAGATCGACCACCGTCGCCGCGTTGCGCGCCAGCAGCGCAGCCAGCGCAACGGGATCGAGCAGTTGCGCGGCCGCGACCGCGCCGCCGAGGATCGGCGTCGCCGGCGCGGCGGTGTCGCGCCCGCTCTCGGCCAGTATGTAAACGTCCTTCCAGCCCATGCGCCTGAGCCAGGATGCGGTCATCAGGGCGCGCGCCTCGGCGTCATCGACGAGCACGATCCGCGCATTGAGCGTGCCGATGTAGTGGTCGGTTCCCTGGACGAGCTGGCCGCCCGGCGCCGAGCGCGCGCCCGCCACATGGCCCGCCGCGTACTCCGCGGGATCGCGCACGTCGAAGAGATAGAGCGTGCGCTGGCTGTCGCCCTGCCAGCGCTCCAGCGTGGCGCGATCGATGCGCGCGACGCCGCAGGCATCGGCGACGCGCGCAGCGGCGGCCTTGGCCCAGGCGAGCCCGGCCGGCGAGACCGGCGGCGCGCGCCGCGCCTTGCCGCGCTCGCAGGCGAGGCCCGCCAGCTCCCAGCCCATGGTGCCGTTGCGCAGCGCCGCGACCCTGTTGAGCACGCCGGCGTCGATCAGAGATTGCGCGCCGATGATGCTGCGGGTGCGGCCGGCGCAGTTCACCACCACCATGGTGGCGGGCGAGGGCGCGATGTCGTGGATGCGCAGCACCAGCTCGGCGCCCGGCACGTTGATCGCGGTCGGGATCGACATACGCTCGTATTCGTCGAAGGGCCGGCTGTCGAGCACGACGAGATCGCGGCCCTGGCGGATGAGGGCGTCGAGTTCGGCGGCGTCGATCCCGGGCGTGTGCCGGTCGTGCTCGACGCATTCGCCGAAGGCCTTGCTCGGCACATTGACGCCAGAAAAGCTCAAGAGGTCCGCCGCCTCGCATTCCCGATCGGTGGCGTCGAGCCAAAAGAGATTGCCATAGCCGAAGCGAGCGAGGATCGCGGCGGCGCGCGCGCTGAGCCCCTCGCCGCCATCGCACAGCACGAGGCGCGTCGAGCGCCGCGGCACCAGCGGCGCGATCAGAAGCTCGAGCCGGCTCAGCGGCACCGAGCGCGCCTGCAGCAGATGGTGCCGCGAGAAGTCCAATTCCTCGCGCAAATCGATGAGCGCCGCCTCCTGCCCGTCGGTGAGCATCGCCGCGAGCGCGGCGGCGCCCAAAGCCTGGGCCGTCACGTCGCCTGCTGCGGCGCCATCTGCCGCACTTTGCCGGTCTTCATGTCGAAGGCCGAGCGGCGGATGCGGTCGAGATTCGTGCCGGTGACTCGAACGAACCGTGCCTTGTCCGGAAAATCGATCGCGTGGATGGTGCCGTCCTGGTAGATCCCTGCATGCCCGGGTGTGAGCCGGTAGGACTTTGCCGGCCGCAATTCGAAATGATCGGCGGTGGCGCCGTCGTCGAGCCGCTCGTACTCGGTCATGTCGGTGTAGTGCGTGGCCTGGCCGTAGATCGCCCAGGAATCGCCGTGGTCATGCGGCGGCGAGCGGTGCCCCTGGTCGTTGACATGGGCGAGGATTTGAAAGCCGAGGGCGGGATCCTCATAGAGGACCGTCAATCCCGCCGGTTCATCCGCGCCGCAATATTGCGCAACGAAATCCCGGTTCTGCAGCAGGCGCTCGAGGCTGAGGCGCACTTGTTCACGGCCGGCGGGGCCGGGATCGCGCGTCAGGATGGCGCGGCAGTCCGCGATGAAGTGATCGAGATCGTAAGCCATCTCCGTCCTCCCTGGCGAAGGGGCCTGCGATTGTGGCGCAGTCGCTGCGCCGGCGCCAGGGCCTGCCGCCGCGGGGCGATGTTGATCTTGCCGCGGCGCGCGCTATTGTTCTAATTAGAAAAGCCTTCGCGCGTGCAATCCGCGGCCGCGATGGTCGGGCCGGCGGCATTGGTTTTCGCAACAATGGGACGGCTAATTTCTGCATGCGCATGAAACCGATCGCCATCATCGGCGCGGCATGTCGCTTTCCAGGCGCCGAAGGCGTCGACCGCTACTGGAATCTGCTGATCGGCGCGCGCGACGCGGTCAGCGAGATTCCGAGCGCGCGCTGGGCGAAGCGCTACTATTTTCACCCCGATCCTACGGCGCTCGGCAAGAGCTATACCTGGGCCGCCGGTGTGCTCGACGGGGTCGACGGGTTCGATGCCGCGTTTTTCGGCATCTCGCCGCGCGAGGCGGAGCAAATCGACCCGCAGCAACGGCTTCTCCTTGAACTGGCCTGGGAAGCGTTCGAGGATGCCGGCGTTCCGGCCGCGCGGCTCGCCGGCAGCGGCGCCGGCGTCTATGTCGGCGCGTCCGCTACCGATCACGCCTTCCTGCAGATCGGCGATCCCGCCACCGTCGATGCGCATTTCATGACGGGGAACACGCTCAGCATCCTCGCCAACCGCATCTCCTACGTCTTCGATCTGCATGGCCCCAGCCTCACCGTGGACACGGCCTGCTCGTCCTCGCTCGTCGCGCTCAACCTCGCCTGCAGCGCGCTCGCTGAGGGCCGCGTCCCGCTGGCGCTGGTCGGCGGCGTGAACATCCTGCTCTCGCCCTATCCCTTCATCGGCTTCAGCCGCGCCTCGATGCTGTCGCGCCGCGGCCGCTGCTATGCCTTCGATCAGCGCGCCGACGGCTATGTCCGGGCCGAAGGCGGGGCAGTGGTGGCGCTGAAGCCGCTCGCGGCCGCACTCGCCGATGGCAATGCGGTGCGCGGCGTCATCCTGGCGAGCGGCGTCAATTCGGACGGCCGCACCACCGGCCTGTCCTTGCCGAGCCGCGCGGCGCAGGCGCGGTTGCTGCGCTCGGTCTATGCCGAGGCGGAGATCGCTCCCGAGCGCCTGGCCTTCGTCGAGGCGCATGGCACGGGCACGCCGGTCGGCGATCCGCTCGAAGCCGCGGCGCTCGGCGAAGCGCTGGCGCGGCATCGCGCGGCGCCGCTCCCGATCGGCTCGGTCAAGAGCAATCTCGGGCATCTCGAGGCCGCATCGGGCATGGCCGGGCTCGTCAAGGCCATGCTGGCGCTCGAGCACCGGGTGTTGCCGCCATCCATCCATTGCGAGACGCCCAACCCGCAGATCCCTTTCGCCGAACTCAACCTGCGCATCGCCGCCGAGCCGCTCGCTCTGGCGGCGGACGAATCTGCCGTCGCCGGCGTCAACTCCTTCGGCTTCGGCGGCACCAACGCCCATGCGATCCTGGCGCCGCCGCCAAATCGTCCGGCGGCGGAGGAGACCGCATCCCCCCTGCCGCCTTTGTTGCTATCGGCGCGGGCCGAGAGCGCATTGCGGGCGCTGGCCGACGAGTGGAGCGGCAGGCTTGCGGGCGCGCCGGCGGAGACCGCTGTCCGCCTCATCCGCGCTGCCGCGCGGCGACGGGATCATCACAAGCATCGCTTGGTCGCGCTGGGTGCGACGCCCGCGGAGTTGGCCAGGTCGCTGCGCAGCCATGGGGCGGCGCAACCCTCGGCGAGGCTCGCCTCCGGTGCGGCGCTGGCCCAGGGGAAACTCGCTTTCGTCTTCAGCGCCAATGGCTCGCAATGGCCGGGTATGGCGCGCGACGCATTGGCGCACAGCGCCGCCTTCCGCGACACCGTGAGGGAAGTCGATGCGCTGCTGCGCCCGCTGCTCGGCTGGTCGGTGCGGGACCGGCTCGAAGCGGGCTGCGATGCCGAAGCCCTCGCGCGTACCGATTGCGCCCAGCCGCTGCTCTTCGCCGTGCAGGTCGGGATCACCGCGGCGCTCCGCGAGCACGGCGTCGCGGGCGCCGCGCATCTCGGCTACAGCGTCGGCGAAATCGCCGCTTGCTGGGCCGCGGGCGCGCTGACGCTCGGTGATGCGGCTCGGGTCATCGTCATGCGCAGCCGCCAGCAGCAGCGCACCCATGGCATGGGCCGGATGGCGGCGCTCGCTTTGGCGCCGGCGGTGGCGCGCGATGTCATCGCGCGGCTCGGCGGCGGATTGGAGATCGCCGCGGTCAACAGCGCCGCCGCCGTCACCGTGGCCGGACCCGAGACGGCGCTCGCGCACCTGCGGCACGAGGCGGAGCGGCAGGATTGGCGCTTCTATCCGCTCGATCTCGCCTATGCCTTCCACAGCGCGGCGATGGACGAGATCGAGTTCGACCTGATCGCTTCGCTCGAAGGCATCGCGCCCAAGGATGGCGCAACGCCGCTGATCTCGACCGTGACCGGCGACGTGCTGCCGGGCCATGAACTCGGCCCGCGCTACTGGTGGCGCAACATCCGCGAGCCCGTGCAATTCGCCGACGCCGTCGCGCGACTCGTTCGCGACGATTTCCGCATCTTCCTCGAGATCGGCCCCAATCCGATTCTGCAGTCCTACATTCGCGATCAGCTGCGCGAAGCCGATGTCGCCGGGCGCGTCCTCGGCACCCTGACGCAGCGTCCCGGCGAATCCGATCCCTTCGCCATCATCGCCGCCAAATGCCATGTCGCGGGTCACGACATTTCCGGCGCCGCGGCGTTCGACGGCGCAACGGCGGCGCGCGGCTTGCCGCATTATCCCTGGCAGCGCCAGCGCTACGCCGCTGCCCCCACCGTCGAGGCGCGAGGCTTCACCAACGCCGCCTGCGATCACCCGCTGCTCGGCTTTCGCGAGGACCGCCGGCAATTTCTGTGGCTCAATCACATCGACACGGCGCTCCTGCCCTGGCTCGCCGATCACAAACTCGATGACGCGGCGCTTTTCCCCGCGGCGGCGTTTCTCGAAATGGCGTTCGCCGCCGCGCGCCTGCGCGATCCCGATGCTGCGGCGCTGGCCGTAACGGATTTCGAGATCCGGCGCCCGCTCGCGCTCGAAGCCGAGCGCACGCGCGAGCTGCGCACCCGCCTCGCGACCGACGGCAGGATCGAGATCGAGAGCCGTTCGCGCCTTGCGGACGAGCCATGGATCTTGCATGCGGTCGGCCGCATCGTCGCCGCGACGCGCCTGGGCGACGATACCTTGGCGCCCCTGCCGGCTCCCATGCGCATCGTCGAAGGCGAGGCGCTTTATCGCGACGCAAGTAAGCTCGGCTTCGATTACGGCCCGCGGTTTCGCACCGTGGCCCGCGTCGAGATCGCGGGCGCGCGCCAAGCGACGGTCCAACTCGATGCCACCGCGGCGGACGAGGCGGGCGCGGAATTCGTCGTCGATCCCGCGCTGCTCGACGGCGCGCTGCAGGGCTTTCTCGCTTTGCTCGGCAACCGAGGCGGCGATGATGCGGATGTGACCTTCCTGCCTTGGCGCTTCGGACGGCTCGCATCGTTCGAGCCCTATGGGCGGCGGCCGGTGGAAGCGCGCCTCACGCTCGAGCGTATCGGCACCCGCTCGGTCAGCGGCGCGATCGTCCTGCTCGACGGCGAGGCGCGGGTGATGGCGCGGCTCTCCGACTGCTGGTTCCGACAGGTTCATCTCGGCCGCAGGAAGAGCTTGGCCGAGCGCAGCTTCCACTTCGCCCTCGTGGCCTCCGCGCCGCCGGGAGTGACGGCGAGTCCCGCGGGTGCAATCGCCGCTGCCATCGCGACGGGCGCGGCGCGCGAGCCGGAACCTGCCGCTGCCGAAGACACGTCGCTGCTGCTCGATGCCTTTCTCGCGGCTGCTGCGCATGGCGCGCTGACAGCGCTGATACAACCGGGCGCGCCCTTTGCCGTCGCAGACTTGGCGGCGCAGGGAACGCTCGCGGCCGAATCGGCGCCGCTCTGCACGGCGCTCCTCCGGCGGCTCGAAGAGCATGGAGCGGCCGGCGAGACCGGCGGCGCATGGACGCTCGAAAGCGACAGCCATCTGCCCGAGCCCGGCGCGATCTGGCGCTCGTTGCTCGCCGATGCGCCGGCGCTGGTGGCGGATCTGGCGCTGGCGGCCAATGCCGGCGAAGCGCTCTCGGCCGTGCTCCGCCAAGGTTCCGCAGCAGCTCCGGTGCTGCCGGCGATGCTCATCGAGCATTTCCTCTATGCCTCGCCTTCAGGCGAGCGCGCCGTCGCTGCGCTCTGCGAGCGCGTCGTGTCGATTGCCACGCAATGGCCGGCCGATCGGCCGTTGCGCATTCTCGAGATCGGCACCGGACAAGGCGTCCTCGCGCGGCGCTTGCTCGCTGCTCTCGCGCCACACCCGGTCGCGGTTTCCTATGCCGCGATGGACCCGGATGGCGAAGCTGCGGCCCGGCCGCTTGCCGCGGGCCACGATTTGATCGTTTCGGCCTATGGCTTGACGCGGCTCCAAAGCGGCGGCGACGCGCTGGCGCGGCTCGGCGATGCACTCGCGCCCGGCGGCGCGATTCTGGCCGTGGAGCCGGCGCCCAACGCGCTTTGGGACGTCGTTTTCGGTCTCGACCCGGCGTGGTGGCAGGCAAGCGTCGCGCCCGATTTCCCGATCTCGCCGCTGTGCGACGGCGGCGCCTGGGACCGGGCGCTGGAAGCGGCCGGCTTCCGCGCCATCTCCAGTGCGAGACTCGAGCCGGCGACGTGGCCGGTCATGCTGGTCATTGCGCTGGCCGATCGGCAGAGCCGCGCGCCCGCCGCTGAATCGCTGAACGCGTCGCCGGTGGTGCTGATCGCCGACCCGGCCGATGCGCTGGCGCGGCGTCTCGCCGCACGGCTCAAGGAAGCGGGCTTATCCGCGCAAGTGATCTTTCCGCCTTCGGCCGAGGATGGCGCAGCGCTCCTCGCCGCACTGCGCGAACCTGCCGAGGGTGGGCCGGAGGTGATGATCCTGCCGCCAAATTGCGCCGGCACGGAGAGCCAGGCCGGCGCGGCGACGGCGCGCCTCGCCGCCGTGATGACCGTCGTCAGGCTGATGGCAGAATCGCGCGCGCGCCTGTGGATCGTCACTTGTGGCGCGCATCCCGGCGGCGCGGCCAACGCGCCGATGCCGGCCGAGCGGGCGCTGTGGGGCATGGCGCGGACGATCGCCAATGAAGCGCCCAACCTCGCCTGCCGCCGCATCGATCTCGCGCCGAGCCTGCCGGTCGAGGAATCCGCGGAGCGGTTGGTCGCGGAATTGCTCCACCCCGACGTCGAGACCGAGCTCATCTGGCACCCGGATGGGCGGCGATTCGTCCCGCGCCTGCGCGCCGGGCTGCCGCGCCTCGAGCGGCGGCACGAGGCGGCCCTTCGTCTGTCGCCCGGCCCGTCGGGCCAGATCGATGCACTGCGCTGGGAAGCGGTCGAGCATGCAAGCCCCGGCCCGGGCGAGGTCGCGATCGCGGTCAAGGCTGCCGGGCTCAATTTCCGCGACGTGATGTGGGCGATGGAACTTTTGCCCGAGGAGGCGCTGCTCGACGGCTTCGCCGGCCCGTCGCTCGGCATCGAGTGCAGCGGCATCGTCGGCGCGGTCGGGCCCGGCGTCGAGGGGGTGTCGGTCGGCGATCGCGTCGCGGCTTTCGCTCCCGCGAGCCTGGCCTCGCATGTCGTCACCGCCGCGCATGCCGTGGTGCGCCTGCCCGAGAGCGTGAGTTTCGCCGCGGGCGCGACTCTCCCCGTCGCCTTCCTCACCGCGGTCTATGCGCTTGGCAGTTTGGCGCAGCTCGCGGCGGGCGAGCGTGTGCTGATCCATGGCGGGGCCGGCGGCGTCGGGCTCGCCGCCATAACCTACGCCAAGCACCGCGGCGCCATCGTCTTCGCCACGGCCGGCTCGGGCGCCAAGCGCGCCTTCTTGCGCCAGCTCGGCGTCGATCACGTGCTCGATTCCCGCAGCCTCGCTTTCGCCGATGAGGTGATGGATCTGACCGGCGGCGCGGGCGTCGATGTCGTGCTGAATTCATTGGGCGGCGAGGCGATGGAGCGCAGTCTCGGGCTGCTGCGCCCCTTCGGCCGGTTCCTCGAGCTCGGCAAGCGCGATTTCTACCTCAACACGCGGGTCGGGCTGCGGCCGTTGCGGCAGAACATTTCCTACTTCGCGATCGACGCGGATCAGCTGCCGTCGCGTCGGCCGGAACTGGCGGCGGCGCTGCTCCGCGAGGTCATGGGTCTCCTCGAAGCGGGCGCGCTTCGGCCGTTGCCCTATCGCGTCTTTCCCTTTGCCGAGGCGAGCGATGCTTTCCGCCTGATGCAGGCCTCGGGTCACATCGGCAAGATCGTTCTCGTGCCCGGCGATGAGCAGCCGCAGGCGCCGGTGACTGCCGATTTCACGGCACGTCCGGACGGAACCTATGTCGTGAGCGGCGGACTCACCGGCTTCGGGCTGGCGACGGCACAATGGCTCGCGGCGCATGGCGCCCGGCACTTCGCCTTGCTCGGCCGGCGCGGCGCTGCAACGCCGGGCGCGGCCGAAGCCCTCGCCGCGCTTGCCGAAGCCGGCGCTGAGGCGCGCGCCTTTGCCTGTGACGTCGCTGACCCGGACGCGCTCGCCGCGACGCTCGCCGCGATTCGCGTCGCGCTGCCGCCCATTCGCGGCATCGTCCATGCGGCGATGGTGGTGGAGGATGGGCTCATCGGGTCGATGACGGTGGAGCGGCTGCAGCGAGCCCTCGCCCCGAAGCTGCACGGCGCCGAGAATTTCGACCGACTCACGCGCGCCGATCCGGTCGAGCTGTTCCTGCTTTACTCCTCGGCGACCACGGTGCTGGGCGCGCCCGGCCAGGGCGGCTATGTCGCCGCCAACAGCGCGCTCGAAGCGATGGCGGAGCGGCGCTGCGCGCTGGGCCAGCCGGCGCTCACGGTGGCCTGGGGGCCGATCGGCGATGTGGGATATCTCGCCCGCGACCCGGCGCAGCGCGATGCGCTGGCGCGCCGCCTTGGCGCGGTGCCGATGTCGGCCGCCGAGGCGCTCGACAGCCTGCCGGCCCTGCTCGCGGCGGCGGCGCCGGTCGCGATCTTCGCCGTGGTCGATTGGAGCGCGGCGCGGCGCGTGATGCCGGTGCTGGCGACACCGATCTTCGCCGATTTCGCGGCACACGCGATGAGCGAAGCCAGCGATTTTGACCTGCGCGCAGCCCTGTCGGACCTCGCGCCCGAAGAAGCGCGCGAGCTCGTGCTGGCGCTGCTGGTCGAGGAGGTCGGTCGAATCCTGCGCCTACCGGCAGAGACTATCGATCCGCAACGGCCGCTGCCCGAGATCGGCATGGATTCCCTGATGGCGGTCGAGCTGCGCCTCGCGCTCGAGCGCCGGCTCGGCATCAACCTGCCGCTCTTGGCGCTGTCGGACGGCACGAGCTTGGCGAGCATGGCCGCAAAGCTATTGCAGATGCTGGGCAAGGAGAAGACGGAGACCGGGGCCGCCGTCGCGGCGCTGCATCACGAGACCGCGGCAGAGATCGCCGCCCCGCCGCCGCCCGCCGCCGCCGCGCCGGGCCACCAAGACGAATCCCTGCGCGGATGAGCGGCGAGCGGCGCTCCTTCGGTCTCTCGCCGGAGGCGAAGACCGCGCTTCTCGAAAGGCTGGCGCGGCGCCGCGGCGCTACGACCGCCGCCCGGCAGCCGAATCCCGCGACCCCCGCGCCGGTCCGAATCGGCGATCTCGATGGCCAGGACGAGATTCGCGTCATCCGCTCGGCCGGCGAGGTCCTGGGCATCGCCAATCCGTTCTTCCGCACCCACGATTCGATCGCCGGGCCGCGGACTGTGATCAGCGGGCGCAGCTATCTCAACTTCTCCTCTTACAACTACCTCGGGCTCAACGGTCATCCGCGCGTCGCCGAAGCGGCCAAAGCGGCGATCGACCGCTATGGCACCTCGGTCTCGGCAAGCCGCCTCGTCTCCGGCGAGCGCGGCGTCCATCGCGACCTCGAGCGCGGCCTCGCCGAGCTCTACGGTGCCGAGGATTGCATCGCCCTCGTCAGCGGCCACGCCACCAACGTCACCGTGATCGGCCATCTGATGCAGGCGAAGGATCTGATCCTGCACGACGCGCTGGCGCATAACAGCATCCTCCAGGGCGCTGTGCTCTCGGGCGCAAGGCGCGCGAGCTTTGCGCATAACGACGCCGCAGCGGCCGAGCGTCTCCTCGCGCAGCATCGGGCGCAGCATCGCCGCGCGCTTGTCGTGATCGAGGGCCATTACAGCATGGACGGCGACGTGCCGGATCTGCCCGCCTTCATCGCGCTGGCGCGGCGCCACGGCGCCTGGCTCATGGTCGACGAAGCGCATGCGCTGGGCGTACTGGGGCGGCGCGGCTTCGGCCTGGCCGAGCATTTCGCGGTCGATCCGGGCGAGGTCGATCTGTGGATGGGAACCTTGAGCAAAACGCTCGCCGCTTGCGGCGGCTACATCGCCAGCCGCCGCGAGATGGTGGAATATCTGAAATTCACCGCGCCGGGCTTTCTCTATTCCGTCGGCATGTCGCCGCCCGTCGCCGCGGCGGCGCTGGCCGCGCTTGGCCTGCTGCGCGAGGAGCCGGAGCGCGTCCGGCGGCTCAACGCCAATGCGCGGCTCTTTCGCGATCTCGCCAAGGCGGCCGGGCTCGACACGGGAAACTCGGCGGGGCACGGCATCGTGCCGATCGTCACCGGCAGCTCGATCGCCGCCGCGCGGCTGGCCGATGCCTTGTTCCAGGAGGGCATCAACGTGCAGCCCATCCTTTATCCCGCGGTGCCCGAGCGTTCGGCGCGGCTGCGCTTCTTCCTCTGCTCCGAACATGGCGAAAGCGACATCCGCGCGGCTGTCGCCGGGCTCGCCCGTGCGCAGGCACGGATCGCGGCAGAGAAACCGGACCTGAGAGCCTTGGCGGCGCGGCTCGGCGCCTTGGGGGGCGAGTAGCCGGCGTCACCGGCGCTCGCGGAAGGCATAGGTCGAGACGCCCTTCACCATCTCGTCGACGACGAGGCGATGCTGCAGCGGCGGAAAGGCGCGCTGCCGGCAATCGGCGCGCTCGCACAGCCGGCAGCCGATGCCGATCTCCGTCGCGCCGTTGCCGGCCTTGAGGTCGAGCCCGTCGGCATAGACCAGTTCCGGCGCGCGCGCGATGTCGCAGCCCATTCCCACCGCATGATGCGAGACCGGGGCGTGGAAGCCGCCGCCGGTCTTCTCCACCGTGCGCGCCAGGGCGAAGAAGGTGGCGCCGTCGGGCAGTCGCGCGATCTGCGTGCGGATGAGGCCCGGCGTGGCGAAGACCTCATGCAGGATGAAGCGGGCGCAGGAGCCGCCGAAGCGCGAGAAGTGGAAGCCTGCCGCCGAAAACCGCTTGATCACATTGCCGGCGATGTCGGCGCGGGCGAAGAAGAAGGGAATGCCGGCTTCGCCCGGCCGCTGCAAGGTCGAGAGGCGGTGCGCCGCCTGCTCGAAGGAGACGCCGAAGCGGTGCATGAGCAGCTCGATGTCGTAGCGCGCGCCTTGCGCCGCCGCGAGAAAGGGTGAATACGGCATGAGCACCGCGCCGGCGAAGTAATTGGCGAGCCCGACGCGGCACAGCGTCTCGCTTTCGGGCGAGGCGAGCTTGGCGGCGCGGATGGTGCCGTCGATCGCCTCGCGCGCCTCCATCAGGCCGAGCTGATAGGCGAGATGGAAATGACGGCTCGACCGCGGCAGGACTTCCGACAGCGCGAGGGTGCGCGTCTGCGGCTCGAAGCGCCGCAGCGCGCCGTTCATGCGCTCGAGCGGCGCGATGTCGAGCGCGATGCCGTGCTTTTGCGCCAGGCGCTCGGCGAGCGCGCGGCCCGTGTCCTCGACCGACCCATCCCCTGGTCGGCTCAGCGCTTCGGCGGCGGTCTCGATGTCCGGGAAATGATTGGCGCGGGCCTCGAAGAAGTCGCGCGCCTCTTCGTTCGGCAGCACGACGCGCCGCTTCCGGCCGCCGGGCAGGTCAAGCTGCAGTGCCTGCGCATCCTCGCGTGCCGTGCGCCAAGCGCGGTAGAGCCCGATGATCGCGCGCGTCGCCTTGGGTGCCGCCGCGACCAGCCGGCGCACCTCCGCGGCGTCCAGTTCGGCCGCTGCCAATCCCGAATCGGCGAAGACCTCGCTCAACGCCGCCGCCAGCCGCCGCTCGTCATCGTCCGACAGTTCCTGGAGATCGACGCCGAAGACTTTGCCGAGCTTCAGCAGCAGGGTCACCGTCACCGGCCGCTCGTCGTGCTCGATGAGATTGAGGTAGCTCGGGCTGATGCCGAGCCGTGTCGCCATCTCCTGCTGGCTGAGCTTGCGCTCCGTCCGCAGCCGGCGAATCTTCTGGCCGAGCAGGGTCTTCTTCAGCGCCATGCCGTCCTAGCCTTCCGCTTTACAAATTTACAAAGCGTCGCGCAAGTCGGTAAATTATTGACGACTTTACCAAATTTACTCCGATTCGCGGATTGTTTTTCGCAGGTGCGGTGTAAATATCAGGTCAGCCGAATCTCCCGCACGGAGCGCCTTTATGAGCAACGACCAGATGAACCCCATGCATCCCCGCTGGCAGGGGATCAAGCGCGACTACACCGCTGCCGAGGTGCGCCGTCTCTCCGGCTCGGTCCGGATCGCGCATACGCTGGCCGACCGCGGCGCGCGCAGGCTGTGGCAGCTCCTTCATGACGAGCCCTTTGTGCCCACCCTGGGCGCGCTCACCGGCAATCAGGCGCTGCAGCAGGTGAAGGCGGGCTTGAAGGCGATCTATCTCTCGGGCTGGCAGGTCGCGGCCGACGCCAACAATGCCGGCCAGATGTATCCCGACCAGAGCCTCTATCCCGCCAGCTCGGTGCCGGATGTGGTGCGCCGCATCAACCGCGCCTTCCAGCGCGCCGACCAGGTGCAGACCATGGAGGGCGAGGGCGACATGGATTTCTTCGCCCCGATCGTGGCTGACGCCGAAGCCGGCTTCGGCGGGCCGCTCAACGCCTTCGAGCTGATGAAGGCGATGATCGAGGCGGGCGCGGCCGGCGTGCATTTCGAGGACCAGTTGGCTTCGGAAAAGAAATGCGGCCATTTGGGCGGCAAGGTGCTGGTGCCGATGAAGCAATTCGTGCGCACCCTCAGCGCCGCGCGGCTCGCCGCCGATGTCGAAGGCGTGCCGACCGTGCTGCTCGCCCGCACCGACGCGGAATCGGCGCAGCTCCTGACCTCCGACATCGATGCGCGCGACCACAAATTCCTCAGCGGCGAGCGCACCGCCGAGGGCTTCTTCCGCATCAAGCCGGGCGTCGGCCGGGACTACGCCATCGCCCGCGGCCTCGCCTATGCCGAGTATGCCGATCTCATTTGGTGGGAGACCTCGACACCCGACCTTGCCGACGCGCGCCGCTTCGCCGATGCGATCCATCATCACTTCCCCGGCAAGCTTTTGGCCTATAACTGCTCGCCCTCGTTCAACTGGAAGAAGAAGCTGGCGCCGCACGAGATCGCTGAGTTCCAGCACAGCATCGCGGCAATGGGCTACAAGTATCAGTTCGTGACGCTGGCCGGCTTCCACCTGCTCAATTACGGCATGTTCGAGCTGGCGCGCGACTACGCCAAGCGCGGCATGGCTGCCTATTCCGAGCTGCAGGAGGCCGAATTCGCCGCCGAGCAGCACGGCTACACGGCGATCCGCCATCAGCGCGAGGTCGGGACCGGCTATTTCGACGCAGTGACGATGGCGGTCACCGGCGGCAAGTCTTCCACCACGGCGATGGCCGACTCGACCGAAACGGCCCAATTCTCCGACGGCCTCAATTCCGAAGAGGCGATCGCCGCCGAATAGCGCGGGTCATCGCGGCTTCGTCACGCGGTGCCGCGGGCCGAAGGCTTTACGATCCCAGGGATCGTTGGCATTCTGTCCGCGGCATCGCCATTTCGGAGGGGCCGCAATGACAAGGGCGCCGCTCGCCGCGCTCGCACTGAGCGCGGCCTTCGGATTATCGGTCGGGCTGCCGCATGGTGACGCGCGCGCCGCGATCAAAACCGATGCCGTCGCCTACATGCAGGGCAACGCCGCGCTCGAAGGCTTCATCGCCTATGACGATGCGGCGAATGGTAAGCGCCCCGGCGTCGTTGTCTTCCCCGACTGGTATGGCGTCACCGATTATGCCAAGGCGCGCGCCGAGAGGCTCGCGCAGCTCGGCTACGTCGTCTTCATCGCCGACATGTATGGCAAGGGCATTCAACCCAAGAACGATGAGGAGGCCGACGCGGAGGTCGGGAAACTCCTGAAGAACCCGGCGCTGCTGCGGGCGCGCTACGAGGCCGCGTTCGAGCAACTCCGCAACAATCCGATGGTCGACGCGAAAAAACTCGTCGCCACGGGCTACTGCTTCGGCGGCGATTCTGCCCTCGGCTTGGCGCGCAGCGGCGCCGATGTCGCGGCCACCATCACCTTTCACGGCGACCTCAGCAATCCCGATCCCGCGACCGCGAAGAACATCAAGGGCCACGTCCTGGTCTTCTGGGGCGCCAATGACCCATATGTAACCGCCAAGGCGGTGGACGCGTTCGAGGATGAGATGCGGGCGACGCGTGTCGATTGGCAAGTGGTCGCCTACGCCAACACCGTCCATAGCTTCACCGTGCCGACGGCGCATTCGAAGAGCGATGCCTACAACCCGGTCGCCGACCAGCGCTCATGGCAGCAGATGCAGGATTTCCTGCATGATGTCCTGCGCTGAGCCGCGGCGGGGGATGCACGGGTGATGGCGGAGCCGCTCGCCGAGCGCGTCGCCATCGTCACCGGCGGCGGTCGCGGGATGGGCCGGGCGATGGCGCTCGGCCTCGCGAGCGCCGGCGCTTCAGTCGTGGTGACGGCGGCGCGTGAGCGCGACGAGATTGCGCATGTCGCGGCCGAGGCTGGGGCGCCCGGCCGCTTTCTGCCGATTCTTGCCGACGTTACGAAGGAAGAGGATTGCCAGCGGGTCGTGGCGGCGGCGCTCGACCGTTTCGGGCGTCTGGACGTTCTGGTCAACAACGCCGGGCGCGGCATGAAATATGTGAGCCCGCTTTTCATGACCGAGCCGACGCGCTTCTGGGAGGTGGCGCCCGCGACCTGGCGCCTGGTGATCGACACCAATGTCGTGGGCCCGTTCCTGATGGCCCGCGCCGCGGTGCCGCATTTGCTCGCCGCCGGCTGGGGACGCATCGTCAATGTGACGATCAATGCCGAGACGATGCGGCGGCGCGGCTTCTCCCCTTACGGCCCGTCCAAGGCCGCGCTCGAATCAGAGACCATCATTTGGGCGCAAGATCTCGCCGGCAGCGGCGTCACCGTCAATGCCCTGCTGCCGGGCGGGGCGGCGCTGACCGGCATGATTCCGGCGAGCTACCCCGATCACCTCCGCGCCAAGCTGCTGGATCCCGCGGTCATGGTTCCGCCGCTCTTGTGGCTGGCGAGTCCGCAATCGGATGGCGTGACCGGGCGCCGCTTCATCGCGGCGCGCTGGCGGCAGGACCTTCCCGCCAAGGAAGCAGCCGAGGAAGCCGCGGAGGAGGCCGGCTGGTAGCGGCGGGCCGGCTCAGCCGATGATGACCGCCAGCAGATAGAAGAACCGCGCGGCGGTCTCGATCGCGTTCCAGAGCAGGCGGAGAGGCACCGGCAGCAGCGTCAGCGCGCCCAGGCAGAAGGTCGCCGCGCAGACGACCGCGAATCGGCAATCGAGGCCGCGGCCGCGTCGCCTGGCAAGGCTCGACAAGGCGCTTGCGATTTCCGCCACCGCTTCGGCCCATTCTTGTCCAATAAGGTATGTACTATATATAGTAGGCATAAGGTGCAGTCAACTCCAAGGCTAGGGGCATCCAATTCTGGAGACAAAAGCGGAACATTTCCCGCGCCGCAATTTTCCTTCGCACCTGCGAAATGCCCCTAGAGAAATCGACTCAGCCGTCTGCCAGCAATTGGGCCGGTTTCCACTTGCACCACAACAAATGGATCACCCGGGAAGCCCGCTCAATTCGAAGCGAATGCCGCCCGATTTAGGTTGACTTGACTGCCGGCAAGGATTTTCATTGTTCACGAGCTGCCGTTGGGCAATTGGGCAGCCGCCACTTTCCGTTCTGTTGAACGCCCCCGAGGGCAGTGCTCCGCACTAACAGAGCAAGGGGCGTGGGAGACGACAATGAACGAGAAAGCTCAGCCGATGGACGATGTGGCGGAACAGGCGATCCATGATCGCAGCGTGATCGATCACGTCGTTCATACTTTCTCCTCCGGCGCCGAAGACGGCTCGCCGAAGGAACCGGGCCGCGAGCAGTCGGCGCAAATCTACCACCAGATCCGCCGAACCTGGCCGGATCCGTGGGAGATGCGGCCGGCAGCGGTCATCTACGGCCGTTAGAAGACGGCGACGGCACAAGCTACCGGGCGCCGCTACGCGCCGAAGATATTGTTGCGACCTCGGGCTGCGGGCGCGCGGCTCTCTCCTTTTGGCGGCAATTGGCTAAAGCCCGACATCGCGGTGGGTTAGCTCGCCGCGAGTTCCTCGGCCCTAAGCGTCAGGCATCGCCCTCGCCGAGATAGGCCGCGCGCACCTCGGGATTGGCGCGGATCGCGGCGGCGTCGCCGCTGGCGATCGGACGGCCATAGACCATGACGGTAATGCGGTTCGCGAGCGCGAAGACCGCATCCATGTCGTGCTCGACGAGCAACATGGTGATGCGCCCTTTGAGCCGCCCGAGCGCCTCGACGATTGCCGCGGATTCTTCGGCGCCCATGCCGGCCATCGGCTCGTCGAGCAGCAGGAGACGCGGTCCCGTCGCCAGCGCCATGGCGAGCTCGAGCTGACGCTGCTCGCCATGGGCGAGATCGGCGGCGCGGATGGCGGCGCGCGGGCCGAGGCCGAACTCCTCGAGCAGCGCACGCGCCGGATCGAGCAGGCGGGGATCGCGCCGCGCGCGCGACCAGAAGCGGTAGCTATTGCCTTGTGTCGCCTGCACGGCGATCGCGACGTTGCCGAGCGCGCTGAGGCCGGGGAAGATCGAGGTGATCTGGTAGGAGCGGACGAGCCCGCGCTTGACGCGCTGGGCCACCGGGAGGGCGGTGATGTCCTGGCCGGCGAAGCGGATGCGGCCGGCATCGGGCTCGATCTCGCCGGCGATCTCGGCGATGAGGGTTGACTTGCCCGCGCCGTTGGGACCGATGAGCGCGTGGATCGTCCCTTCTTCGACCTGCAGCGACGCGCGGTCGGTCGCGGCCAGCCCGCCGAAGCGCTTGGTCAAGCCCTCGACTGCGAGCAGCGCCTCAGCCATCGCGGCTCGCGCCGGCCAAGGCGCCCCACAAGCCGCGGTCGGCAAACAGGATGACCAGGATCAGCACCGGTCCGAGCACGAACATCCAATGATCGGTGAAGGCGGCGAGCAGGGATTCGAGTCCGATCAGCAGGAAGGCGCCCAACACCGCACCATAGAGCGTGCCCATGCCGCCCAGGATCACCATGACCATGAGCTCGCCCGACTTGGTCCAATGCAGCATGTCCGGGCTGGCGAATTTGTCGTGGTTGGCGAGCAGCGCCCCGGCAAGGCCGGCACCCGCGCCGGCGATGGCGAAGGCGGTGAGCTTGTAGCCATAGGTCGCGTAGCCCAAGGCCGCCATGCGCCGCTCATTCTCCCGGCAGCCGCGGATGACCATGCCGAAGCGCGAGCCGACGAGACGGTCGCACAGGGCCAGGAACGCCGCGAGCGCGGCGAGGCAGAGGTAATAGAAGACTGTGTTGTCGCGCAGGTCGATGCCGGGAAAGCCGTCGCGCCGGCTCATGATCAGCCCGTCATCGCCGCCATAGGTCTTGAGCGAGACGAAGAGGAAATAGACCATCTGCGCGAAGGCGAGCGTGATCATGATGAAGTGGACGCCGCTGGTGCGCAGCGACAAGGCGCCGATGGCGAGCGCCGCCAGGCTCGCGACCGCAACCGCCGCGGGGAGCGCGATCAGCGCTTGGTCGGTCCCCGGCACAAGGCCGAAGAGTGCCTCGCCCTCGCCCGCATGGAAGGCGAGAATGCCCACGACATAGCCGCCGATCCCGAAGAAGGCGGCATGGCCGAAGCTGACCAGCCCGCCGAAGCCGAGGATGAGATCGAGGCTCACCGCCGCCAGGGCGTTGATCAGCACGCGGCTCGCCAGGGTGATGACGAAGCCCTGGCCGATCGCGTCGGCGGCCCAGGGCAGGATCGCCAGCACCGCAAGCCCGAGGAGCGCCGCCCGCTGCTCCCGCGTCTCAACCATGCGCCGGGAAGAGGCCGCGCGGCCGCCACAGCAGCACGATCGCCATCAGTAGATAGACGCTGATCGAGGAAAAGCCGCCGCCGACGGAATCGGCGCTCGCATTGCTCATGATGCCGCGCAGCAGCCCCGGCAGGAAGGCGCGCACCATCGTGTCGACCAGCCCTACGAGCAGCGCACCGATGACGGCGCCGCGAACCGAGCCGATGCCGCCGATGACGATCACGACGAAGGTGAGGATGAGGATCTGCTCGCCCATGCCGATCTGGACGGACAGCAGCGGCCCCGCCATCGACCCCGCCAGCCCCGCCAAGAGCGCGCCCAGGCCGAAGACCGCAGTGTAGAGGAGCGGAACATTCACGCCGAGCGCCCGCACCATGTCGCGATGCGTCGCTCCCGCCCGCACCAGCATGCCGATCCGCGTGTGCTGAATGAGCAGGTAGAGAAATCCCGCGACCCCCGCTCCCGTCGCCATGATCACCAGGCGATAGACCGGATAGCGCAGGCCGCCGGGCAAGGTCAGCGCGCCCGCGAGCGTCGCCGGAACATTGGCGAAGAGCGGCTGGCGGCCGAACAGAATGCTCATGCCCTCGTTGAAGAAGAGGATGAGGCCGAAGGTCGCGAGCACCTGATGCAGATGATCGCGGCGATAGAGCCGGCGCAGCACGATCATCTCGACCGCGACGCCGGTGGCGGCGGCGGCCGCAAGCCCGGCAAGGATGGCGAGAAGGAACGAGCCGGTGCGCACACCGACATAGGCGGCGGCATAGGCGCCGATCATGTAGAGCGAGCCGTGCGCCAGATTGATCAGTCCCATGATGCCGAAGACGAGGGTCAGCCCTGCCGCCAGCAGGAACAGCATGACGCCGAATTGAAGGCCGTTGAGCAACTGCTCGAGGAGGAGATTCACGCCGCAGACCGCCGCGCCGCGCCAGCGCTACAGGTGGCAGTCCTTGGCATAGGCGTCGACATGGTCGGTGAGAATCTTCGCTACCGTCTTGACCATGGGCTTGCCGTCGGCGCCCTTGACCACGTCGCCGGCATACCAGTCTTCGATCGGATGCTGGTTCTGCCCGAATTTGAAGGCGCCGCGCACCGAGACGAAATCGGCCTTGCGCAAGGCCGCGCGAAAGGCGTCGGTCTTGCCGACATCGCCGCCCACGGCCTTGAGCGCGCTCGCCAGCAGCCGCGCTGTGTCATAGCCCTGGCTCGCGTAAGTGGTGGGCACGCGGCTGTAGGTCTTCTCGAAATCGGCGACGAAGGCTTTGCTCGCGGGATTGTCGAAATCCGTGTTCCAATGGTAGGAGACGTGCAGCCCGAGTGCCGCATCGCCGACCGCGCCGAGGATGCGCTGATCGACCGAGGGGAAGGCGACCGCCATCGGAATCGTATCCTTGAGTCCGGCCTGGGCGAATTGCTTCAGGAAGGTGATGCCGAGCCCGCCCGGCTCGAACTGGTACAAGGCGTCGGGCTTGGCGGCGCGGATCTGCGCCAGCTCGGCGGCGAAGTCGGTCTGATCGAGGCTGTTGTAGATCTCGCCGACGACCTCGCCCTTGAATACGCGTTTGAATCCCGCGATCGCGTCCTTGCCGGCCTGGTAGTTGGGCGCCATGGCGAACATGCGCTTGAAGCCGAGCCGATTGGCATTGGCGCCGACCGCTTCGTGCAGCGTGTCGTTCTGCCAGCTCACCACGAAATAATTCTTGTTGCAGCCCTTGCCCGAGAAATTGGAGGGCGCGGCGTTGAGGCTCAAGTAAAAGGCGCCGGCCTCGAGCACGTCCGGCACCACCGCCTCGGCGACGTTCGAGAAGATGATGCCGGTCATGATCTTGACCTTGTCGTTGGTCAAGAAGCGTTCGGCGCTCTGTTTGCCGTTGCCGGGCTTGAGCCCGTCATCCTCGACCAGCACCTGGACCGGCGCGCCACCCAAATTGCCGCCTTCCTCTTGGATCGCGAGCTTGAAGCCGTCGCGCGCATCCTCGCCGATATAGCCGCCCGGCCCCGACAAGGTGGTGACCATGCCGATCTTGACCGGATCCGCCGCCATCGCCGGTAGAGCCATGAGCGCGACCGCGCTGGCAGTGACCGCAAGCCTGAACATTCCCCCGCTCCCCTCGCCATTGGCAGCTCAGCACCTCGCCCCAAGCGTAACGGGGCTGGCCGGCGCGGGCAAATCAAACCTCGGGTTATACGGGCTGTGAGAGGCCGCGCGTTTCTAGTCCCGCTCGAGCGATCGCCCGGCGCGCCACGCCGTGCCGCGCGCATAGAGGCGTTCGAGCGCCGGGCCGCCGAAGCCCGGCAAGTCAGCGCCCCGCTTGGCCGATGCGCTTGGCGAGCGCCCCGGGCGCGTCGGCGGGCGGCTCCGCGTAGGTCTCCGGGGCGGTCGGTGCCTCATTCGTCGGCGCCATCGCGGGATCGCCGCCGAAGAATGGCGCCTCCGGCACGCCAACCAGTCGGCCGGACGGAAAGATGATCGTCGCCACCGTGCCCTTGCCGAGTTCGCTGTCGATGTGCAGCTCGCCACTGTGCAGCTGCATCATCGCGGCCGCCAGCGGCAGGCCGAGCCCGGTGCCGGTATGCGAGCGGCTCAGGGCGTTTTCGACCTGCACGAAGGGCTGCAGCACGCGCGGGATATCCTTCCGCGACATGCCGATGCCGGTGTCCTTGATCGAGATCATGAGCCGCTCGCCGGGAGCGATGCCGGCGGCGATCTCGATGAGCCCATCCGCGGCGGTGAACTTCAGGGCATTGGATAACAGATTCAGCAGAATCTGCTTGAGCTTGAGCGCGTCGCAGAACAGCGCGGGCATTTCGTCGGCGATCGCGGCCCGCAGGGTCAGTCCCGCGCTCTCGGCCCGCGGACCCATCAGCCGGCACACCGATTCGATGATGCTCGCGACATCGACCGCCTGTTCCGACAATTCGAGCTTGCCGGCTTCGGCTTTCGAGAGGTCGAGGATCTCGTTGATGAGCTTCAGCAGATAGATGCCGCTGCCGTGAATGTCCTTGAGATAGGAGCCGTATTTCTCGTTGACGATCGGCCCGAAGGTCTCGCGCAGCATCAGTTCGGAGAAGCCGATGATGGCGTTCAAGGGCGTGCGGAGCTCATGGCTGATGTTGGCGAGGAACTCGGATTTCGCGTGGCTGGCGGCTTCGGCCGCCTCCTTCGCCACTCTGAGCGCCTCGTAGGCCGAGCGGTTTTCATCCTGCAGCCGCTGCTTTTCGAAGCAGCGGGCCAGCACCGCCAGAAGCTCGCCCGGCTCGCAGGATTTGTCGATGTAATCATAGGCGCCGTTGCGCATCGCGCGCACCGCGGTCTGCGTATCGGCATGCGCCGTCATGATGATGCAGATCAGGTCCGGCTGCTTTGTCTTGAGCTCCGAGAGGAGATCGACGCCCGACGAGCGGCCGAGACGGAGATCGAGCATCGCGACCGTCGGCGAGAAGCGCTGCAGCGCGATCAGCGCCGTCTCGGCCCGGTCGGCGACGATCGGGGCGTAACCCTCGGGGTTCAGGATGTCGGCAACCGAGTCGGCGAATTCCTGATCGTCGTCGACGATCAGGACCTTGGGTCTGGCGCCGGTTTCGGATTCAGCCTGATGCGGCACGCCTCGTGTCCCTCGAGTCGGTTGCCGCGTCGATGGCGCGCAACAGCTCGGCCGGATCGAACGGTTTCATGAAGATGCCGTTATGGGGCGGCGGGTGCAGTTCGTTCAATGCCGCGTCTTTCTCGCCGAGGAAGCCGGTCACGAAGATCGTGGGGATCGAGCTCCCGGTCTGTTTGAGCTTGAGATAAACCTCGAGGCCGGACAGCACGGGCATGTTGAGGTCGAGAACAAGGCAATCGACGCCCTCGGCCGCGGCTTGCTGCAGGGCTTCCTGGCCGGTGCGAGCGACCTGCACCTGATAGCCGTGCTGGCCCAGGATCGAGCGGATGCTTGCGGCGAAGTCCGGATCGTCGTCCGCGACCAGCACCATGCCGCGCGGCTTGACCTTCTCGAGCACGTCGAGAAGATCTTCGACCGCGAAGGGCTTGCGCAGCACGCCGAGCGCGCCGTTGTCGACCGCCTGCGCGATGAGCTGCTCGAGGCTGAACCCGGTCATCATCATGACCTGCGCGCCGGGCCGGATTTTCTTGAACTCGAAGAAGGTCTCGACGCCATTCATGCCCGGCAGCTTCACGTCCATGAAGACGATGTCGAAATCGGCCTCGCGGAATCGATCGAGCGCTGCCTCGCCGCTGAAGGCGAGCTCGACGTCGTAGCCGTGCATCATCAGAACGTCGGCGATGCTCTCGGCATGGTCATGGTCGTCATCGATGACAAAGACGCGCGTCATGCGGCGATCTCCTCGGCAGAACTCATCGGCAGGCGGACGACGACCCGCGTGCCCGCTCCGACCTCGCTGAATATCTCGATGCTTCCCCCGTGCTGCTCGACGATCTGCTTGACCATCGGCAGCCCGAGCCCGGTGCCGAAGCTCTTGGTGCTGAACAGCGGCTCGAACACTTTCGGCAGAACGTCGCTGGGGATGCCCGAACCCGTATCCTCGATCGCGAACTCGAAGGTGGGGCCCGAGGACCGGGTGCGGACGGTGATGCGCCGCTCTGGCGCGCCGTTGCGATCGGCGATCGCCTGCGCGGCGTTCTCGAGGAGATTGATGACGACGCGGCGCAGCCGGTCGCTGTCGCAGTTGATCTCACAATTCGGCGCGGCGAGATCGCAGACCAGCTCGATGCCTTCGGGCGGATGCTGCTCGGCGAGCACCTCGCGGAACCATGGGTCGGCCGACACCGGCATGCAATTGAGCTCGCGCATTCGCGTGTAGTCCAGGAGGTCGGTGATGATGCGGTCGCAGCGGCCGATGTTGCGTTCCACGCGGGTGATCGGGCGCTCGAGGCTGAGGCCGCTCTTGGTTGCGGTGTCCTTGATGACGAAGACGGTGTTGCGAATGGCGCTCAAGGGGTTGCGCAGCTCGTGCGCGACCGTGGCGGTGAGCTGGCCCAGGGCGGAGAGGCGCTCGCTGCGCACGAGCTCGCTTTGCGCGGCGCGGAGCTCCTTGGTGCGTTCCTCGACGCGCCGCGCCAGCTCCAATTCGACGGCGACTTCGGCGGTCACGTCGCGGCCGGTGCCGCGATAGCCGAGGTAGCGGCCTTGCGCATCGAAGAGCGGCTTGCCGTTGAGGACGAAATGACGGATCTCGCCGTTTCGGTCGGTCGTCTGCACGCGGAAATTCTGAAAAGGCCGCCGCGCCCGATGATCGTCACCGTAGCTCTGCCACGGCTCGTCGCCGATGGAAGGGAAGTTTTCGCGCAATGTCTTGCCCAGGAAACGCTGCTGCCGCGCGCTGCCGCCCGCGCCTTCGATCCCCGACAGGGAGGTCAAGCGCATAGTCTCGTCCTCTTCCCAGAACCAGTCGGAGGCCGATTCGGCGAAATCGCGGAAGCGGGTCTCGCTGGCTGCGACAGCCACCTGCGCCGCCTCGCGCTCGCGCGCTTGCCGGTAATTCAGAATGGCGATGATGAGACCAGCGCCGCCCAGGGCCAGGAAAAGCGCGAAGCCCAGGCCGAAGCATTGGAGCAGAGCGCTGCGGATGAACGGCGTCACCGGCACGTCGATGGCGAAAGCGCCCATGACGTCGCCGACCCGCCATTGCGTCTTGTCCGGCTGCAGCTTGTTGTGGCAGTCGACGCAGCTTTTCTCGGCCAAGGACGGATAGACCGTGCGGAATACGGATTGCCCATCGACCGTCAGGAACTTCGACACCGGCTTGGGGCTGGGCATGGCGGCGAAGGACTCGATCGTCTGCGCCATCGCCGCGTCGGTCGGCGGCGTCGCGATCTCGCGGCCCTGGCGGCCGACCCAACGCAGGCGAAAGAAGTCGTTGTCTTGATCGGCGCCGCGCGCCTTGTTGAACAGCTCGATCGAATGGGCGCGGAAGGTCGCCGGCACCGGCGCATTCGATCCGAGCTGCGAGCGCAGCTGCGAGTAGTTGGTGACGAAGGCATCGACGAGCTGAAGCGCCGTGATCTTCTCTTCGCTCTTGTGCGCCTTGAACCAGCTCAGGCTCGAGTAGTAGAAACCGTAGGCGACCACGGCCGACACGACGGCGCTGAAGCCCAGAGACAGCACAAACCCGCGTCCCGATCTCGACCGCAGGAAGTCATTGCTCCGGCCGATCCGGCCCATCATCGCCACCGCTTCAGTTATGCCAAGCGGCGATCACAATGACCCAAGGGAATTAACCAGTCGTGAAAGCCCTTTGGCACGATTGGGGCGGCGCGCCGCGCGCTGCGCCGGCGCGGGCAATTATTGACGAGGCGCTAACCCTGCGCCGCGCCGCCTTGGGCGAGGTCGCGGCGCACGATCGCTGCGCCCTCGACCATGGCCTTGATCTTGCCGAAGGCGACGTCGCGGGGCAGGAATTTGAGGCCGCAATCGGGCGCCACGACGATCCGCTCGGCGGGCACATAGGGCAGCGCCCGGCGGATCCGCTCGGCCACGGTTCCCGGCGATTCGACCGTCGGATCGGAGAGGTCGAGGACGCCAAGGATGATGACCTTGCTCGGCAGCCGCGCCAGCACGGCGCAGTCGAGCGCCGATTGAGCGGTCTCGATCGAGACTTGCCCGACGCCGGAACGCTCCAACTCGGGCAGGAAGGAATAGCCCGACGGACGCTGCTTCACGAAGGCGGCATAGCCGAAGCAGAGATGCACGGCCGTGGTGCCGGTCACGCCTTGGAGCGCGCGGTCGAGCACCGCGACGCCGTAGCGCCGCGCCTTTTCGGGCTGCGCCTGCATGTAGGGCTCGTCGATCTGGACGATGTCGGCGCCGGCGGCAAAGAGATCCTTGATCTCCTCGTTCACGGCGACCGCATAATCCATCGCCAGCGCGACTTCGTCTTTGTAGTGCTCGTCCTGCGCCTGCTGGGACATGGTGAAGGGACCGGGAAGCGTGATCTTGATCCGCCGATCGGTGTTGGCGCGCAGGAATTCGAGGTCGCGACGCTCGACCGGATGCCGGCGGCGGATCGGGCCGACGATTCGCGGCACGCGCTGCACTCGGCCCGGCGTGCGGCCGGGCGCCAGGCCGGGGTTGTCGATGTCGAGGCCGTCGAGCGCGGTGGCGAAGCGATTGGAATAGCTCTCGCGGCGGATCTCGCCGTCGGTGACGATGTCGATGCCGGCGCGCTCCTGGTCGCGGATGGCGAGCAGCGTGGCGTCGTCCTGCGCCTCTTCGAGCCAGGGCGACGGCACGCGCCACAGCTCCTGCGCTCGGATGCGCGGCAGGAACTCAGCGAGGCGCTGGCGGTCGATGAGCCAGTCGGGCTGGGGATAGCTTCCCACCAAGGTCGTCGGCAACAGCGTGTTCAACGGCATCGCCTCTCTCGGCATCGGCGAGCTGCGGCTCAGACGCTGAGATAGCTGCGCAGGACGAAGTCGTTGTGCTCGAGTTCGGCTGAGCCGCCGGTGAAGCAGATCTCGCCCTTGTTCATGACGTGGTGGCGGTCGGCGACGGCGAGAGCGGTGCGCAAATTCTGCTCGACGAGCAGAATCGCGAGACCCTCCTGCTTCAGGCCCTTCACCACCTCGATGATCTCGCGCACGATCATCGGCGCCAGGCCCTCCGATGGCTCGTCGAGCAGGAGAAGCGAGGGGTTGAGCATCAGCGCGCGGGCGATCGACAGCATCTGCTGCTCGCCGCCCGAGAGCTGAAAGCCGAGATTGGGCTCGCGCTCCTTGAGGCGCGGGAAGAGCCGGTAGATGCGCTCGAGCGACCAGCGCCGCGTTTGTCCCGCGCGCGCGAACACGGTGAGGTTCTCGCGCACGGTGAGGCTCGGGAAGATGCCGCGCTCCTGCGGCACGAAGCCGAAGCCCAGCCGCGCCACGGCATAGGGCGGCAGGCGCGCGATGTCGCGGCCGTGGTAGAGGATGCGCCCCGGCCGCGGCTTCAAATAGCCCATGATGGTCAGGATCGTCGTCGTCTTGCCGGCGCCGTTGCGGCCCAGGAGGCAGACGACCTCGCCGTCGCTCACGGTGAGCGAGACGCCGTGCAGGATGTGGCTTTCGCCGTAATAGGCGTTGACGTTCTCGAGCTCGAGCATCGCTAGTGCGCCACGCCGAGATAGACCTCGCGAACGCGGTCGTTCGCCTGGATCTCCGCCGCCGTCCCGGTCGCGAGAACCTCGCCGTAATAGAGCACGGTGATGCGGTCGGCGAGCGAGAAGACGACCTTCATGTCGTGCTCGATCATCAGGATCGACAGGCTGCGCGGCAGGCCGGCGATGAGTTCGATCATGCGTCCGGTCTCGGCCGGCGACATGCCGGAGGTCGGCTCGTCCAGCAGCAGCAGGTCGGGCTCGCCCGCGAGCGCGATCCCTACCTCGAGCTGGCGCTGCTCGCCGTAGGACAGGTTGCGCACCAGCCGGCCGCCGTCGCCGTCGAGATGGACTTGCCGCATCACCGCCTCGGCGCGGCCGATCAGGTCCCGGAGCCGCTTCACCGGGGTGAAGAAGTTGAGCGGATTGCCGCGCCGCGCCTGCACCGCCAGGCGCAAATTCTCGATCACGCTCAGCTTCTGGAAGAGGTTGTTGCGCTGGAAGGTGCGCGCCACGCCCATGCGGCAGACGCGGTCGGGCGGCCAGCTCGTGATGTCGACTTCCTTGACGAAGATGCGGCCCGAACTCGGCGCCAGCTGGCCGCCGATCTGGTTGATGAGGCTGGTCTTGCCGGCGCCGTTCGGCCCGATGATGACGTGCCGCTCGCCGTCCTCGACGGTCAGGTTGACGTCGCTGGTCACGATCAAATTGCCGAAGGAGCGGCACAGGCGCTCCGTTCTGAGGACGCTCACGCCGGCCGCCGCTTGAGCCAGAGCTGCCGCAGCTCGAACTGCCGCACCGTCCCCCAGATGCCGCCGGGGAAGAACAGCACGCAGGCGATGAAAATCGAACCGATGATGAACATCCAGTGCTCGCTGTACGAGCTCACCAAATTCTTCATCAGCAGGAAGATCCCCGCGCCGAAGACCGGCCCGATCAGCGTCCCCGCGCCGCCCAGCATGACCATGATCAAAATGTCGCCCGAGGCGCTCCAATAGATCGCGTCCGGCGAGATGAAGCCGTTGAAAATGGCATAGAGGCCGCCGGCGAACCCGGCCACCGTGCCGCCGATGGTGAAGGACAAGAGCTTGTAGGCCCGGGTGCGATAGCCGATCGCCTGCATGCGCGGCTCGTTCTCGCGCACGCCGATGAAGACATGCCCGAGCGGGGAATTGATCAGGCGGCGCAAGCTCCAGTAGCACAAGACGAAAAAGATCAGCGTCATGTAATACATGACGAGCGAATCGGAGAGGTCCCAGCCGAAGAAACTGGGCTTGCCGGGAATCCCGATGCCGTCGGAGCCGCCGGTCACATCGCGCCATTTGAGCGCCACCGAATAGATGAGCTGGGAGAACGCCAGGGTGAGCATGAGAAAGGTGACGCCGATGGCGCGCACGCAGAAAAAGCCGACCACGACCGCGCCGAATGCCGCCACGAGCACGCCGGCCGCGACGCCGAGCCAGGCATTGAGGCCGAAAAAGCTGCCGAGGATCACCACGGCATAGGCGCCGAGGCCGAAGAAGGCGCCATGGCCCAGCGACATGAGCCCGGTGTAACCCAACAGCACATCGAGACTCATGGCGAAGATGCCGAAAATGTAGATCTCGGCGATGAGCGTGCGCGGATAACCCGCGACCAGGAACGGGTAGAGCAGCATCGCCGCGAGGACAACCACGCCGGCGACGCGAATCTGCGCCGGCGGCGCCCCGGTCCGCAGCGGCGCGCTCACCGGCGCCGCGGCCGCGCCCGTATGCTTGATGCCGAACAGCCCCTGCGGCCGCACCAGCAGCACGACGGCCATCACGAGATAGATGAGGAAGAGCGCCATGCTCGGCACATAGGCCTTGCCGAAGGTGTCGGCCTCGCCGATGAGCAGGCTGCCGAGGAAGGCGCCGCGCAGGCTGCCCATGCCGCCGATCACGATGACGATGAAGGAGGGGATGAGGATGTCCGCGTCCATGCCGGGATAGAGCCCAAGCACCGGACCGGCGGCGACGCCGCCGAGCCCGGCGAGCCCGACGCCGACGGCGAAGACTCCGGTGAACAAGGCTGGGATGTTCGCGCCGAGCCCGGCCGCCATGGTGCTGTCGTCGACCCCCGCCCGGACCATGGCGCCGAGACGGCTGCGCTCGAGGAAGAGCCAGAACAGAATGGCGAGCGAGACGCCGAGGCCGATCAGGAATAGCCGGTAGTCCGAGAATACGCCGCCGGCAATGTGCACGACGCCCTGCAGCGCTTCGGGCGTCGGCAGGCTGCGGATGTCGCTGCCCCAGATCGACTTCACCGCGTCGAAGAACACGAAGGTAAAGCCGAAGGTCAGCAGCACCTGGTCGAGGTGACCGCGCCGGTAGAGCGGCCGCATGAACAGCAGCTCCATGATGATGCCGAGCACCAGCGTGGGCAGGGGCGCGAGCACCAGCGCCGCCCAAAAACTGTGCGTCGCCTGAAAGGCCGCGAGCCCGAGGAAGGCGCCGAGCATGAAGAACGAGCCGTGCGCCAGGCTCACGACGTTCATCAGGCCGAAGATGAGCGAGAGCCCCGCCGCCATGAGGAACAGCAGCATCCCATACACCAGCCCGTTGATGAGTTGGGCAAAAAGAAAATCCATGATGACGCTTTGCCGGCCCGTTCAGTCGCGCGCAGTGGCAGGAGTGATTCGCTGCGGTCCCACTCCGTCCTCCCTTGTCGTCGCCCCCGAACCAGGGCCCTCGGCCCGGCGGCGCTGAGACATTGTTAGCAGATTGCCCGAGACACCGGCAGTTTTCAACGCCTTGCAGGAGAGTTCGTGGTCCGGGCTCGATTTCGGGCCCCAGGATTCGCGGAGGATGCCAAGCGGCGGAGCGCGGCGGGCGCGTCTTGGTGCAGACGGTCGATGAGCTTTCCGGCGCGCTCTGCTATCCTCATTCGCAGCACAGCCTCGCCGCAAGGCGTGGAAAACGAAGCCCAGGGAGGGGCCCATGGAACGCCACATTCGTCGCGACCGGGATTTGAGCCGCCGCGCCGTCCTCGCCGGAGGCGCCGCGGCCGGCGCTTCGCTCGCCGTGGGCGTATCGGCGCCCGCCATTCTTGCCGAAACACGCGCGCCGCTCCGCATCGGTATGCTCAACATCTTCACCGGGCCCTTGACCTATAACGGCGAGCACAATTGGGACGGCATGAATCTTTATCTCGAGCAGATCGGCTGGACCATCGCCGGCCGCAAGGTCGAACTCATCAAGGAAGACGATCAGGCCAATCCGCAGGTCGGGCTGCAGAAAGTGCGCAAGCTCGTCGAAAGCGACCAGGTCGATCTCGTCTGCGGCCCGCAGGGCAGCAATGTCGCCATGGCGATCCTGAACTACATCAAGCAGAGCGGGACGTTTCTTCTCGTCTCCGGGGCCGGCAATGACGCCATCACCTGGGAGCGCATTCCCCGCATGTTCCGCACCTCCATCAGCTCGTGGCAGCTCTGCCATCCCATGGGGGCGTGGGTCTACGACAATCTCGGCAAGGAGGCGGTGCTGCTCGGCACCGACTTTGCTGCCGGACACGACACGCTCGCCGAATTCAAGGCCGCGTACACCGCCCGAGGCGGCAAGGTGTTGAAGGAAATCTATCCGCCTCTGGGGACGACGGATTTCAGCGTCTATCTCACCGACGTCAAAGCGATCAGCCCGCCGGTGACCTACAACTGGTTCGGCGGCACCGACGCCATCCGCTACGTCCAGCAATACGCCGAGGCCGGTCTCAAGGAGAAGACGCGCATGGTCGGCTTCGCCGCCCTCATCGACAGCACCTCGATCGTAGCGCAAGGCCGCGCCGCGCTTGGCGTGGTCACCTCGACCATCTACACCGACACGCTGGAGACGCCCGAGAACAAACGCTTCGTCGCGGACTACCGCGCCAAATACAAGGACTACCCCGATTTGTTCTCGGAATACGGCTATGTCGCCGCGCGCGTCATCGACGAGACGGTGAAGGCGACCGACGGAGACACCGCCGACAAGGACAAGCTTGCGGCGGCAATGGCAAAGGTCACGTTCAACGCGCCGCGCGGGCCGTTCCGCTTCGATCCCGTCACCCACCACCCCATCCAGAACGTCTACATCTGCGAGGTGCGGGACATCGACGGCCGGCTCGCCAACAAGGACATCGCGGTCATCAAGGACGTACGCGATCCCGGCAAGAAGGAAGCCTGAGCCGCGGCGCGCGACGCGCGCCGGTCCCGCCGCCGCCGCCGCCAACCCCAGGGAGTAGTGAGATGAGCAACGGCGTCCTTCGCCGAGTCGGCATCGTCGGCCTGGGCAAGATGGGTCACCCGATCGCCCGCCACTTGCGCGCGGGCGGCTTCGCGGCGCGCGGCTGGGATGTCGACGCCGCGGCGCGGGCGCGGGCCGCGGCATCGGGCATCGCGCTTGCCGGCTCGATTAAGGAGCTGACCGCGGCGAGCGATTTCGTCATCGCGCTCGTCGGCTTCGACACCGAGGTAGAGGAAGTCCTTTGCGGCGCGGGCGGCGTCGCAGCGGCGGCGCGCCCCGGCCTCATCGTCGGAGTCGCCTCGACGGTGGCGCCGCACACGATGAAGCGGCTTGCGGCCCGCCTCGCCCAGACCGGCATCACGCTCCTGGACATGCCGCTCTGCCGTGGCGAAGCGGCGGCGGAGGCGGGCAAGCTGCAGATCATGGTCGGCGGCGACGCCGCCGGTTTCGCCGCGGTCAAGCCGGCCCTGCAGTGCTTCGCCGACGCGATCTTCCATTTGGGCGCGCTCGGCGCCGGCCAGACCGGCAAGCTCGTCAACAATCTCATCCTGTGGGCGTGTATCTCGGCCAATCACGAGGGGCTGAAGCTCGCCGAGCGGCTCGGCGTCGCGATCGAGCCGCTGCGCCAAGCGCTCCTCGCCAGCAGCGCCGCGAATTGGGCGCTCGAGAGCCGGGTCGAGGAGCGGCCGATGCCGTGGGCCGAGAAGGACATGATGATCGTCCTCAAGGAGGCCGATCGCGTCCGCTTGAGCCTGCCGCTGTCGGGCGCGCTCAAGGAAGCGGTCAAGGCGGTCAAGATCGAGCGCGGCTGGCCGACGCCGCAGGAGCCCGAGGACTGAATCGCGCGCCGCCATTGACGGAGACGACGAAAGCCGGCCATCGTAACCGCCCGTAGGGAAATCGCGCGTTTCCGGCCTGATCCGCCATGACCTGGTCTCTCCTGATCGAGCAATCGTTCAACGGCCTGCAGCTCGGCCTGATGCTGTTCCTCATGGCGGTGGGCGTGACGCTGGTGTTCGGCATCATGCGCGTCATCAATCTGGCGCATGGCTCTATGTTCATGATCGGCGGCTACGCCTTGGTCGCGACCTTCGCGGCGACGCGTTCCTATTGGCTCGCCGTACCCTTGGCGCTGGTCGCCGTGCTCATCGTCGCCGCCATCCTCGAGATTCTCGTGCTGCGCCCGCTTTACAAGCGCGAGCTTCTCGATCAGGTGCTCGCGACCTTCGGCCTCACCCTCTTCTTCAACGAGCTGGTGGTGGTCATCTGGGGACGGATTCCGCTCAATCTCACCATTCCCGCCTTCCTCGACGGTCATGTCGAGATCTTTCCGGGCATCGCCTATCCGGTCTATCGGCTCGCCATCACCGCCGTGGCAGTCGTCGTCGGCGTCATGCTGTTTTGGCTCATCACCCGAACGCGCCTCGGCGCGCTCATTCGCGCCGGCAGCGACAAGCGCGAGATCGTCGAAGCTTTGGGCGTCAATATTGGCCTGCTCTACACGCTGATCTTCGGTCTCGGCGCGGCGCTCGCGGGCCTCGCTGGCATGATGACGGGACCGCTGCTGTCGATTGAATCCGGGATGGGCGATCCCATCCTCATCCTGACCCTGGTGGTGATCGTCATCGGCGGCGTCGGCTCGGTCCGCGGCGCGCTGGTCGGGGGGCTGCTGGTCGGTCTCTTCGACACCTTCAGCCGCGTGCTCATTCCGCAGTTCTTCGGCGTCGGCGCCGGCAGCGCGCTCGTCGGAATGGCGGTCTATGTGCTGATGGCGATCGTGCTGGTCTTCAGCCGGACCGGGCTCTTCGCGGCGCATCGGGGCTGAGATGGGCCTCAATCGCCGCACTCTGCTTCACGCGGCGCTGCTGCTCATCGCGCTGGCGGTGCCGCTCACCGGCAACATCTACTACACGCGCTTTGCCACGCAGATCGCGATCTACGGCATGGCGGCGCTTTCGGTCGATCTGCTGCTCGGCTTTGCCGGGCTCGTCACCTTCGGGCAGGCGGCCTTCTTCGGCGTCGGCGCCTATGCTGCGGGCATGCTCTCGGTGGCGGGCTGGACCGACGCCTTCATCGTCTGGCCGGCGGCGGTGGCGGTGACGATGGTCTGCGCACTGGTCATCGGCGCGCTCGCGCTGAGGACCGCCGGCTTCCAATTCATCATGGTCACCCTCGCCTTCGCGCAAATGATCTATTACATCGGCCAGAGCCTGCGCGACTACGGCGGCGACAACGGCTTCGCCTTGCCGGGGCGCAATCATTTGGACGGCCTGCTTACCCTGCGCAACCACGTCACCTTCTATTACGTCGTGCTGGCGCTTCTCGTCCTCGTCCTCGTCGTGGCGCTGCGGCTGGTTCATTCGCAGTTCGGCATGGTGATCCGCGGCGGCCGCGACAACGAGCGGCGGCTGGCGGCGATCGGCTTCCCGCCCTATCGCTACAAGCTCGTCGCCTTCGTCATTGCCGGCGGCATCGCCGGACTGGCCGGCGCCCTCATGGCCAACCATGCGAGCTTCGTCAGCCCGGCGATCATGAGCTGGCAAATGTCGGGCGAGTTGCTGGCTATGGTCATTCTGGGCTCGCCCGGCACGCTCATCGGCCCGATCTTCGGCGCCGCGATCTATCTGCTTTTCGAGCAGATCCTGTCGGATTACACCGAGCATTGGATGCTCTACTTCGGGCCGCTCCTGGTGGTGCGCGTGCTGTTCATCCGCGAGGGGCTGTGGGGCTTTCTGGTACGCGCCTTCGGCGCCCAGGAGGCGCCGCAAGCGCCGCCGGACCTTGCCGGCGACGCGATCCCGGCGGCATCGGGCTCCGAAGGCGGGGGCGGGCGGTGAGCGCTGCGCTCATCGAGGCGGTCCACCTGTGCAAAAGCTTCGGCGCCTTGCGCGCGACCGATGATGTCTCGCTGACGGTGGAGCGCGGCGAGGTGCACGCGCTCATCGGCCCCAACGGCGCCGGCAAGACCACGCTCATCGGCCAGCTCACCGGCGAGCTCAAGCCCGATTCCGGCCGGATTCGCTTCGCCGGCCGCGACATCACCGCGCTCGCGACCGCCGATCGCGCCCGGCTCGGGCTCGCGCGCTCGTTCCAGATCACCAGCATCTTCAACAGCTTCACGGCGGAGGGCAACGTCGCCCTCGCGGTCCAGGCGACCGACCGGCACAGCTTCAAGCTGTGGCACCCCGCCCAGCGGCTCGAGCGGCTGCGCCGGCCGGCGCGGCAGTTCCTGCGCGAGCTCGGCCTTGGCGCGCGCGGCGCCGTCATCGCCTCGGGCATGTCGCATGGCGAGCACCGCCAGCTCGAACTCGCCATGGCGCTGGCGACGCGGCCGACGCTCTTGCTCCTCGACGAGCCGATGGCGGGGCTCGGCAGCGAGGAATCGCAGGCGATGATGGCGCTCCTCGCCCGCCTCAAGGGCCACTACACGATGCTGCTGATCGAGCACGACATGGACGCGGTGTTCTCGCTCGCCGACCGCATCTCGGTGCTGGTCGCCGGCCGCATCATCGCCTCCGGCAGCGCCGAGGAGATCCGCGCCCATCCCGAGGTGCGCTCGGCCTATCTCGGCGAGGAGGACATCGGAGAGCTCGATGCTCAGGGTTGAGGGCCTGCAGACCAGCTATGGCCAAAGCCAGGTCCTGTTCGACGTGAGCTTCGCGGTCGATCGCGGCGAGATGGTGACGCTCATCGGCCGCAACGGCATGGGCAAAACGACAACGATCCGCTCGATCATGGGGATGACGCCGCCGCATGGCGGCATGGTCGCCTTCGAGGGCAGGCTGCTCAGGGGGCTGGCGCCCTTCCGCATCGCCCGGCTCGGACTCGGCTTGGTGCCGGAGGGGCGCGGCATCTTCTCCAACCTGACGGTGCGCGAGAACTTGACGGCAACAGCGGCGGCGGGCCGCGCGACGGCGCGGCGCTGGACGGTCGAGACCGTGACGGCGCTCTTCCCCTGGCTCGCCGAGCGGCGCGACCAGATGGGGGCGCATCTCTCCGGCGGCGAGCAGCAGATGCTGGCGATCGCCCGCGCGCTGATGACCAATCCCAAGCTCCTCATTCTCGACGAGGCGACCGAGGGGCTGGCGCCGCTCATTCGCCTCGAGATTTGGCGCGTGCTCCGGAGGCTCAAATCCGAAGGGCAATCGATTCTGCTGATCGACAAGAATCTGAAAGCGCTCACGCGCCTTGCCGATCGCCATTACGTGATCGAGCGCGGGCGGGTGCGCTGGAGCGGCGATTCTAAGGCGCTCATCGCCGAATACGGCAAGATCCGCAATTACGTCGGCGTGTAGAGCAAATCCCGGCTGGATTGCTTCATTGCGGCCTTCGAGACGGCCGCTACGGGCGACCGCATGCGGTCGCCCCTCAGGCTGAGGCAACTTTCTTCGTGCCATCAACGATCTGCCTCGTGCTGAGGAGCGCTGCACAGCAGCGGGCGACGTATACGTCGCCCGAAGCACGCATCGCATCCATGCAGTCGGCAATCGCCCTAAGGCGTCCGGCCCGCGTCGCACCGTTCTTGAAGAACCATTTGGTGACGTTGCTGAGGCGGATGGCCGGCAACGGCTCTTCCCGCGCTCACAGCATCGACAACTGCCCGCCGTCGATGTCGATGGTGGCGCCGTGCAGCCAACGCCCGCGCGGCGAGACGATGAAGGCGACCAGGCCGGCGATGTCCTGCGGCAGGCCGAGGCGGGTGATGTCGAGCATCTCGCGGTAGCGCTCGCGGGCGCCGGCGTCGTCGAGGCCGGCCTCGCGCATCAGCGCCTGCAGGCGATGCTGCAGGCGGGCGGTGTCGACATGGCCGGGGTTGATGGCATTGACTTGCACGCTCGCGCCCTTGCCGAGATCGGCGAGCGCCTTGGTGAAGGCCATGGCGGCGGCGTTGACCGATGCGCCGATGGTGAAGTCGGCCGTGGGCTCGCGGCCGCCGATGCCGGCGATGGTGACGAGCGAGCCGCGGCTCCTTTGCAACAACGGCCAGGCGGCGCGCGCGAGCCGGACATGGGCGAAGAATTTGAGCGCGTACCCGTCCTGCCAATCGGCGTCGGTGAGCGCAAGGAAGTCGCCGCGCTTGGTCGCGCCGGCGTTGTTGACGAGGATATCGAGCCGCCCATAAGCGCGCTCGGTTGCGGCCGCGAGCGAAGCCGGCGCCTCTTCGCGGCGCAGATCGGCGACATGGAGCTTGGCCGTCGCGCCCAGCGCCGTGATCGCGGCGGCGGCCGCGGCCAGCGCCGTCTCGTCGCGGCCAGTGAGCATGAGCTGGCATCCCTCGGCGGCGAGCGCTTCGGCGATGCCGCGGCCGATGCCGCGATTGGATCCCGTGACCAGCGCCACCTTGCCGCGCAGCTCGAGCTCCATCGTCTCCTCTCCTGCAAGGGGTCCCGACCATAGCGCATCGCCGCTGCTGCGACACGCCAATCCGGCCCTGCGCGCCACGCCGGCTCTGGCATCGCCGGCGGTTCTAGGGTATGACCCCCGGGCCAGGTCCGCATCATTCCGGTCTCA